>JBGFRX010000016.1:0-71621 GCA_041694885.1 Microcaldota archaeon | reverse complement strand
TTGGGGGAAAAAGAAGCCCGGCGCTGCCTCTGCCCCGGTGCACCTATGCTTTGCGAGGAGCGCTTCGTACATGCGCAGCCACTCTTCTTTGTCTGCCCTAAACATCTCGTCCGCTATCCCTTTTTCGACCCAGAAAGCATTTTCTTCAAACAAGATTACTATTGCAGTAAGCCGGCTCGTCCACGTAGCCCGAGATAAACAATTTGAAATAGCCCACATATGGGATTGCGAATATGCTCGCGCCCTTAACGTTCTTCCCAGGAACAGGAGTGTTGGCCAGCTTCCTCGAATACTCGTAGAACTGGATGTCGAACACGTTGTTGTTGTCCCCTTTGGTGAGCAGGTAGGCCTGGCTTCCTACATTTATTCTGAGGAACACGCGGTGGATTATGTCCCCAGTATATGAAAAGAGGTCGCCTTTGCTCGGCTCATACACGATTATATCGTTAGAGAGGTTGGTGCTGTACTCTTTTCCCTTGTACGAAACCGAGGTTATGCAGGGCGTCTTCTCCGCTGCGCCGGAACCGAATGACCGTCTTTCGCATTGCGAATAGGAAAATGAAAGCGGCCCCCTCTGCTCAATGAAATTCCCTGGCCCGGAATGGAAGCTGGTGCAGAGTTCGTCCGAAAGCCGGTACGCAGAGCAATAGGAAAACAGAGAGCCGTTCACTGTGAAATTGCGGTAAGGGGAACTCACTTTTGTTTCCGGGCCGAAGACCGCCCTGAGCTCTTCAATATCCATTTCTATTTCAGGCGCGCGGAGCTCATTTGCTGCGCTCCCGCGTATTATCACCAGATCTCCTCTCTGCATGTTCGGGAGCATGGAGCACGAAACAACCGCGCTTATCGGCACCGCGGTGCGCAGCAAAAAGGAAATGGAGAGCCAGATGAGGAGCGCAATCGCGAGCGACTTGAGCGTATCCATTGCCTCGTGCTTCATCCCATGGTCGCGAATACCGTGGAAAATCTCCAGGGCAACGAACGCCACGAGTTCGATTGCCACGAGCACGCCGAAGATGGGGTTTTTGGTGAGCAGATAAAGGATTAGGGTTATCACGAGGATGGAGACCTGCGCCGCACTCTCCTCGAATCTGGCCAATTTTTCGCCGATTTTTTTCAGATCCACAAAAACCACGCGGCCTATTTGGATTTCCTGAACGCCTTCCCGAATTCCGCGATTTCGCCTTTTATTTCTTCAAGCGCGTCCAACGTGAGTTCGAGCGCGTCCTTTGTCCTGGTTTTCACGATTATCTGCGGCTTTCCTACGAGTGGATGTCCAACCCTGTAGGAAACGAACTCCACCGCGTCGTTCCCGGAGAGCTTTTTCGTTAGCAGCTCCGGAACGGTGTACTCTCCCCCTACTATCTCAAATTCGAGCGACGTTTTCTCATGATTCAGTATGTTGATTTCCATTTCAATCACCATTTTTCAGCGATTTAGATCGTTATTTTTTATTCAGAATTTTATCTCGTTGAGCATAATGTCCTGGCCGTATGATTTAGAGAGCTTCCTGCGCTCCACCCTGCCGCAGTGCGTGCACTGCACCGCGTTCCCGTGCAAAGCCATCGCGTGCCTGCACGTCCCGCAGTACGCGCGCACCACTCCCAAATCAAATCCCTTGGTGGAGAGCGATACGCCAAGTTTGATGTCCTCAACTCTCGCTTTCACTATGTCCCCGCGCCTCATCTCACCCTTCGCGCTTGGCACGAAGCCCTCGCGTATGTTCATCACCCTCAGCACGCCGTAGTCCGAAGGCGGGACGAAGCGCTCCCTTCCGCGCACGAGCGACTCGATTTCCAAGAGCGCGAGCATCTCCATCACGTCCGAGACGATCCCATAAACGACCTGGCCAGGCTGGAGCAGCATCACCTCCTTCTTGGGAATAACCGTTGCTTCGCCGTGCTCGCGCACCACTCTTCCAGCAACTGATGCGAAGACCTCACTGTCCTTCTCGTACGTACCCTTGCCTGGAGCTGCTTCCTCAGCTGAGCCGATATGGCTTCCGGGCGAGACGAAATTCGCGCCTGATTTTTCCGTTGTCTTTTCCATCATTATCACTGCTGATTAGAGAATAAGATTTGCCTGAAGCAATTTAAAAGATTAACTATTTAAATGCCGTCGCGCGAATTCTGCGCATGGCAAACCCGATTCTCGTGCTCTGCATAGATCTCGACAACGACCTTTACGAAAAAGCGAAAATCCACGGCCCGGTCATAGGAAGGGAGGAGAATGTGAAGGCGGCTACCCGGCTCGCCCTCGCAGATCCCCAGGATCCGGACGCGAACGCGATTTTCTCTGCCGTGAAAGTGTTCGACGAGCTGAAGAAGGAGGAAAAGAGCGCGGTAATCGCCACGCTCACTGGAAGCAGGAAATTAGGCCATGTTGCGGACAGAGAGGTCTCGAAGCAGCTGGACAAGGTGCTTGACGAAACGCACGCGGAATCGTGCGTGTTCGTCTCAGACGGAGCTGCTGACGAGGAGATAATACCGATAATAAAGAGCAGAATAAAGATCGACTCCGCGAAAGTGGTGGTGATAAGGCAAGCGAAGGAGCTCGAAAAGACCTATTTCGTGATTCTGGAAAAATTAAAGGATCCGTATTACGCGAAGATACTCATCGGCGTTCCAGCAATAGTGATTTTCATGCTTTCGCTCGCAAGCCAGTTCGGGTATGGCTGGCAACCCATCGGCATAATAATCGGGCTTTATCTTATCCTCAGGAGCTTCGGGGTCGAAGAGCACATCGTGCAGATTGCAAGAGAATTCAGCTTCTCCATAAACAAGACGAGCTGGATCGCATACATTTCCGCAATAGCGCTGCTCTCGGTCTCTACGGTGGCGATGTACCAGGCGTACGTGGATGCGCTCGCACTACCCCTATACGGGGAAAAGATATTCGCCTACGTGCTGCGCTCCGGGCTGCTCATAATCCCATGGGCGCTGCTTTTCATTCTCGTAGGCAATGCGCTGGATGCGATGGCTGAGAAAAGGAAGTTCGTGATTACCCGGTATGCGCTGTACGGAAGCGCGATAATGCTCACCACCATGTTGCTGAAGATAGGGAGCGACTGGGTGCTCAACCTGGAGCCGCCATATGTAAGCTTCCCGGACTTCCTCCTCGCAATAGTAATGTCACTGATTGCGGGCTATGCAGCGATACAGGCGATACGCATAATCAGGGAAGAGGCGCTGAGGGAAATGAAATTAGAGGGGAAGGAGGCAATAGAGGAGAGCGGCACCTACCTTGGCAAAATAATCGGAGTGAACATGAGGGAGGGCTTTCTCGTGGTGCAGACGCCTTTCGAAAGGAAGATGAACGTCAATCTCGATGATATCACGGGCGTCGCGGAAAAGGTCATGGTCAGGCAGTAAAAAACAACTAAGGAAAAGGTAGAAAAGTTCATTCAGCTATTTCTTCATCTCTTTCCTTATCTCCGAAACAAGTTTCGTCTTCTTCTTGTCGTTCCCGAGCACGCTCTCGAGAACTTCCGCGATGCTCGAGACCGGGATTATGCTTACTGATTTCAGGCGTTCGGAAGGAAGGTAAACGTCGCCTTCGTTCGCTTTCGGTATTATCACTTTCTTCATCCCCGCGTCTATCGCCGCCTCTATCTTCCCGTTTATGCCTCCCACAGGAAGAACATCTCCGCGCACAGAGAGCGAGCCGGTGAGCGCATAGCTCTGATCTGCAGGAATGTTCTCAAGAGCAGAGATTACCGCAACTGCTATGGAAATCGAGGCGCTGTCCCCTTCCACTCCCTCGTAGGTCTGTAAAAACTGAATGTGTATGTCCTTTTGGGAAAGATCCTTACTCTCGTATTTCTTGAGTATCGCAGAAACGTTGTCCACTGCTTCTTTTGCGATCTGCCCCAATTTTCCCGTTGCTATGACCCTTCCCTCGCTCCTGGACGCGGAAGGAGTCACTTCTGCGACTATGGGGAGCACGAGCCCTGCCAAACTGTCCCCGAGCACCGCAAGGCCGTTCACCCTTCCCACTTCAAGGCCTGAATTCGCGAACACCCTGTAGTCCTTCTTGCGTTCCGCGATTTTCTTACTCAACTGGAACTCCACGCTCGAGAACGTTTTCTTCCCTTTCTTCACGTGCTCGGGAAGGACATATTGCGCACCTTCCTCCATTGCCACGTCGCCTGAGGCGCGGATCAGGCCGCCCAATTCGCGAAGGTTCATCGTAAGGTGGCCTTTCCTTCCCGAGAGGCGCTTCGCCTCCTCTATTATTTCCATCACCGCGTCGCGGGTGAAATGCGGGATTTTCGCATCGCGCTTTATCTCCTGTGCGACGAACTGCACGAGCATGTCCCTGTTTCTTTCACTGTCCTCCATGCTGTCCTCCATGTACACCTCGTAACCCGAGCCCCTTATGCGGGAGCGCAGGGCTGGATGAATGTGCTGCATGTCCGGAAGGTTTCCCGCAGCCACGAGCACGAAATCCGAGGCAACTGGTTCGGTTTTCACGAGCGCTCCGGAACTCATCTCGCTCTGTCCTGTGATGAAGTATTTTTTCTCCTGCATCGCGGTGAGGAGCTCCTGCTGCCAGTTGTATTTCAATGAGGCGATTTCGTCTATGAAAAGAACTCCCTTGCTCGCCTTGTGTATCGCACCGCTTTCCACGCGCAGGTGCGCCGGGGTTCCGAGGCCGCCCGAATTGCTCGCCAAAATGCCGTTTGCGAAAAGGTTGCCGGATTCCGTTGTTACATTGTAAACAAAACCTGAAAAGTCAATAGATGAATCGCTGAAATCGAATTCGTAGCCCATCGCTGTTTTCTGCAGCCCACCTTCGGAAACCCTCAGGGTCGCATTAAGGTATTTTCTGCTTTTGCCCGCTCCGGACAATTCCCCGTATTTTATTTTCTTCCTTTCAATTACGTCCCTGATGGACTCCTGTATTCGCGCAAGCTTCGCATTCGAATATCTCACCGGGATTAGCGAATGGAATCTCATCACATTTTCAATCTCCGAAGATATCCCCAGGCGCCATATGTACCGCGTTTCCCTGAATTCGTTCTCGTTTATGTGCGGCGAAGTCCTTATGCCGCGTAAATTCAGATAAAGCGCGATTTCGTTCAAAAGTTCCAGCCGGTTCTTTTTCAGCGAATAGTCGCCTGCAAGGCCTATCCCGAAATACCGGATATTGTTCTGTTTCGGGCAGAATTCCGGGCTGCACAGTTCGTTTCCAAGAAGAGCACCGAAAAATTCCTGCTGGGTTTCAGAATTCATATGTATCCACGCGGGAATTTTCAACTTCTTGTTTTTCCTTCCCACCGGTGCGCCAAGAGCGATGAAGAAGCGCACCACGTCCCTGTTGGTGTTCCATACCACCATTCCGGTATTGTTTATTCCGCTCAGGCGGCGCTCGAAATTCTTTTCTATCGCAGGGCCGAAAACCGAAATCAAGTCCTGCGCATAGGCATGTATGGAATCCTCTTCCGGAGAGGAAAGGAAAATCCCGTTGAGGGTTGAAAAAATCCCCCCATTGCCGAACGTGGTCCCGAGAATCCGTGCGACGGCAGGTGTGCTCTTGTTCCCAAATGTAAACGGCAGCAGCCCCGCCTTTTCCAGCCGTTCAATTGTTCTGGCCGGCTTTGGGACGTGCTTGCCGTTGTTCCACCCTCTCGTCTGGCCTGGCTTTATTCCAAGCATTTTTGCGATTTTCTTGTAGCCGAAGCGCGGGTTTTCTTTTTTGATTTTTTCGAATGAATGATAATTATACGCGTCTTTCTGCTCCTGCCCGGAGAATGTCCTTATCACTTCGTTCCGTGTGATTATCGGCTCGGAATGTGAAACAAGTACCTCGCTGCCCTCAAGGTTCCAGACCTCTGCATAATTCCCATTGGCATAAATCCTGTGCTCCGGGGTGAGCATGAGCCGGCTCGCGCCGCATTTAACAGTCTGCATTTTGCCATGATAGTGGCGACGGTTCACGCAGATTATCCGCACAGGTTTGATTTCACCGTTTTCATATCCTATCGTGTATATTTGCTCGTCTTCCGGAAGAACCAGGCCTTCATAATTTTCATCGCGCTCGAGCTGCCCGGAATATTTCGATAAAAGGCCATTCACAATGTTCCCGATTTTTACCGGGCGTGCGCGCCCTGCCTCGACCTGGTAGATTGTGGAAAGCGGAAAAAAGCACTGGAGTGGATCGTGACGGACGTCTCCGAGAAGCGCGCCTGCCTTCGCACCCGTTGCGTCCACGAAAGGCGCGTGCCTATTGCCCGTGTTGTCCACAATTAGTTTGGGCATCGGATTCTCAAACGACATCATGCGCCTCTGCATCCCAGCTGCAAGCCCAGAGAGCATGAACAGGAATCCGAGCCCGAAAACAGCTGCGAGCAGGAGCCATTTCGTATTCTCAGCTACATCCGCGAAAAAGACCGCTGCAAATATAACCATGCCTATAACTGCGAGCAGGAAATTTGGGCTCATCTGCGGATGGAGATCGTTCTGCTGCCTGCGGAACTGGCTCATGCGTCTTCCGAGCCCTGTCTTGAGCAGTTCGGGAAGAATGTCTTTTTTTCCCGCTTCGGAATATTTTTTTATCGCCACGAACTCGATGGGCGAATAGAATTTTTTGCATTCGGGGTTTTTGGAAAGGAACTCCAGATCAGGATAGGTTGGCACCACGCGCGCGAGCGGCTGATTCTCGTTCAATGCGTTCGGGTAAGCAAGCACGTCCTCGAGCTGCTCGAGCGGCATTATTTCCGCCATGGCTTGGGCGAGCATGCTCTTCCCTGTTCCTGGCGAGCCGATCAGAAGGACGTTGCGCTTCTGCTTCGCGGCTTTCTTTATTATTTCCGTTGCCTTTTGCTGGCCTATCACCTGGTCGATCAGTTTTTCAGATACCTTTATCTCTTCAGTCGTCTTGAATTTGCGCATGAAAACCACGTTTACTGATTATGAAATTAAAGAAACATCCCTGAACGCGATCCGTGGGGAAATGAAATCTCCGCTCTGCACAGGCGTCTTACCCATCCATTCTATTTTGTTGAACAGATTAAATACGTTTTCGCTCACCATAAACCCGCGCACAGGCGCCTTTTTCCCGTTTTCGTGCGAAAACGCTATGCTCGCCTCGCACCCGAAATGTCCGGTGGTGGTGTTGGCGGTGTGCAGGCCGTGCATGGACTCTATGTATACGTATTTTCTCAATTGCTCTCCAATTTCGGCTTCCAGTTCAGCGTTTTGCGTTTTGCGTTTTGGGCTTTCGGTTCCGTAACTCTGGGGGCTGGAGCAGGAACTGACTACGGTGTTGGAACTGCCCAAAACCGGAGGCGCATCATAGCCACTTCTTCCACAATTCCCCTCCTTTTCCAAACCAGCAAGCGCGGCTGTTTCGCGGTTGTAATAGAAATTTTTCACTATTCCGTTTTCTATCAGCGGGATTTTTCTGGACGCGACGCCCTCGCCGTCGAATGCGCTTTTCCCTTCCGCATCGGCGAAAGGGTTGTCCCACACGGTAAGTTTTTCGTCAAACATCTTCACTTCTTCCTTGTCCCACAATTTGGAAATTTTCCTCCTCTTCAATTCGCCTGAAAACGAATAGAGCAGAAGGTCGAAAAGCGAGGAGAGCGTTTCGTGGGAAAAAACAACCGGATATTTTCCCGATGCGATTTTTTTCGGACTTCTCATTTCCTTGGCCATCAGCCCTGCTTTTTCTCCCAGTTCGTACGGTTTTTCCAGGATTTTGTAGTGCGAATGCTCTGCGATCCCCATTCCGTTTCCGTTCTTGGCTTCGGCGTATGCCATGAACGAAGTTCCTCTGGCGCTTGCAAAAAGCAGATCCGTATTCGCTATGGCAGTTTCGTTCATCTGGGAAACGAGCACCATTCGCACCGGCTCGGAATGCTTTTTTATCCCTTCTTCCATTTCCAGCACGATTTCCTTCAGCTGTTTTTCGTCCGCTTCAGCGATCCGTTTGTCGTAAATGCTCCCAGGCGCATATTTCTGCTTTTGCGCAAAGGAAAATGAAGAGGAAGCGGAGAATTTCGAAATCGAAAGCGCACTCTTCACCGCATCCGGAACTTTCGATTTCGAATTCGCGTAAGAAAAACCTATTTTTTTGTCATTCAGTACCCTTATTCCAAAGCCCTCGTCCGTTCCAGAGTTCTTTACTTTGAGCGAATTCCCGGAATATTCGTAAACGAACGTGCCCTGCCTCAAGTGGAAAATTTCTCCGTCCTGGATGCCGAACGAGTGGAGCATTTTCAGGGAATCGAACATATCGCACCATACTCAGGTTGCAGCGCACCCTACCTGTATTTTTCCAGCAAGGTCCTTACCTTCTCCCTGAACTTTTCCCCGCTGTTGTTGTTCGCGATTTTAACTTCGCACGATTCCAAAAGCGCCTTCAGTCCCCATTTCGCCTCCACTTTGTCAGCCCATCTGAAATCCCGCATGGTTTTCGGATCGCTTTCCTTTTCCCTTGCCCTTATCCGCCCGAAGCGCTTTTTTTCCTCTGACAATATCGCCACGGTCAGCACCTGTCCGGCGCCTCGGAATAGTGCTGTTTCCTCTTCGCTCCGCGCGCCTATCACCACTACTGTTCTGCTCTGCTGGAGCGCGAGTTTGATTCGTGGAAGAAGGAGTTTCGCTACTGCGTCCGAGCCGCCCCTTTCCCTGAAATCCGTGGCGAAGGTGCGCACGCTCTCGTTAGTTGCCCTGAGCCCGAGCTCCTCAATCAGCGCAAGCACCGGTCCGCTCATCTCGAAAACCGGGAAACCCATTTCCTTTGCAATAGCGCCGAATTCCGATTTTCCGCTTCCCCTGAAGCCGGCTACGATAATAATCATAAATGGTTTTCAGAAACGCGATTAATAAATGTTTATAGAAACATTTTACATGAATAATGCTTAATATGCACAAATTACTATCCAGAGCAGATTTCGGGAAGAATGTGCTGCACACAACTGCTGGAACAAGGCGCTTGAGGAGCCGGAAAACTTAGAACGCTTGCGCGAACAGGTTATAAACCTCTTTTCCCAAATCCGGCTTATGCGTCTCTTTATAGCGATCGATGTCCCGCCCTGGATAAAAAGGGCGGTACACGGAGTGCAGATGAACCTTCCTTCTGAAGGGCTCGCCTTAGTAAACACCGAAAACATGCACCTCACGCTCAAATTCCTTGGCGAGGTGAATCCCAAGAAGATCCAGCAGATAGATAATGCGCTGCGCTCGATCAGGCACAAGGAATTCGAGGCGGTTGTGAAAGGAGTCGGGACTTTTCCGAACGGGAATTACGTGCGCGTGGTGTGGGCCGGCTGCAAAACCAGGGAGTTTGCCGAACTTGCGCAAAAGGTGAACGAAGCGCTTGCACCGGATTTTGCCACAGAGCCCTTCACCGGCCATCTCACGCTTGCGCGGGTGAAAAGGAAGGTTGAACTGAAGGCGTTTTTGGAAAAATACCGCGAATGGCGTTTCGGCGATTTCAAGCCGGAGAAATTCTACCTTATGCAAAGCGAACTGACTCCTGGCGGGCCAAGATACACCGTACTCGCGGAATACAAACTGAAGGAATGACGATGAGTAGGAAAAAAGCCGCGCTTATACTTATTCTGCTTGCGGCCATTGCGATAGTCGCGATGGAGAGCTGGAGGCCCGGAAGCGGAAACCGGACGGTGAACAGCACGCTGGAGATTTTTTTTCTTAACGTAAGCCAGGGCGATTCCATTTTCCTCAGGAACGGAAATTACACCATGCTGATTGACTGCGGCCGGAGCGACAAGGGGAAGGAGATAAG
Organism: Microcaldota archaeon; assembly: GCA_041694885.1. GTDB lineage: Archaea > Micrarchaeota > Micrarchaeia > Anstonellales > Bilamarchaeaceae > JAHJBR01. The sequence continues at coordinate 61,868 of JBGFRX010000016.1, read as the reverse complement.
CGCCTATCTTGCCGGATTGGACGTGTACAAAATCGATTACCTGATTATGACGCACACCGATTCCGATCACATAGGCGGATGCGCCGAGATCTTGCGGAAATTTTTTGTTAAGAACGTAATCGTGGACGGGCAAAAAAGGGAAACTCATGCCTACATCAGAACCATAGCCGAAATTGACGATGAAAAACTCATCGTTGCAAAAAAATATGATGAATTGCTTTTGGGCGAAGCGGAAATGAGAATCCTGCACGCAAACACCGGCAGCGATGAACCAAACCAGAATTCAATTGTCCTTGTGCTGTATTTCGGAAACTTTTCTGCCCTTCTGGCCGCGGACTGCGATGGGAGATGCGAAGCGGATTTGCTGAATGAGAATATCGATGCAGATGTTTTGAAGGTGGCGCACCACGGGAGCAAGTACGCAACAAGTTCTGTATTTTTGGGCAAGGTTACGCCCGAACTTGCGGTTATCGAAGTGGGCGAGAACAACTACGGCCATCCTGCGAACGAAACGTTGGAACGGCTGCGAGCCGCGGGAGCAGAGATTTTGAGGACGGATTTGAACGGGACTATCGTTTTGAGGACGAATGGAAGCGGATACTACATACACTGATGATTAACCGCTTTGCTCGAGAATCTTTTTTATCATCGGCCTGAGTTCAGGCAGATTCCTACTTGCGATGTTCCATATTATTTCCGCATCTATTCCGAAATAATCGTGAATGATTACGTCACGCAGGCCGCTCATGCTTTTCCACGGAATTTCCGGGTGCTTTTCCTTTACCGATGCCGGAATGTTCTTTGCCGCTTCGCCTATGATCTCGAATTTCCTGATTACCGCGCTCAGCGTTTTATCGTCGTTTGCGAACGAAGAGTAATCCATTCCATTAATGAAGTCCTCTATCTTTGCCATCGCGTCCAGCATATCCTCAAGAAAAAGCGCATGGGAACGCGCCTTCATACGGCAACGACCTCCCGCATTACCTGATCCCTCATCCGCGGCTTCAGCGCCCGCGGGGTCACGAGGTCCACCTTCTTTCCAAGCAGGCGCTCTAAATAGTCGCGCAGGTCGATGAACTCTAGCCCCACTGGTTTCCGGAATTCCACAAGCACGTCCACGTCGCTTTTCTTTTTCTGCTGCCCTCTTGCGTAGGAGCCGAATATCCCTATCTCCTTTACGCAGTAGGCGCTCTCCAGCTCATTCCTGCGGCTCGCAATCGCGCCCTTTATTTTTTCGAGTTCGCTTGCCATGCTATCAACTGATGTCAATTGGCCCCGGATGCTTAAAAAGTTTGCTTTTGAGGACGAAGGGAAGCGCCTATGAACTGGACACGCAAAATTAAATTTATATACCTTGCATTCAACATCCAAGTATGCGAACCGCAGCAGTTGCCGGCTACTTTTATCCTGGAGAAAAAAGCAGGCTGGATGCAATGCTCAATGATTATTTGAATAAGGCAGGGGCGAAATTCAGACCTGTTAATGCGCTCGGGGGCATTTGCCCGCACGCCGGCTACATTTATTCCGGCGAAACCGCGGCTATCACCTATGTTTCGATTGCGAATTTAAAAAAAGCCGAGACGGTTGTAATTTTGGGTCCGAACCACAGCGGAGAAGGGAGCCTGCTTTCGCTCTCTCTCGAGGACTGGGAGACCCCCATGGGAGTTGCGGGATGCGACAAGGAACTTGCGAAGAAGATACAGAAAAATTCCAAATTCATCGATTTCGACGAGAGGGCGCACCTCCACGAGCACTCCATCGAAGTGCAGGTTCCGTTCGTGCAGAAAATAAATCCGGATGCGAAAATCGTGTGCATATGTATGATGAGCCAGGACTACGAAAGCGCGAAAGACGTGGGGAATGCACTTGCGAAATCATTAGACGCTAAAAAACATGTGGTAATTGCGAGCTCGGATTTTTCCCACTATCTTCCTTCCGATGTTGCGGAAAAGAAGGACAGGAAGGCACTAGAGTACATAGAGGACATGGACGCATCCGGATTCGGGAATGCACTCAGGAAATTCGGGTGGAGCGTGTGCGGCCATGGCCCTATAGCTGCTCTGATAGAATACGCAAAAGTGAAGGGGATTAAAAAAGGGAAAACCTTTAAGTATACAAATTCAGGGAAGGCAAGCGGCGATTATTCCACAGTTGTAGGATACGCGAGCGTAATATTCGCCAAAGAAGGAACGAAATAATATTGACAGGCGGATGCAACTGAATGGAAAAACAGACACAATTTGCGAATGAAGAAACCAAACGATAAGGGAAGAAGATGAAAACCACGCGCAAACGAAAATCAGACCATGTTTCAATAGCGATGAAAAAAGATGTGCAGTACGCGAAAAGCGCGGGATTCGGGAAAATAACATTGGTGCACAACGCCCTTCCAGAACTGGATTTCGACCGTATAAGCACAAAAACGGAATTTTTGAACAGGAAACTGGATGCGCCCATCATTATTGAGGCGATGACTGGCGGCTATCCCGAAGGAGGAAAAATAAATCGGGCGCTCGCGGAAGTTGCGGAAAAAACAAAAGTCGCTCTGGGGCTTGGAAGCCAGAGGGCTATGCTTGAAGAGCTGGCCCTTGCGAAAACGTATTTTGTGCGCGACGTAGCCCCTTCTGTTCCGATAATTGCCAACATAGGGGCTTATCAGCTGAAAAAATATTCGTTCGGGAAAATAGAGAAACTTGTTTCTTCTGTTGATGCGGACGCGCTTGCCGTGCATTTGAATCCTTTGCAGGAGATAATACAGCTGGAAGGGGATCGTGATTTCTCAGTGATTTTGGACGCGATAAAGATAACGTGCGAAAAGCTTTCAGTTCCTGTTATTGCCAAGGAAACTGGTGCGGGAATAGGAAGCGAAGCAGCGAAAAAACTCAGGGAAGCGGGAGTGAAATATATAGACGTTGCAGGCGCAGGAGGAACTTCCTGGAGCGCAATAGAATACGAAAGGGGCGGGGGAGTTCCGGGCTTCGCTGAATGGGGAATTCCCACTGTTGCAGGCCTACTCGCTGATAAGGGGATTTTGCCTTTGATTGCGAGCGGAGGAGTAAGAAGCGGGATAGACGTTGCTAAGGCAATTGCGCTCGGCGCTGAACTTGGTGGGGCTGCGCAGCCGTTCCTGCGCGCATATGGGAAGGGAAAACTTGAAAGTGAAATCAACTTATGGAAGGAGCAGCTCAAGGTGTGCATGTTCCTCACCGGCTCTAAGGACATTGTTTCCCTGAAAAAAGCGAAGATTTTCATTCCTCTCGAAATAAGGGAAATGGCTGCTTTTGTATAGGTGTTTGCATTGGACATCGAGGAAGCAAGGAAAAAGGGCCTTAGGATAGGGCTCGCAGGCGGCGTTTTCGATGTGCTCCATTACGGCCATGTTTTTACTTTGAACGAGGCGAAAAAGCACTGCGGTTTCCTCGTAGTCGTGGTTGCGTCCGACGAGCACATAATGAAGAAGGGCAGGAAGCCGGTGCATTCGCAGGAATACAGGGCTGCGATGGTCAATTTTTTGAAGCCGGTTGATGCAGTCGTGCTTGGAGGGAAGGACAGCGATGAGACGGTGCGGAAAGTGAAACCGGATGTGATAATTTACGGCTATGATCAGGATGCGTTTTTGAAGCCCGAAGAAGTGGAGATAGTGAAACTTAAGGAACATGTGGAGCCGGAGAAGCTGAAAAGCAGCAGGATAATAAGGGAATTGGACTTATAAGACGAAAAATTTTGTCTTCGCAATCACTTCCTGGACTGCTGGGATTTTGCTTCTGAACCCGACTTCTTCGGTTTTTTTCCTTATCCCTTCGTATTCCGTACTTTTCCAGTGCGAACTTAGGGTTTATATTCGTTTTCCCGCCCTATTTTAGTGGTGGGAAAATGGTTTGTTATATTCTGTCCGTTGTGTCCGCGGTTCTGGTGTATGCGCTGAGAAGGCGCTGCGACTCGCCGGAACTCCGCTCCTTTAATCTGATGCTTTTAGGAGGTACAGTTTTCGGGTTCGTGGACCATTTGTGGAACGGAGAGCTTTTTTCGAGCGCGAATCCTATAGATGATCTGGTGCTCGGAACCGCGATTGTCGCCTCCATTTCTGGAATCTGGGCGCTGATTGCTTATCTGCCAGCAATTGTGAAAAAAGACGCACTAGTGGTTTAGATGGTCGAAATAAAATCCGTGGAGATTGAAATTCCGAAAGATGCAAACGTGATTTTGGGCCAGACACACTTCATAAAGAGCGTAGAGGACTTGTACGAGACGCTTGTTGAGAGCTCCCCTTCCCTGAAATTCGGGCTTGCGTTCTGCGAGGCGTCTGGAAAGCGGCTGGTTAGAAGCGAGGGGAATGACGATGAATTGAGAGAGGCTGCTGAAAAGGAGGCGATGAAAATCGGCTGCGGGCACGCGTTCATCGTTTTTTTGAGAAACGGCTATCCGATCAATGTGCTGAACCGGCTAAAGAACGTGGGCGAAGTGTGCACGATATTTGTTGCGACCGCGAATCCCCTTCAAGCAATCATCGCGGAGAATAATAGGGGAAGGGGCGTTCTTGGGGTTATTGATGGTGAGACGCCCGCGGGGATCGAGGATAAGGAGGAAAGGAAGGCGAGGCGCGAGTTCCTTAGGAAAATCGGGTACAAGAAATAAAGGTTTATATATTTCTTAAGGAAAAGGAGTGCAGGCGAACGGTGAAAAAATCAGAAATGCGCGAATGGTGGCAAAATGAAAATAAAATATGGGGAGATGAAGGAGGAGGAAGAGGAGCACATAGAGCAGGTAGTGACCGATTACGCGAAATTCATCAGGGAAAGAGAAACAAAGGAATTCCTGGAGAAATGGAAGAAAAAGGGGTTCAAGAAAGTTGGAATTACGGAATTGCTTTTTAGGATGTGGCTGTTTTCTGGCTCCAAGAAGGGCTCCAAGATGCTGCTCAAGGACGCTGCTGAAATCTTGGAAAAGCTCAAGGGCGAAGGGAACTGGTTCTCTTTCCTGGGTGAGCTTAAGATGGTGCCTGAAGGACTCTTTGGGAAGAAGTGATTTTCATGAGAGACAAGGACGACGAGGAGAAGATAAGGAAGGGGATATGCCCGGCATGCGGGGCAAAACTCGTGTTTGCAGAGAGTTGCAAGCAATGCATGGTTTGCGGCTGGAGTACGTGCTCAGTAGGTTAGCCCAGCCCTTTATAAACATTTTTTGGCATTATTTGCTTCTATTTCACGGTTTCCAGTTCTGAGTTTTGCATTTCGAAACCCGAAACTGAAAACGGTCATTTGTCATCACTTGCCTCGGTAGCTCAGTTGGTAGAGCGACTGACTGTTAAATCTGGTTCAAAGCTGGAAACAGACATCAGTAGGCCGGAAGTTCGAGTCTTCCCCGGGGCGAACGCAGTGAGCACCAGGGAGCAGAGAACGATTCGTCGTTCTCTCCAATCCCCTGAGCGTAACTTCATTTGTTCGGGTCATCCTTTAGCGGAGGCCTATAATTTGCGACAACTGTTGCAAAGTCATGGTCGGGGCGTTAGTTTTTTGCCCCTTTAACCCCGGTTCTCCACGCAATAGGGTCAACATCTTGCCTCAAAAAACAAATCAACAGGAAGCGAGGTGTTAGGTATGAAGTAGGGTGCTCTCAGTGTAAAAATATAGCTTGAAAATCGAGCCCGCTGCGAATTGCGCCGTAAACAACATAACGAAAGTTTCGTAAATTTTTCTGAATATAAGTCACCTTAAACGAGGCAAGTTTCTCGGGAACGAATCCCCGAATAAGGTGACAATATGCACTTCCCAATACACGGCACTCATATTTATAAACCCCGCGCTCTATAATCTAAAAATTGCGCCCTCAGGGCAACTGCTCAAGAGTCCTTCTTAAGGATGCGGATGCCCGAAGTTGCGACACTCGTTCCTGATGGAACGAATCGAAACTGAGCGGAGAAAGCGCATTTGAGTTGAGTATGCTTTACGCTTCTTTAGGTGTTGAGCCGAAGTTGCGAACATAAATTCATGTGGTGAAAAAATGGCTGAAGCCAAATGCGGTGACAAGAACTGCTATGTCCATGGCAGCATCAAAGTCAGGGGAAGCAGGATAGAGGGCAGGATCGTGAGCGACCGGGGAAAGAGAACGGTCATAGTTGAAAGGAACATCTCGAGCATAATGCCCAAGTACAACAGGATTTCGAAGAAGGTTAGCAGGGTGCCTGCGCACAATCCACAGTGCATAAACGCCAAATACGGGGACATAGTGCGCATAGGCGAGACGAGGAAGATAAGCAAGACCAAGGCATGGACTGTGCTTGAGATCGTCTCTAATGAGTACAAGAAATAATTCTATAAAAAATTATTCTGGTGATTTGAAATGAAAGGGCTTGCCGGATCGCATATCACTCGCGGGCTGCAGGTTGGGAGCAGGATACAGTGCCACGACAACAGCGGAGCGAAAGAGGTAGAGATAATAAACGTGCTCAACCTCAGGGGAGTGCGGAACCGCTACCCTGCTGCGGGAATCGGGGACGTCGTGATTGCATCGGTAAAAAAGGGCAAGCCGGAGATAATAAAAAAGGTTGTCAGAGCACTCATAATCAGACAGAAGATGCCGTTCAAGAGAGCAAACGGATTCACCGTAGAATTCGAGGACAACGCGGCGGTGCTCATAACAGAGGACGGCCTTCCAGTAGGGACGGAAATCAAGGGCGCGGTGGCAAAGGAGGTATTCGAAAGGTATCCCAAGGTAACTGCAATTGCGCCTGCGGTAATATGATGGTGTCCGGATGAAAAGAGACCGCGAAAGGAAAATGCACTACGAAGCAGTGCTACACGAGCGCGCAAAGAGGATGCACGTTCACCTATCCAGGGAGCTCAAGGCAAAGCTCGGGACGAAGAAAAGGGCGCTGCTCGTGAACAAGGGCGATAATGTGAAGGTGATGCGCGGAGCGCACGCGGGAAAAAACGCGAAGGTCGCAAAAGTCAATTACAACCAGCTCAGGGTTTATATAGAGGGCATTTCGCACAAGAACGCGAAGGGCACCGAGATGCTGATTCCTTTCCATCCATCCAACCTCGCGCTCACGGAATTGAATATGAGCAAAGAGAGGAAGAAGAAGTTCGGAACTGGGGAAAAGGAAAAAACGGCTGAGGTAGAAGGGCCGAAGGTCTAAGATGATTATGGATAAGGTGTAAAAATGGCGAAAAAAGGAGGGACTTATCATACGAAGCGGCTCGCGGCTCCAAAGGCGATACCGCTGAGCGACAGGAAAGCGAGCAGGTTCATGATGAGCAGCGAAGCAGGCGCGCATCCGAAGGAGAAGGCGATTCCCCTCGGGGTTCTTTTGAGGGATGTACTGAAGATAACGAGGAGCGCTGCTGAGACGCGCAAGACCCTCAATTCGAAACAGGTGCTCGTGGACGGAAAGGCGAGAAGGAACGAGCGCCTCGCAGTTGGCCTCATGGATATGGTATCATTCCCAAGTGCAGGCAAAACGTACCGCATAATCGTGAACAGGAAGGCGCAGCTCGTGCCTTCTGAAATAAAGAAGGATGGAAACAAGCTTGGTAAGGTTGTTGGAAAGCGCACTGTGAAGAAAGGGAAGATAAACATCACGCTCCACGATGGCAGGAACATGGAGGCGGACAACAATGTCGCAGTCGGGGACACGGTAATCATATCGGTTCCTGAACAGAAGCTGGGAAAGGTGCTGAAATTCGAGGAAGGGGCGAAATGTCTCGTTACTGACGGGAAGCACGCTGGAACAGTTGCGAAGCTCGAGGCAGTGATAAGAAGGGAGGGCGAATGGCCGGAGGCGCGGCTGAAGAACGAAGTGGAATTCATAACACTCGCGAAATACCTTTTCGTGATTGACGAAAGCTACGAGGGTGCATGATCATGGCAGGAAACTCGGAATCCGGGACAGGAGACGGGAAACTGGAGACGGGAAACCCGATGAGGGAAATACTCGTGGACAAGGTTACGGTCAATTTGGGCATCGGCTCGCCCGGCGAGCGGCTCGATGGAGTGAAGGAATTCATGGAACGGCTCACGGGCTCGAAATTCGTGGAGACCAAGGCGAAGAAAAGGAATCCTGTTTTCAAATTGAGGGTCGGGCTTCCGATAGGCCTGAAGACCACGTTCAGGGAAGCTAAGGCGCTCGACTTCCTGAACAGGGCGCTTGATTCGAGGAAAAGGAAATTGGAGAGGAGGAATTTCGACAGGACCGGGAATTTCTCGTTCGGAGTGAAGGAGTATATTGACTTCCCTGGCGCGAAATACGATCCCAAGGTTGGGGTGTTCGGGTTCGACGTGTGTGTAACTCTCAAGAGAAAGGGTAAGCGCGTTTCGGAAAGGATGAGAAGGAGCGCAAAAACGGGCAGAAAGCACGCTATAAAACAAGAGGAGGCAGTGGAATTCGCCAAGACGAAACTCAAGGCGAAATTTGAAGAACAGTGAAATGCAATGATGTTGAAGGTGCGATGATGGCAAAGGTTCCGCTCGAGGAAAAATACAAGGCAAAGGGCACGAGGAAGTGCAGAATATGCGGCAATGCGCGCGCGGTAATAAGGAAATACAACCTTCACGTGTGCAGGAGGTGCTTCCGCGAAGTCGCGGAGCATATCAACTTCAGGAAATATTAGGTGATATGATGGATATTCTCGCTGATGCGCTCAACACTATGAAAACGCACGAGATTGCTGGGCAGAGGTACTGCACGGTGAAAGCGTCCAAACTCATAGCGAGGGTGCTCGGGATACTCAAGGACCAGGGCTACATCGCGTCCTATCGCCTTAGGGAAGACGGCAGGGGAAACAAGTACGAGATCGAGCTCGCTGGAAAGATAAACGAGGCAGGAGTTGTGAAACCGCGCTTCCCAGTCAAGAAGGGCGACTGGCCGCAGTTCGAGCAGCGCTTCCTTCCCGCGTACAACATAGGAGTGATAATCGTCTCAACTTCGAATGGAATAGTCACCAATATGGAGGCGCAGGAGAAGGGCATAGGCGGCCGGCTCATCGCATACGTATATTAGGTGTTCATGATGGCAGTGGAAATACCTCAGGGAATCACGGTCGCAGTAAGCGCTGACGGCCTCACGGTCAAGGCGAACGGGCCGAAGGGAAATGTTGAAAAGACATTCAAAGCGCAGGGCGTGAAAATAAAGGCAGAAGAAGGAAAGGTCGAGGTGTCTGCACCCACGCCTGCGCTGAAGGGGACGCTCGAGGCGCACGTGAAGAATATGGTCGAGGGGGTGCGCAACGGATACGTCAGGAAGCTCAAGCTCATATACGCGCACTTCCCATTCACGCTCGAAGTAAAGGGAGACAAAGTCAATGTGAAGAACCTGCTCGGCGAAAGGCAACCGCGCGTGTTCCGGCTCATAGGCAGCACCAAGGTCGAGGCAAAGGGGCAAGAGGTTACTGTTTCAGGTCCGGACAAGGACGGGGTGGGTCAGACGATTGCGAATTTCAGGCGCGCGCTCCGCATAAAGAAAAAGGACTGCAGGGTGTTCCAGGACGGCGCATACGAGTTCGTTTAGGTGAATGAGATGGAAAAAAAATCCAAACCAAAATTCAATGTCCCGAACGCGGGCTTCAAGAAAAGAGTGAAGGAGAGATGGAGGAAGCCGCGCGGAACGGATAGCAAGAAAAGAGTACGGTTCGCGTTCGCAGGGGCGAGTCCGCGCATCGGATACAAGAATGCCAGTGAGATCAGGGGAATGCACCCTTCAGGGGTTTTCGAGGTGCTGGTGCACAATGCGAACGAACTCAGGGCACTCTCGGCAAAGGAAAAACTTGCTGCCCGACTCGCTGCCGGAATCGGAAAAAGGAAAAAAGAGGAGATGAGGAAGATTGCTGCGGAGATGAAAATTACGCTGCTCAATTGATTTAATGGTGATGAAATGCTTTCAACGGTAAAACGCCTCGCTGCCGACATTTTGGGCGCAGGGGAAAGTAAAATCCGCATAAAGAGCGGGGAAATTGGAAGGGCGGAAAGCGCGCTCACGCGCGAGGACGTAAGGAAACTCATAAAGGACGGAGTGGTTTACGTAAAGAGGAAGCCCGGCTTCAAGGTAATGAACAGGAGGAAACGGAAACTAGGCGGCTCGCGCAGAGGAAGCATGAATTCCCGCACTCCTGAAAAGGAGAAGTGGATGATCAACGTGAGGGCGCAGAGGAAATATCTCGCGCAGCTCGTTGCGGAAGGAAATGTGGAGAGAAAAAACAAGCGCGGCGTGTACATGAGGATAAAGGGAGGCGCGTTCAGGGGAAAGAAAGCCATGCTCATGTACCTCAAGGACAACAGGCTGTATATTGAAAAAGCTGAAACGAAAAAATAAATCAATTATTGAAGAAAAGCGAAAGGGAATGATAATGCGAACCAGATGAAATGAACGCAGAAGATGAATTAAATTGGGCCAGAACGCAAAATAATAAAAAAAATAAAATGATGGTTAAATGGACTCGATAAAAAGTAAAAAAATGAATTTGATAAAGGTGCTGAAATGAAAATCAAGACCACGTTCATAATGCCTTTCCGGAGAAGGAGGGAAGGGAAGACTGACTACGCGAAGCGGCTCGCTGCAGTGAAATGCGGGAAAACACGGCTGGTGATAAGGCGCTCGAATAAGGGCTTCGTGCTCCAGTTCGTGCAGTACTCGGAAAAAGGGGACAGGACGATTTACTCGATGCATTCCTCACAACTTAGGAAAATTTCGAATTTCCCTGCTAAGTGCAACACACCCACTGCCTACCTTGCAGGCCTTTATGCAGGGAAACAGGCGAAGGCAAAAGGAGTAAGCGAAGCGATAGCGGACATAAATACAACTGCATCCAAAGGAGCAGTGGTGTTCGCAGCAGTGAAGGGCGCAAGAGACGCAGGAATAGCGATGCCTTTCGACGAAAGCGTAGTTGTGGCAGAGCGGCTGGACGGCACGCACCTCAAACTCAAGAATGAATTCGAGGAAGCGAAGAAAAAAATACTCTCATAAGGTGCTGATGATGAGCGAAAAGGTAACTGTCGTTGACAAGGAGCGCTGGAATCCTAAAACGGAGCTCGGGCGCATGGTGAAGGGCGGAGAGATAACCTCGCTTGAGCAGATAACAGAGCTCGGCAGGCCCATTCTCGAGCCAGAAATCACCGATGTGCTGCTCCAGCAGATGGAAGCAGAGACGCTGCTCATAAAAAGCACTCAGCGTGTGACCGATTCCGGAAGGAAGATACAGTTCCGCGTGGTTGTGGTCGTGGGCGACCGCATGGGCCATGTTGGAATAGGCGTGGGCAAATGCGACGAAATAAAGCCAGGCCTGGATTACGCGATAAGGGATGCTAAGAAGAACATGATTTCACTGAGGATGGGCTGCGGCTCGTGGGAGTGCAAATGTCATTCCATGCATTCCATACCCAAGGTGACACGGGGGAAAGAAGGAAGCACCATAGTGGTGCTCAAACCTGCGCCCAAGGGGCTTGGGCTCGCGTCGAACGCGACTGTGAAAAAAGTGCTTTTGGTAGCAGGGGTGAAGGACGCATGGAGCACCACGAGCGGGAACACTAATAACGTTTACAATACTGCGATGGCGACTGTGCGGGCGCTCCAGAACATATCCATGGTGAAGCCGGACATAGTCCGGGGACTTGAAGGAAACACGCAGTGATTTTGAAATTTTGGCTTAGGTGAACACGATGAAGATTGCGATAATAAGGGTGCGTGGAAGGAGGAACATGAAGCAGAAGATAAGAAAGACGCTCGAGCTTCTCAATCTGCGCAGGCCGAACCACTGCGTCCTTATGGACGACTCGGAATATGTGAAGGGCATGCTCAACGTTGCGAAGGATTATGTCACATTCGGACCGATAAACGAAGGCGCGATTTTGCACCTGCTTTCAAAGAGGGCGAAAAAGGGCTCGAAGCGGCTTTCGGAAATTTCCAAAAAGGATGAAATAACAGCGATTGCGAAAAAGATAATTGATGGAGCGAAGGCGAAGGAATTCGCTGACCCGGTTTTCACACTCAGACCTCCGAGCAAGGGCTGGAAGAATATTAAGCTGCCCTATCCCATAGGCGATCTCGGGGCGAGGCCGGACATGAACGGACTTATAAGGAGGATGGCTTAGGGCGTTCCAAAAGAAGCCGGTGATGATCATGAAAAGAAAAGACAGGAAGACGAAGAGCTGGCGCGGCCACAGGACGCATGGCGCAGGCAACGTGAAAAACAGGAGGGGAAGCGGAAACCGCGGAGGAGTGGGAGGTGCAGGGCTGAACAAGCACAGGAAGACGTGGACCGTGAAGTTCGCGCCAAAGCACTTCGGAAACTACGGCTTCGTGAATCCACTCAGGCAGGAAATGAAGGTGATGAACGTTTTCGAGATAGAGAACAGGGCAAGGAAGAACGAGCTCGGGAAAAAGGAGGGGAAGCACGAGCTTACTTTCGAAGGCAAGATTTTAGGCACAGGCGAAATAACTGTTGTAGTGGCGGTTAAGGCGGGCAGTTGGAGCAGGAAAGCCGAAGAGAAGATAAGGCAGGCAGGCGGCTCCATTGAAAAGATATCCGCTTGATTTTGATTTTTTTCCTTTCGTAAGAGTTTATAATTCTTGAATGTTTTTAAATTTCCGTTGAATAGGCAAAGCAGGCAAAAACAGGCAAAACGAGCTGCGGGTGGAAGCCCGAGTCTGGTGCATTTCCCGCGTCTGAAACCCTTGGTCGTTGGTGAGAGTATGAATATAATGGAAATAATGTCTTCTGCTTCAAGGGTTCTTCCTGAAGTGCGGGTTCCGGACAGGCCGGTGTCCATCAGGGAAAAGATAATGTGGACTATTGCCGCGCTCGTGATATTCTACGTGATGTATAACGTGACTGCGTTCGGAGTGAGCTCGAAGGCAGTGAGCACGGATTTCCTCCAGATCATAACTGCTTCGAATATCGGTTCGCTCCTCACAGTGGGGATAGGGCCCATAGTGCTCGCCTCCATTTTCCTTCAGTTGTCCAAGGGCGCTGGCCTGATAAATGTCGATTTAAGCAATCCGGCGCAGAAAAAGCAGTTCCACGAAACGCAGAAAGTACTTGCATTTATTCTCGCATTCCTGGAGGCTGGAATTTTCGTATATACTGGCAAGACGATTCTTGTGGACGGCAGCGGACTTACTGCGGGCATCGTAACGCTCCAGATCGCATTGGCCGCAATAATACTTTTCTACTTAGACGAGACGATTTCCAGGTACGGGATAGGGAGCGGCATAAGCTTGTTCATAGCAGCAGGGGTTTCGCTCTCGGTTTTGGGAGGTCTTTCAGCACTTGTTTTCGGAACCTTGGAGACGTCCCCCTACGGGTCTGGAGTAGTAGAGACGCTCGCAGGCGGAGGCGCTGACGCGATACCTTCTGCGCTGCTCGTGCTGCTGCCGTTCGTATTCACTGTGCTGGTGTTCCTCGTAGTGGTGTACGCAGAAGGCATGAAAGTCGAGATACCTGTCGCGTACGAGGCAGCTAGGGGGATGGTGCCCAAGCTTCCGCTCAAATTCTTCTACGTTTCCAACATCCCAGTTATTTTCGCAGCCGCACTGCTGCTCAACGTCCAGCTATTCTCCGCTCCACTCATCATAGCGCTGCAGGCGCAAAACTGGACTGTGGGCGGAAACAACATCGCAGACTATTTGGGGGTGGTGGATTCGCAGAACATGGTGCGCGATGGGCTTGTGTATTTCATTACCCCGATTTATGCTGGAGGAGGGACAATGGCACACTTCAACGCGCTCGCGAACACTACAACTCCCACGTTCAAAATCCCTGAATGGGTGCATGCGATAACTTACGTGATTTTCCTCGTTCTCATTTCAATCATGTTCGGCATATTCTGGTCAGAGACCAGCAGCATGGATGCGAAGAGCGTGGCAGAGCAACTCGGAAGAGCAGGGTTCCAGATTCCCGGATACAGGAGGGATCCGCGCTTGTTAGAGAAGGTGCTTGAGAAATACATCAATCCACTCATAATTACGAGCAGCGCCTCAGTCGGCTTTCTTGCAGGGCTCGGTGACATTACAGGTGCGCTCGGGACAGGGACAGGGATATTGCTTACTGTGGGGATCCTTTACAAGCTCTACGAAGAATTCGAGAAGCTCAAGGTGTTCGACGTATACCCGCAGATGGCCAGCATGTTTGCGAAATAAATTTTTTTCAAACCAGTGCGAAACCGAAGACCCGAAACAGGAAACCCAAAATAAATGGAAAAGGTGGATGAAATGATAATCGTCATGGGAGTGCCCGGCGCAGGGAAGACATCCGTGCTCAAGGGTGTGATGGAAAGGAAGCAGGAATACAAAATAGTGAACTACGGCGACCTCATGCTCGGGGTATTCGGGGAAAAATACGGGGTAAAGGACAGGGACGAAATGCGAAAAACGTCGGTGGCGCAGCAGAAGGCGGTGCAGAAGACGGTCGCGGAACGGCTCTCGAAAATGGATGGCAAAGTCATACTCGATACGCACTGCTCAATACGAACGCCAAAGGGCTATCTTCCAGGCCTGCCGTTCGCGCTTCTGAAGAAGCTCAAGGTGGACGGGCTCGTGCTTGTCTCTGCCACTGTTGACGAAATATGCGGAAGACGGAAAAAGGACAAAACAAGGATAAGGGAAGCGAACAAGGGCGAGATTGCGGAGCATCTTGAAATCAACTTCGGCTATCTTGCGGCATATTCCGCATTCACCGGGGCGCCTGCCACAATAATAATGAGCAGGGATGGAAAGTTGCCGGAATCGGTGGAACGCTTCGTTTCCATTTTGGAGTGATTTTGCATGGATTCCGAATTCTATTTTTACGTTGTGACAGCGCTTGCGGTCGTTTATTCTGTTTTCGTGCGGCTGCTCCAGAACAAGCTGATGGACAAATCCATAATGAAGGAAGTGCAGGAAAAATCCAAGCAGATAAACGAGCTCTACAAGGAGGCGGCGAAGCACAACGACAAGAGGAAGATGGAGCAGCTGAGCAAGATGAACGAGGAACTGATGCCTAAGATGAACGCGATGTTCGTGGGCCAGATGAAAATGATGGTCGCTGTGCTCGCGGTGTTCTTCGTATTCATGTGGATAAGTGGACAGTTAGATCCGACTGCTCAGGATGATTTTTCCATAAACCTCACTAACACCAGGAACGGTATTTATTCCGGGTCGTTTGTCCTGAACAATACTAATCCATTTTGGTACGCGACTGCGAAAGCATATGCTGACAACGCTGAGATTGCCATGAACCAGACGGTCTTTTTTGTAGGGCCAAAAACAGAGCAGATATTATGGATACAAGGCAAGGAGGTGGCAATGCCCGTTTACACGGATAAGGAATCGTATAGCAATGGAGAGAGAGTTACGGTTTACGCCGAGGCGCCTGAAAACACGGAGAGTGCAATTGCGACGCTCAGCAACGGCACTCGTTTTTACGTCGATTTGCCGATCACAATACCTTTAATAAACCTTCAGCGCATTTATGATTCTCAGAACTGGTTCATCTTTTCCGCAGTAATAATAGGGTTGCTTGTCAATCCGGTTATCTCGCTTATAGATAAATATTTGCCTAAGAAGGAGAAGAAGGAAAACCAATAGGGTGCACAATATGTCGTTGCCTAAGGAACGCTCGGGAAAATACAGAAAAATGAAAAGGAAAACGGCTCGCGGTGCGAAAAGCGTTTTCCTGAAAAGGAAAAAAGCAGGAGCAGCATGTGCTGTGTGCAGAGCAAACCTTGCAGGAGTGGGCACCGGCTCGAGAACCGAGAAATCCGTGTCGAGGAAATTCGGGGGCCACCTTTGCCATGCGTGCACTGCGCGCATAATAAGGGACGCTACGCGTGTGCGGGAAAAAACGAAAGGGGTGGATGAGGTCGACCTCATTTACAGGAGCTACGTCCAGCAATTAGTTAACTAAGCTGGCATGTCGGAACGCTTTCAGTGAAATGATATGATAATCACAATAGCCGGCTTTGCGGGAAGCGGCAAGACCACGCTGGGCAGGGTGCTTGCCCTCCGTTTAGGATATGCACTCATCTCGCCTTCGTTCAAGGAACTCGCTGAAAAGGAAGGGATTTCCCTGATGGAATTTCAGAAAAGGGCGGAGAAGGACAGGAACATCGACCTGAAATTCGACGAATACGTGAAAGGGGAGGCAAAGAAGGGGAACTGTGTAGTCTCGACATGGCTCGGACCATGGATGGTTGATGCAGATTTCAGCGTATGGCTTTTTGCCCCGCTCGAAGTGCGCGCAAAACGGGTTGCGGAAAGGGACGGCATTACGGTTTCGGAGGCGGAAAAGAGTATAAAAAAGCGCGAAAGCCAGAACAGGACGAGATACAAAAAACTTTACAATGTAGACATATTAGATACCAGTATTTTCGACATTTCGTTCAATTCGGCTAAATTCTCGCCGGACGAAATGGCTGATGGAGTGATGAGGGTAATCGAGATAAAAAAGAGGCACAAGCGGTGATTTTTATGGTAGCGATAAAGGAAGGCAGGATTTGCGTGAAGAAAAAGGGTGCTGATACAGGCGAAGAAGTTACAATAACGAAAGTGATCGACGACAACTTTGTGATGGTTAAGAACGCGAAAGGAAGGGAGAGCAAATGCGCGATATTGCACCTCGAGCCCACTTCGCGGAGTGCTTAAGCATTTCGGTTCCTGGTTTTGTGTTTTTGGCTGCGGATATATGAAAATTTACCTGATATCCAACGAATTTAATTTTGGAAAAAAAGCCACATGACCTGGGAGATATCTCATAGGCAAAGGAGGACTGCTTAGGTTCCTTCCTCCCAGCCGGAAAGGTATTTTTCCTGCTCCTCCGTGAGCTCGTCCTTTTTTATTCCCATTGAATCGAGCTGTAGTTTCGCGATTTCATCGTCTATGGATTCCGGAAGTGTGATGACACCGGGTGTCAGTTTTCCCCTGTTCCTGACCAGAAACTCCATTGCGAGCGCCTGGCCAGCGAAGCTGGTTGCCATGACTTCGCTTGGATGGCCCTCAGCAGCTGCCAAATTCACGAGCCGGCCTTCGCCGCAAACGTAAATCTTCTTTCCTCCCAAATCGTATTCGTCGAGTTGCCATCTCGCCCTTTTCGCTTTCGCGATTTTGTTCAGTCTCGCAACGTCTATTTCCACGTCGAAGTGGCCGCTGTTCGCCAGAACTGCGTTATCCTTCATCGCCTTCATGTGCTTCACAGTTATTACGTTCTTGTTCCCCGTCACAGTTACGAAAACATCGCCTATTTTGGCTGCTTCTTTCATAGGCAGGACGTCAAAGCCGTCAAGAACTGCCTGCAAAGCCCTGAATGCGTCAGTTTCGCAAACAATTACGTTAGCGCCCATTCCTCTCGCGCGGAGCGAAACGCCTTTTCCGCAGGGTCCATAACCGGCAACGACGAATTTCTTCCCTGCAATGAGAATGTTCGTTGCGCGTAGAATGCCGTCCAAAGTGGATTGTCCAGTTCCATAATAATTGTCCAGAAGATGCTTGGTCTTGTTGTCGTTCACAGCTATTACGGGATAGTTGAGTGCATTGTTTCTTTCCATCGCCCTCAACCTTATGATGCCAGTAGTGGTTTCTTCGCTTCCGCCTAAAATGTTCCTTATCATTTCAGGACGTTTGGAATGAATCATGCCTACGAGATCCCCGCCGTCGTCTATGGTGAGATTGGGCTTCGCATCCAGCACCTTTCCCAGATATTTGTAATAGTCGTCGCGCGTCTCGCCTTTGTATGCGTAAACGGAAATACCATTTTCCGCAAGCGCTGCTGCAACGTCGTCCTGTGTGGAGAGGGGGTTGCAGCCGGCAATGGAAATCCTCGCGCCTCCTGCTGCAAGCGTGCGCACCAGCACTGCGGTTTCCCTGGTGACGTGGAGTGCCATTCCTACCACGAGGTTTTTGAACGGCTTTTCCTTCCTGAACCGCCTTTTCAGGATTTGCATTATGCCCATTCTCCTTTCAGCGAGTTCTATATTCATCCGCCCCTCCTCTGCCTGCCCGAGGTCTTTCACTTCGTAATTTTTTCCAGAATCCATAATATCAACTATTACTATTCCATGGTAATCAGATTATAAGCTATTCTTTATATCCGCTGCTTCCAGAAAACCCTTTCAAAAAACAAATCGAAAAACAGGAATTCGGGCGCCTTCACATATTTCTTCCCAAGCAGGACGTTTACCGCCTGCGAAGCAGAGAGCACTCCTGCGAGAAAAGCAGCAGGCGCAATTATGCTTTTCCGCTTAGGCTCTTTCATTCTCCCAAATATTTTCCCAAAATCAGCATCTCTGAAGACAGAAACCATCCCCCGGCTCATGCCTGCAGAGCAGAACACGTATGGAATCCTGTTTTTACTGCAGAATTCCGCGATTGTTTTCCGCGCCGTAACATTGTCCATCCCATCCACAACCACACCGCACTTTCCCAGCTTCTTCACATTCGTTTCGTCCAATTTTTCAGCATATTTTTCTATTTTTACTTTAGGATTTATCGCCTTCGCCTTTTCCACAGCAACATCAACCTTCCATTTCCCAAAACTTTCCTTGGTAGCGTAAAGCTGCCTGTTGAAATTAGTCCTTTCGATTTTATCCTTGTCGAAAATTACGAAGTTTCCTGTTCCGATCCGGGTCAGAATTTCGAATGCAGGGCTTCCTATCCCGCCCATTCCTGCAATTCCAACCTTCGCATTTGCAAGTTTCTCCTGCTCCTTTTCCGTGATTGCGCCGATATTTCTCGCGAATGTTTCATCGATCATAATCAATTATTAATTTGCCCAGCTTAAAAACAACCATGATTCCGGCAGTCCTTTTTTCTTCCGACATTTCGAAAACAGAAAATGCCGCATCGAGCAATATCGCGCTTGAATTGATGAAATTGGGATTCGGGCAAAAAAGCGAAAATGAATGGCACTGTGAAAATGCGAAACTGATAGATACGAAATTTGCGCGCTCGTTCGAAGTTCAGACCGATTTCGAAGCTGATTATTTCATAGTGCTTTCACCGCACAGGAGCGAGGCGAAATTCCAGAGTTTGACTGTCCATATACCTGGCAACTGGGATTCTGCTGAGCATGGGGGGAAGCCGAGAACTCTGAATGTTTCCTATGCGAGCGTGCAGAAATCCATCTTGCAGAAAATGCATTCGAAAAACGCCCTCTATGGGCTTGATTTCAACGTCAATTTCGAGGTTGACCACCATGGGCCTACAATAAAGAAGCCGATAATATTCGTGGAAATAGGAAGCTCTGAAGAAGAATGGAAAAACCCTCTTGCAGCAAAAACAATTGCCGAATCGGTGTTTGAAACAATAAATGGAAAAGAAACCGAAAGCGAGAGCAAAATCCATAAAACCGAAACTGAAAACCCAGAACCCGGGACCTTTTTCGGAGTTGGAGGGGGCCATTATGCGCCGCTTTTCACGAAATGCGCGATAGAAAAAAATATGTCTTTTGGGCACATGCTTCCAAAATACAAGGCAGATGCAATTGCAGAGGACACGTTCAGGCAGGCAATAGAGAAGAACGTTGAACCAATAACTGCACTGCTTCTGGACAAAAAAGGCGTAAATAAGACGCAGAGGGAAAAGATAGAGAAACTGGCTAAGGAATTTGAAATGGAAATTGTGCAGGTTTGATTTTACCTCGCCGCTTCTGCAATGCGCCTTACGTACTCGTCAATGCGCGCCCCTTTTACCAATGCAGCAGCCACTGAACCGCTTGTGCCAAGCTGCGCAGCAAGTCCGACAAGTAATTTTTCAATTGTTCCGAGATGCGCGTGAACCATTTGCCTGGCACAGTAGCCGCTAATGCCCGTTTTCTTCTCTATCTCGCTCCAGTGCAGCCCTTCGATCATCCTGCACCGCACTACCTTCGCATCGTTTCTGCAGGTTTTCAGGATGATTTCATCCACTTTTTTGCAGGCCTTTTTTTGCTCCTCGTTTTCCGGCGCATCTTCTGTGAGCCAGCTGCGGCCTGGCTGCGGAGCGACAAAGTGCCCCAATGTCTTTGAACGGGGAGAGCGCCTCAATTTTATCAGGGCCATTGTTTCGATCTGCCTTACTCGTTCCGGCGTCACTGACAAATGCCCTGCTATTTCCCCAAGTGTTTTGTACGGATAGTCAATCCCAAATCTCATGCGTATTACTCTGTCTTCCTTTGGCGTTAGCCATTTCAGCATGAACTTTATCATTTTCGAGCATTCGGTTTCCAAGACGCAATCGAATGGCGTACGTATCGGCGTTTCCATTTGCCGGGCCGAAAGTACGCTCCCAATGCGCAGTTCCTTTTCCAGAAGCTTCATCAAACGCTTTGTTTCGGTTTCTGCCCACTTGTACGCATGTGAAGATATATATGACGGATTTTTTGGATTCGCATCCATCAATTTTTCCATAAGTTTGTCGCGTACAACCTCAACCATGTAATCCCTGCATTGCAGATGGCGTGCAACAAACGCTTTTTTCTTAGCATATTCGAGCAGCAATTTGGTCTGCGTTGCTTCATCCACATTACCATGGTCGCCATTGTTGCTATGAAGAGCATCCTCTATTTTCCGCACTTTGCATTCTCTTAGTTCTATGCGTTTATCCACTGTTTTTGGCGCAATGTACTGGTACCTGTCAAAAAGTTCCTTCACTGCAGCCCAGTCGCCTGCTTTTTTTCTGTTAAAAACCTTTTCCAGATATCTTTCACGAGGCTTCCATCGCCTCTGTTGCATAGCAAACCCATTATCTTCGCTCAAATGTGCGTTTCCCATAAAAATTACCTACATGTTGTAGGTTATATACTACAATGGTATTTAAAATCTTTTGCTGCGTTGCTTTAAAACAGTTTTTAGCGATAACCATAAGTTCTCTTGTGCCAAGGTAGCTCAGAACCTGCGCGAACGGTTCGCGAGGTGGGCAGTCGGCTAGAGCGCCAGACTCATAAATTTTGGATTTGTGAGTTATGAGCTTTTCGCGAAGCGATGACAAAAAATGCGCGTTCAGCGCTCCATTTCTCCTGGGAAATCTGGAGGCCGGGAATTCGAATTTCCCCCTTGGCAATATTTTTTTCAAAAAACATAGAAGAAAACCGTCCCGAAAATAGGCACTGAAAAGTTGTCGTCTATCCCGAGGGGCAAGGACTCGAAAACCGCTGCTGCAAGCGCGAACGGAACCGCAATCCACCCAACAAAAGGAAGCGCGGTGAGAGTCCCGAACGCGAATGCCATCGTCCCCTCGAGCGTCTTTTCCCTGCCTGTGTTCCAGGGAAGCTTTGTTTTTCCCCTTTCCCCAAAAACACCCGAAAGGCCGTCCCCAAACGCGAGCGCGCATATCACCGCGGCTATTTCCCCTTCGTTGTGCAGCACCGTGGCCGCGATGAGCAGCCCTGAAACGTACCATGCTGTCGCATAGCCCGGGAACCTCACCTTCGGCCGCTCGAAATTGCGTATGAACCATTCCGTGAGCGGGAATTTCCATCCCATCATGAGGAGGTTTATCGTGAGCAGGCCGCCGAGCAGGAGCGCGACCAGAAGCATGACGAATTTGCTCCTTCCAAAGCTGAGGAGAAAGAGCAGGAACACCACTCCGCTGCATATATGCAGCACCTTCCTCCTAGTTTCACTGGCCAGTCCGATTCCTAAAAGCATATCCCTTCCCCGCGATTTTCCCGATTTTTTTCCAGAGCGCGTCCACTGTATAATATACGAACGGCGCGAACGCGATGCTCCCTGCCACGTCCCAGAGCGAATGCACGCCTAAATATATCCTCGTAAACGCGATGAAAGCCGCATAAAACAGATAAATTGCGAAAGTCGGCTTGTTCAGGAACGCGAGCATCACCGTGAATGCCAATATAGTGTGCCCGCTCGGGAACGAATACGAATCAGGGCACGCGATTTTCGAAGCCAGTAAGACGCACGGCCTTTCCTCTTTGACGATGTTCTTCACCATGGTGCTAAGTAGTACCGCGAGCGCCACCGCGAGCGCTATTTTGGCTATTTTTTCTTTTCTCCTTTCAAAAACAAGCACGAGCGCAAAAGTTACGGCAAGGAATATAATTTCGTTGTCCAATAGCGCGGCAACAGCGGTGAGCAGGGCAAAATCCGCCTGTGCTATGCTTTCTGTAAGCGAATCCATTTTTCCACTCAGGAAAATTGCTGTGAAAGGATATAAAAACCCGCCAGACCTGCGAGAGCCATCGCCACGAAATAAGGGACCACGCGCGAAGTTCTGTCCTCGGAATGGGAGATGTAGAGCGCTGAAAGCGCTGCGTAGATTATCACGTACGCTGAAATCACGCCAGGAGCGAGCGCTACCACTTCCTCGTTGCCCTTCTGCTCCATGAGCGCGGTTATTTGCGAGGCGAGCGAAAGAGAAGTAGTGAGGATGAGCGGCACTATGAAGGCGCCCAATATGAGAGTGTATTTCTGCATCGAGAGCGCGTTCTCCCTCTCTCTTCTCAGTTCGCCGAATTTAAGGAGGTCCTCGGCCATTTCGTGCATCTTCTCGGAAATGTTCGCGCCTGCGAGATGGGAGTTGAGCATCAGTTCGCCCATGCGCCTGAACATGAACGAGCGGTTGCGCTCCCACAGGTCGGCGAGCGCCTTCTCTGCACTCACATTTGCTCTCAGCTGGCGCAGGGTTTTCCCTGCTTCGGCACCGAGCGCATCCCTCGCAAGCGCGAGCCGCTCGAATATTTTTTCTATTCCATAGTTTTTCGGCAGTCCGGAAACGCCGAGGAGCGCATCAGGAAGTGCCTCCTCTATTTTCTCGACCCTGCTTTCTTCGGCATACTCGCCGCGGAAAAAGCTCCACGAAAGCGCCGAGACCGCAGCAAGCGCGGCCAACTTTTGGATTCCTTCCAGATCAAGGAGCATGACTGCGGCGAGCAGCGCAGCAAGCGCGGCAAACGCCCATAAATTCACACCCCTCCATTCAGACCTGAAAATGCTCGGCGGCATCGAGGAGGCGGAAACGAGCAGTATCGCTGCATTCACTATGGGAAAAACAACGAGGAAAACAAATGCAAACGCCCCTGCGCCTATTTCAATATCGAGCGCGAACTTTCCCGCAGTCGCGAACACCAGGAAAAAGGTTGGCACAACTGCTGCAAAAATCACGAACAAAAGCCCGAAGAACGAGCTCTTGGAAACGAAGTCGCGCATGCGATAGCTCTGGAGGGAAAGCAGATCGTCAGCAATCCTTCTTATCTCGCTTCCGTGCGCGCCGTGCTCGTAGGCGGATATGAGCTGGGCAGAGGATTTCTTCACAACCGCGCTTTCGCTCGCTTCCGCGAATTTCGCGAGCGCCTTGGGTATGCTCGCCCCCCGCTCCGCCTCCTCCACGACCTTGAGGAATTCCTTCCCTGCCTCGCCTTCTTTCGCAGCTGCCCTGAGCGCATCAGTAAAAGGCACCCTCATGTCCAGAAGCATTCCGAACGTCCTGAGCAGTGCAGGCATCTCAGCCTCCATTCTCTCAGTCCGCGCCCTTTCAATATGCAGAGGCAGCCGGAGCAGCACCAAAAAGGCGAGCCCGAATGCGGCAAGGAAGCCGGCAAGCGGCGCGAGCAGCGGCAGTTCTTCCGATGCAAAGGCAGATGCCGAAACCCATGCAACAATCATTCCAGCGAACAGCGATGCAAAAAGGGAAAAGGAAAGGTATTTGCCTTCGTTGCATGTTCTACCTGCGGCTTTGGAGCAGTATTTTCCAACTGAGGCACTCCTTATCCCCAAATCCGGAAAATATGTCGAAAGCCAAAAAATGTTTTTTGCGATTGCCATGTTTTATTCGCCCGCGTAACTGCTTAAAAATCTACCGACAGTTTCAAATTTTTTCCGCCCGAAATAAACCACAGCAGCTACATATTGTAGAGTTTTTTCTGCGCGTCCTCGAAAAACGAATTGAAGTCCGCACTGGCACTCCTGAGCCATTTCTCCCTCTGGGCCATCTCCCTTGCGAATTCCCCTGCACTCAGCCCGAAACTCTCGGCGAGCCGGGCGCACAGCACGCCCGGCGCGTA
This sequence comes from Microcaldota archaeon, assembly GCA_041694885.1. Classification (GTDB taxonomy): domain Archaea; phylum Micrarchaeota; class Micrarchaeia; order Anstonellales; family Bilamarchaeaceae; genus JAHJBR01. Next base: position 37,911 of record JBGFRX010000016.1, on the reverse strand, counting down.
AGCCCATTTTCCTCCCTTGAGGAAAAATATCTTTTTCGTTTTCGCGTTATCCGCGATTTCCGCAATCTCCACTATCCTTCTGGTTTCGTTCGCGGCTTTTTTCTTCGCGTCGTACAGGAGCATCCTCCTCTGTACAACAACCGCATCAATGCTGCACATGTCCGTTTCCTGTATTCCAAATTTTCCGAGCCGGAGCAGCGCTTCGTCCGCGCTCTGCGCATGGAACGTGGCGTACGCGCCCCTTGCCTGTCCTCCAAGAAGCACGTCGAAGAGCGCTTCGACTTCTTCCTTATTCCTCACCTCGCCTACTATCATCCTGTCCGGGCGCATGCGCAGCGAATCGTAAACAAGGTCCTTGAGCGTTATCCCCATGTCCCTGTTCGCGACAAGGCGCGCCTGGTGCTCGTGCGGAACATTTATCTCAGGCGTCTCCTCGGTTATGAGCACCCTCTCGTTTTTCGGGACAAATGCAAAAAGCGCGTTGAGCGTGGTCGTTTTTCCGCTTGCCGTATTTCCAGCTATGAGCACCGAATTGTCTGTCTGCATGAGCATGGAGAGGAAAGCCATCGCCCTGTAATCTGCAGTGCCAAGTGCAACTATCTCCTTCGGCGAGAACGGAAGGTACCTGAATTTCCTTATCGTTATCTCGCCCTGCGATAGCGGGTGGAGCGAAGCATGGAGCCGCGAACCGTCCGGAAGCATCGCGTCCAGGCGCGGTTGCTGAAGGGTTATCCTCCTCCCCATTCCTCTCGCCATCTTGTTTATCACGTCCATGAGCGTCTTCTCGTCCTCGAAAACAGCATTTACCTTCTGCCATCCCTGCTTCCTCACGAAAACGTATGCTGGCTTCTTTACCCCTATCACGCTTATCTCTTCTATCTCGTCCTTCCCAATAAGTTCGTCAAGGAACGCAAAGCCATAGATGTGCATTTTCGCATATTTTGCGAGGTATGCCTTCTGCTCGGAATCGAGAAGCACTCCTTCTGTCTCAGCGTTTTTCGCAATCGTTTCCGCGAGTTCGCGCCCCACACTTTCAGAATCAATCCTTTTTTCTCCTGCGAGCAACCTGAATTTTTCCTCTGCTGCGGCTATCGCGGCCTCTTCGTCTCTGCTGAGCGGGGGAAGGTCTATCATGTAATCGCCTTCCTTTGTTATGCGCCAGCCCAGACCGGTCTCCTGCCTTCTTCCGGACGTTTCGCGTTCCGGGTTTCCGGTTTTGCCGCCACTTTCGACATTTATCATTTTATCATTCCGCTCTTCATTTCAGTTCGTCCCCGACTTTCAAATCGTTCTTTTCGCACAGCTCGAGCAGATATTTCGCCGGTTTGTTGTTTTCAACGCAAAGCGTGAAGGGTGCGATGTTCCGCACTATTTCCACAACCCTTTTTTTCGAATTGATGTAAACCGCGTCGAAAGGGAAGAACACAAAAAAGGAGTGTATGGGAAATATTTTTTCGTTTTCGAGGATGAAGAGGATGTTTTTTCTTTTGGAAAACATCAGGCCCTTCATTTTCCCGAAAAACGTTTCAGCGATTTCGCATTCGAATGTTTTGTTCCCCATTCTGATCAATTTGCTCATTTCCCAAACCGCCTCATTCTTTTTTTATAGGTCCTGAGCGCTTCGGCGAAGTCCTTTTTGGAAAAGTCGGGCCAGAGCTTCCTGGAAAAATAGAACTCGCTATAGGCGCTCTGCCATGGCAAAAGTCCGGAAAGCCGCTGCTCACCACTCGTCCTTATTATCAGATCAGGATCCTCGATTCCAGCAGTATAAAGGTGGCTGCTTATCGTATCCTCGTCCACTTCCTTTATCCCTTCCTTGATAATCGCGTTAACTGCGTTCACTATCTCCTCTCTCCCCCCGTATCCAAGAAGAAGGTTGAGCTGGTATGTCCTGTTGTTTTTGCTCAGCTCCTCTATTCTCTTCATCGCCTCCCTTATTTCATTTGGGAAGAGCTCACACCTTCCCAAAAATCTCACGCGCACATCGTATTTTTTCCTTTCTCCCTCGCCCTTTTTCTTCTCCTCTGCAAGAATCCGGGCAAGATATTTCTTGAACAGCATGAATAGCTTGTTTATCTCCTCCGGATTCCTTTTCGCGTTATCCGTTGAGAAACCCCACATCGTTAGGGTGCGTACTCCCTCTTCCCTGCACCATTTCATTACGTCACCTATCTTCCTTATGCCTTTGTCATAGCCCTTAACTAAGGTCATGCCTCTCTTCTTCGCCCATCTCCTGTTGCCGTCAGGGATGATGGCGATGTGCTTTGGAACGTTTTCCAACGCGTCATTCACTTCCGTTGCATCTGTTTTTTTCATGCATTCACTTCGCGAATTTCTTCACAAAATCAACAAGACGGCTGGAATATCCAAATTCATTGTCGTACCATACCGAGACCTTCACCAGATTTCCGAGCGCCCTGGTGAGCGTTCCATCCACTATTGCGCTTTCCCTTGTTCCGATTATGTCGCGCGAAACGAGCGGCTCCTCTGTGTAAGCGAGTATTCCGCGCAATTCGTTCTCGCTCGCCTTTTTGAGCGCGTCATTCACTTCCGTTGCATCTGTTTCCTTTTTCACCAAAACAACGATATCATTGAGCGAGCCGTCAGGGACCGGAACGCGGAAGGCAATTCCATCCAATTTTCCCTTGAGGTCAGGAAGCACGTCCCCTATCGTCTTTGCAGCCCCAGTAGTGGTGGGGATTATGCTCACCGCAGCAGCCCGAGCTCTTCTCCAGTCGTCGTGACTTCCATCCAAAATTCTCTGATCGTTGGTGTACGCATGCACAGTGCTCATGAACCCCTTTTCGATTCCGAAGTTCTCATTCAGAACCTTCAAAACAGGCGCAAGGCAGTTCGTGGTGCAGCTCGCGAGCGAAAATACCTTGTGCTCATGGTTGAGCAGGTGGTCGTTTACTCCTGGAACTATGGTTGCGTCGCATTCCTTCGCAGGTGCTGATATGAGGACCTTTTTCGCGCCTGCGACGAGGTGCTTCTCCGCCTCCTCCCTTTTTCTGAACTCGCCACTGCTTTCCAGCACAACGTCAATCTCGAGCTCTTTCCACGGCAGCTTGAGCGGGTCGGTCTCCTGTATCCATTTTATCCTGTGGCCATTCACCACGAAGAGGCCGTCCTTCACCTCCACCACTCCGTCGAACCTCCCGAGCGTGGAATCGTACCTGAAAAGGTGCGCATGCATCTCAGGTGCGCTCCGCGTGTTTATCGCGATCACTTCGAAATCCCTGCCCAAAACGCCCTGCGCTATAGCTGCCTTGAGAAACATCTTGCCGATCCTTCCAAACCCGGAAATCGCCACCTTCATCATTTTTCCCACCTGCTCGCATAATATCCTCGTAACTCTATAAATTAATAGGTTTTTTTGCAGCAATTCGTTCCTGTTTTTTTGAAAAAACAGCGAACTCGAATTTAAAAACCTTTCCCTTTTATATAGTTCCGCTTCCCCACAATACGAGGAACTGGCACCAGGCAATAATTTAAAGATATTGCCAGATATCTAAGAGCAGTAGAACCCGCAGGTGATCTTAATGGCAAAGTACCTTATCGCAAGGCAGCTCTCAGGAAAGAAAATAATAACGAACGACGGAGAGGATTTCGGGCGGCTCGTTGACGTGAACATCAACGAAATTACGGGAAAGATAGAGAACCTCGTGCTCGAGGCGAACCCCGACAGCGAGAGCGCGAACAAGCTTCGCAAGGAAGATGGGATGATTCACATTCCCTATGAGGCAGTAACCGCAGTGGGCGACTTCGTCATAGTGGAGAAAAGAAATCTTGTTTACGAATAGTTTTTTCCATTATCAAACCTTCTTTTCAGACGATTGGCTTGAAAAGCCAACTCTTATATAATTTCTAATTCTTATCCATTCATGGTCCTTATCGCAGGCATAGACGAGGCCGGAAGGGGTCCGGTAATAGGGCCGTTAGTGATAGCGATATTCTCGTGCTCCGGCGAGAACGAACAAAGGATAAATTCATTGTGCAGGAAGGACTCCAAGCAGCTCAGCGCCACGCAACGCAAGGAAATTTTCAGGGAGCTCAAAGCTATCGGATCAATAAATTTCGTGGAGTTGAGCGCGGAAACCCTGAACAAACTCATGGAAAAGGAGACGCTGAACGAGATAGAGGCGATGTTCATCGCGAAGCTGATAAAGAGCCAGAGGAAGAGCGCAGGCGGCGAGATTAGCGTGAAGATAGACCTGCCTGACCGCTATTCCTGGGTATTCGCGAAGAGGATGGAGCGCTACGGCATAAGCAAGTACGAGGCAGAGCACAATGCAGACGAGAACCATCCCATAGTGGCTGCAGCGAGCATATGCGCGAAGGTACTGCGTGACACGAAAATAGAGGAGATAAAAAAGGAAGTTGGGGATTTCGGCTCAGGCTACCCGAGCGACCCGAAGACGATTGCGTTTCTCAAAAGCAAGGAAAATCTGATGAAGGCGGCGCAGCATATAAGGAAAAAATGGAAAACGCTCGAGAACATTAAGCAAACGAAGCTTATTTTTGAGGAATGAATTCAATTGTTGCCGAGACCTTTGCAATTGTTTTTTCCACGAGTTTATAGTCCGTCTTGTTCATTCCCCCTGTTTTCACGAGCGCTGCTGCATATATAAGCCCGGAAAGCAAGGACGCGAGCCCCATTCCCATGATTTCGAGCGCCCAGCCGCGCGCAGAAAAATCGAAGAGGTAATTGTAGGAAAGCGCGAGCGCAGCAGCCATAACTCCTGCAGGAACGAGCGTTTTCACAAGAAGAGGATGGAAAGAGAATTTCGCGAGCCGGATCGCATAAAAGACAGCGAGCGCTTCCCCCAAAACGTAGGTGAGTGAGGTCGCGAAGGCCGCGCCAACTACTCCGTATTTGGGAACAAGCAGAACATTGAGTACGAGGTTGAGCACGAGTGCAGCCAGCGTTGACTTGAACAGCAAATCGCTCCTGCCCACTGCGGAAAGCGCGCCCTTTGCAGGAAAGGATATGCTCGCTGCGAAAAACGCGGGAATAAACGCGTATAGCAGCCAGTAATGATCAGCATAAACCGGGAAAAGCAATCCCGTAAGCCCCTTCGCGAAGAATATCCCCCCTATTACTATCGGGAGGGTGATATACACACTCCAACGTGCCGCATTGCCTGCGAGCGGCCCGAATATTCCTGACTTCGTCCCATGGAGGTGCGAGAGCATGGAATTGAGTATTACGAATATCTGCCCGGAGACACTGTGCATGAGCGTCCTTGCTATGTTGAGCACAGCATTGTATGCGCCCACGACCGACGCTGCCACATAGGGCGTGAGCACAAAAGTATCTGTCCAGCTCATTATGGATGAGTAGAATTGGTTGAACCCTGCGGCTGCACCATAATAGGCGATTTCCAGACTTTCTTTGGGCGCAAGTAGTCCGATTTTCCCAGGATAGCTGCGCAGGCGATGGAAGAGCGAGAGCGCCATCGCCGCATTTACGAGGAGTACCGATAGCACCGTAGCGTATATCGCCTGTTCGAGCCCTCCTCCCAAAAAGTAGAAAAATAGCGCCGCAAGGCCGAACCTAAGCACCGGCTGCGAGGCAGAATAGAAAGCGCTTTCCCCGAACCTTTTCAGCCCGAGCAGGGTGCACATCAATAAAGAATTGAGCGAGAGAACGATGCCGCCTGCAATAATTAACGGCACTATTGCTGCGAGTGCCTTACTGTAATACTGTGCAAGGAGCCCTGTCCCGGCAGTCAACGCAATTGCCATAATTATGGAAAAGAGAGCGAACGAGACGAGAACAGTGTAGATGAGCGGCTTTACTTTGTGCTTCCTTCCGCTGCCCTCGTAAAAAGGTATGAACCTCGCGAGCGAGTCCGTCATCCCGAACGCGCCGATTAAGCCGATGATGCCGGCAACAGCGAGATAAAGGAAATATATCCCTCCTTCATCAGGAGTCACGACCCGGAGTAGAAGTATGTAGAAAAGCAGGCCGCTTCCCTTACTAACTCCTACTGCGGCGATATTCAACAGCACTCCTTTCGCGCTCTTGCCAGCCACTGCAGTGCGTTCAGTTTCATCTTCCATGATTCATTCCTTGGATCCCATAACTGCCAAAAGTCGTTCCACGAATGTGAGGAAGGACAGTATTGCGGTGAACATGATCACTGCTGCGGAAAATTCGCTCCGAAAGAGCACGAGCAGGAACGCGAGCATGAGCAACGCCCCCCTTTCCGCCCGTTCGAGCATTCCGGGCATTTTCACTGTCCTTGCGTGGTGCATTACCTCGGTGTGCTCCGCATATGCCTTCACGAAACTCGTCATCCCTGTCCCGAAGAAAAGGATGAGCAGCAGCCAGAGCGTTTTTTCCAGGAGGAGGAAAGGTATGGGCGCCTTCAGCAGTGCAAGGATTATGAAAAACTCCACCACACGGTCGGTTATCCCGTCCAGGAACGCGCCTTTCCTTGTCTGCATTCCCTTTGCCTTTGCAACCGCGCCATCTACCGCGTCCACGAAAAACGCGAGAGCAAAAAGGCCGAACGCATACCATCCGTCATATCCATATGCAAGGTACGCAAGGAACGCGAAAACCGCTGCGCTCACCGTTATTATGTTGGGGTGAAGCGGAATGTTCTTGAACACCTTCCCAAGAAGCCGCGACGCCTCCTTTCCGAATTCGCTGTTTTTGAGCATGAAGGTGTAAACCGCAAATGGCTTTATAATGTCTTACCCACCTACTCGTTATTTTACATTTTCACACAGCATTTAAAACCTTTCTGTGTATAATATGCTTATGGCACCTGTAGAATGCTTCCTGCACAGGCCTCTCGCAGAGCTGAGCGCAGCCCGCGCAAACAAGTGTTGCGCGCTGGTCTCGGCAACCGGCAGCCCAAGCGTCAGGGTAAAGAGGAAAACCCTTAAACGCAATTTTCTCAGAATGTCAGAGGGGCAGAAAGCCGAACTTTATGAGCGTGGCGAGGCCATGGACAATGCTCTTGTTGTAGATACGTGGAAGCGCAAGAACTTCACGAGAATCGTTTACGAAAGTTTCAGGAACGCGAGAGGCACTTCCCTTTACATACGCGGTACGCCGTTAAAGCTTTTTTATTCCTACTCAAACCAAGACGAGGGCAAAAACCTGCCAAAAATGGACTTTGTGCCGAGTCATGAGTGCTCTGAAGGCATTTTCATAAGCGGAAAAGATGCGTACCTTTTTTCGCCACCTGCAAGAAATGTTACCCATCTGCGCTTGGACCAAGCCGCGGAATTTGACCTACTTTCAATGCCTGTCTACAGCGGCAACAATTTTCTCGGTTCCTTTGTCGTGGAAGGGCAAGCCGGAAAGCGACTATTCATCCATAAGCATGCGCCTGACGACATACCGTTCCTGCTCAAGTTTGCAGCCAGCGCGGCAAGCAAATGCAGGTCCATGATGGAAGGGTGGTTCGACCCCCTTACCTCTCTGCTCAACAGCACCGCTTTCGAGCATGAGATAATACCGAGCATAAGGCACTGGCTGAACCGCGACTACACGTTTTCCGTTCTCCTGATGGACCTGGACAATTTCAAACTTATCAACGACACCTACGGCTATCATGCGGGCGATGCAGGGCTGTGCTTGGCCGCAAACCGCATTGTAAGACATATAAGAAACGTATGCATTGACCTTTCACCTACGCGCCCCGACTATGCAGACTTCGGAATTCGCCTCCACGGCGACGAGTTCGTGATAGTTCTTTTCAACTCTATCGGAAAGAACTCCCTCGCAGTTGCGGAACGGCTAAGAAACCAGATAGCTGAAATTATCTACCAGGATATCCATCTCAGCGCGTCCATCGGGCTCATGGATTCTGTTTACATAGCGAAAAAACTCGAGAGCGACAAGGAATTCAACTTCATGTTCGGCCTCAACCACCTCCTTCGCCTTTCAAAGGGGGTCAAGAATTCGATCTCTTCTGCACTTGGGTAATCCTTCTTCCCAAGGAAAAAGCCAAGATTGTATTGGACTTTGCTCCTTTTTTTCCTGGATTTTCGTTATATAAAGAAAAGCCATCAGACGCTGTTAGCCTCATCATCCAGCATTCTTCCGAATGCTGACAGAGGTTGTTCATGTCATCACGTAAACGTATTATGCCCGGACTTCTTTATAAACCATGTTTACCAAAATATCTGTATGGATGAAGTGCTTCTGCTTCTGGTGAAGAAAGGTGCGCACGTGCGGCACGTGCGAATAACCACTTCGGAAATAGGCGCGATTCTTGGCATGAGCCAGCAGAACGCCTCTGCGCGGCTTTCCAAATCGGAGCAGCTCGGGCTTGTGGAAAAGACAAAAGATGGCATAGCGCTTACCAAAAAAGGGGCGGAAGAAGCGTACGCGTTTTATGCAGAATTGAAAAATGCGTTTGAAAAAAAGGCACCGAAGCTTTACGGAGCAATCGTCTCCGGGCTCGGAGAAGGCAGATATTACCTCTCTCTTCAAAAATACAAAAAGCAGATAAGGGAAAAGCTGGGCTTTGAGGCCTACGAAGGCACGCTCAACGTGAAATTGAGCGAGGAAAGCGCAGCAGCAAAATCGCATTTCCTGAAAAATTCCGAGCCAGTAATAATCAAAGGCTTCAGGAAAGGGGAGCGCACTTTCGGCGACTTGTATGCATATCCATGCGCAATGGAAAAACACAAGTGCGCATTGGTAGTTCCGCTTCGAACTCACCATCCATCTGAAATCGTGGAGATAATCTCACCGGTAAACCTCAAGAAGGCGCTGAATAAAAAGGACGGAGATGCAGTTAAAATCGAGCTTCAATAAACAATTTCATCCAATTTCTTCATTTTTACAGCGTTCCTTATTTCCAGCGCAATGCGCCTTCCCATGCTCATCGGCTTTTTATACACGAACACCGAATAAGGAGATGAGTCGGAGAAAATATTAGTTCCTGCGACTATGCGCGCCGAAATCTCGAATACGTAGATTTCCATATTGTCCGTGATTATCGTCTCCACGCAAAACGGACCGGGAATGCCTCCAAAAAGCTTGTCCGCCGCTTCAACAACTTTCTTTCCTGTTTCCATGTATTCGGGCAGGAGCGATTCGCGCAAAACCATGGGTTCGTTTGCAACCACAGTAAAGGACATTTTGGCATGCGCTCCTGCGAAAATCGCCCTTCCTATCTCGTCCGCGTTGCTCTCCACTCTTCTGTCCACTCCCAAAAGCTCCACTGTTCCACTTGAGACCCGGTAGCCCCTCTTGTTAAGAGGAGAGTAGAAATAATGCGGATATGCCCTTATTCCTGTCAGGAATTCCTGCACCATCGCTTTTTTCTCGCCAACCTTCTGCCTGTATTCCTCGTAAGAATTCACCACCAGATATCCCTGCCCCCCTTTTGCTCCGGGGAATTTCACTATTGCCGGGCGGTCTATCGTTCTCGGGTCAAGGAACACCTTTGGGGTTTTCAGCCCTGCCTTGTATATCCAGTCAAAGAGTTTTTCGCGGGAGCGCTCCCACACTAGGGAGGCGCGGTTTCCCAAAACAGGAACAGCTAAGTCGTCAATTTTTTCCCCGGTGTACTCTACGAACGAGCCGTGCGGAATCAGAATAGCATCCCGCGCAACCAATTCGGATTCAGGAATTTCAGAATATGAATTCACGAATACGAATTCGTCCGGCTTCGCAAGGGGGAACACTTCATAGATTTTTTCCCTTCCGCGCAGGCATATCCCTATAGTCTTCAAGCCTTCCTGTCTCGCGCCGTGGAAAATCTGCAATGAGGAATGGGAGCAAATGGTGGCTATGGAGGGCTTCCTGTATTCCGAAATTATCGCGTCTATTTTGGATTTCTCTATCATGCGATCAACGCTCTTTTACGAACTCAACGTTCGGTTTACTTCTGAGATGCTTATCTCCAGTCAGCACAGGTTTTTCAGTACCTGCATAGGAGAACACGATGCCATCAACAAAAGGAATTTTCTCTTCAAAACCTGAATTTCCAGCAAGAACAATAAAAACGTTTGCATTTCGCAGCTCCAAGCATTCATGTAGTGACTTCTCCCAGCATTTTCCTCTTAACCGCCTCCTTTATCTCCATCGCTATGCGTCTTCCGAACGAAATGTTCTTCCCAAACAAATAAGATGAATAAGGAGTGAACCTCGTTCCGGGCGAGCCGGGTATACGGAAGGAGACGTCGAAGCATACGAGCTCCTCGCCAGTCTCCTCTTCCGCGATTGCGCACTGCAAGGCAAAGGGACCTATGATGCCCGGCTTGTATTCCTCCCTGCACACCTGCACCAATCTCTCCCCTGCCTCGAATACTTTTTCGAGCAGCGACTCCCGAAGAGTGCAGGCAACGTGCCCGACCTCTATCGTAGTGGGCCGCACGTGCTTGAGCGCCTCCGCCTGCGCATCAGCAGGCATCCTCAATAAACCGTCCAGGTTGGTCTGCCTCCTCATATCTATTCCAAGAAGTTCGAGCCGCTCGCTGAGCGGAGAATAGAAGAAATTGAAATTGAACTGCGCCCCTACCACAAATTCCTCGATTACCGCTTTGGAGAGGCCTTCGCGCGTAATCACGCCTCTTCCTATAAGGTCATCGCTTTTCTTCGTGTATTCCTCAAAAGAAGAGGCGATGAAAAATGCGCGTTCATAGGTCCTGCGCGCTTCAGACACCTTCACTATGCAGGGCGTGTGTATCGCATTAGGGTGCGCCAACTGCTTCGGAGTGCGTATTCCTGCCTTTTCCAATAGGAAATACTGGTTCCTCCTTTCCCCGCGCTCCTCTGCCTTGAGGAGAAAGCGGTTCCCGAATACCGGGACAGGGAATTTTTTCTCGATCTTATCATTTCCAACATAGACGGAGAAGCTCCTGTTCGGGATGAAGACGCAGCCCTTTTTTTTCATGATTTTTACGTTCTCCGGGGTGAGGATGTACCTGAAGCGCTCGAGCACAAGCACCTCATCCACAACCCCGGTTTCTTTTTTCCCCTGCCTGCGCGTTTTGTAATGGTGGGAATAGGTCCTTTCCCTTCCCTCCTGCGCAACCACCAAAGTCCTGAAACCCTCTGCTTTTGCGCCTTCGCACACATCCAAAGCAGAATGGCTTCCCAATGTTGCAATTGTAACCATGGTTACATCCCCTTTTCCACTTTCTCCATTTCTTTGCATTTTCACTTTCCTTCGCGTTCGCTCATTCGGTCTTCTTCAGTTTGATTATATTTTCCCTCCCCTTTTTAAACCGCTTTATGTATCCGCCAACCTCGAGCTCGGTGAGGAGTAGGCTCATTTTCGATTCGGAAAATTTCAGGATGTCGCGCAACTGCTTTTGCTCCATTCGCCCTTCATTCTCTTTTATGATGTGGAGCACTTTCATTTCCTCTTCCCCGCTTTCCTTTTTCAAAGTGACAAACGGAAAACATTTTTTCGTAAGAAGAAAGGCGGCAATTGCAAGAGCAGCCGCTCCAATTATATATAAAATCCAATCCTCCTTTTTCTGCTGGATTTCCAGGTCCAAATTGGGCAGCTCATCGCTTTCGAAGAACGAGGGCTCGAAAAGCACCAAATCAAAGGTCTGGTTCCCTTCCCCAACTGAAATTTTTTCTTTCGTATAGTATCTCAGCGTGCCGTTTTTCAGCAAGAACGCGGTAATATTGTATTCCCCTTTTTCCAAGTCGATGGAATAGTCGCCGTCCTCCGAAATAATCTGCTGCGAGCTCTTTCCCTCGAATTTCACAACCGCTCCGCCTACTTTTTCAAACGAGTCGTAGGAGTAGATTGAGCCGCTTATAGTGGCTGCGTGCAGTAAAGTAAGGATAAGCAAAAATCCGAGCGCGAATCGCATGTTCTACGACTAAGAATTTAGGGAATTTAAAGCTTTCGTATTCCTGGAAAAAGCGGAAAAAAAGTTTCGATTTAAATATGGCGAACCAACGTTTTGCGGAAGTAAAATGATGATTTGGGGTGATTGGATGAAGGGGTGGATTTTGGCCGTGTTCGGGCTTGCACTCCTGGCAGGAAGCGTGTTTGCGGACGAAACAACTGCGAACGCGACCAAGCTGCATGTGCTCAACCTGAAATATGGGCTTATAGAATGCAGAGTGAATGCGGTGATCTCGCTCGTGCAATATGGGGAGAACAACACGAACACGAGCAGCAGCGGACTAGCGGACAAACTCGCGGGCGATCTCAGCACACTCAAGGGCTATTCGGACAGAGGAGACAGGCAGGGCTTCAATGACTTTGTGAAAGGCGAGCTCAGAAACGACCTGCGCGACGCTACACTTTACCTGAAAGGCGTCAGAAAGGAAATAGTGAAGGGAGGGAAAAACAGATCCAGCGCAAGCGATGGGCAGAACTATTTCGTGCAGGTAAGGCAGGATAGGGCCAAATGCCTCAAGAGTGTTGCGCTCGATTTCGCAAAGAAACAAGTGAACGAGGTCAAGACGCGCGTGAACGGCATGAAGAACACCACTGCAAAACTAAAGGCCAAAGGCGTGGACACTTCTGAAATGGACAAGATAATGGGCGAGGCAGAGGCAAACCTTGACGAACTCAGGGACGCGGAAGCTAAAGGGAATGCGAGCACCATACAGGAAACGGTGAAAGGGCTGAGGGAAGAGCACCTTCATATCTGGGCGCGTTTTCAGATCGCAAAAATGAAGGCGATAGTGGACGCGACGGACGATGAGGCAATATCCAAGGGCTACCAGTCGGACGTCACTGAGATAAGCGCCCTGCTGGACGATGCTTCATCGAAAGTGAAAATCGGAAGGGTATACAATCCAGGCGACTTCGAGTATGTGAAGAGCGCGCTCAAGCAGGCGCACGAGAAGATGAAGAACCTTCTCAAAAAGATGAGAGGTGCTTAGCATGCGTAAATTGATGATAGTGGTTGCGCTTCTCGCAGTGCTGCTTTTCGGCTTCGGCTGCGTGGCCAGGCCAGGCAGTGCGCCAGAAGGCACTGCTTCATCAGGAGGCAATGCCGGCTCTGCAACAGGCGGGACTTCTGGAACCAGAGGAGTTACTTCGAACATAACTGCAGCAGATTTCGGGATTCTGGACAGCCCTGATTCAGAGTCGCTGGATACCGGCATTCCGCTCGAGAACATCTGATTTTTTTTGAGCGTGTTGCACTACTCAGACGTAAGCCGAATATCAGGAAGAGATCCTGATTCAATAGTCGACAGAACTACTGGAGTTGAAATACGCCTTATAAGATAAAGAGGCGTTTTATAAAATCTCTTTCTGAAATCCAGCCATGCAGGTTATAGCCGACTTACATTTGCATTCCAAATACGCGAGAGCAACGAGCCAGAATTCGGATCTCCAGGGGCTTTCAGAAGGAGCAAAAATAAAGGGCGTGCAGATTCTCGCAACCGGGGACTTCACCCATCCTGAATGGTTCAGGGAATTGAAACTGGGGTTGGAGAATAAGGACAACGACACCGGACTGTACGAATTCAACGGAGTGAAATTTTTGCTTTCAGTGGAAGTGGCGAATCTTTTCCACATAAACGGTGAACTGAAGAAGATGCACCATGTGATTCTTGCTCCTGATTTCGAGGTAGCTGCGCAGATAAACGATAAACTGAAGAAAAAGGGCAACCTTGCTGCTGACGGAAGGCCAATTTTTGGGCAATGTTCAGCTGCCGAGCTCGTTGAGGAAGTTATGGAAATCTCCGCCCTTAATTTCGTTATTCCTGCGCACATCTGGACTCCGTGGTTCTCGCTATTAGGTTCGAAAAACGGAGTGGATGATTTGAAAGAGGCATATGGGGGGATGGAGAAGCATATTCACGCATTGGAAACGGGTTTGTCCGCGGACCCTTCAATGTGCTGGATGCTGAGCGGATTGGATAAATACACCCTCGTTTCGAACAGCGATTCGCACAGCCCGGAGAAGATGGGAAGGGAGGCAAACGTGTTGGATTTGGAGGAAGCAACGTATGGCACGATCATTGATGCGATAAAGACGAGAAAGGGATTTGTGAAGACGTACGAATTCTTTCCAGAGGAAGGGAAATACCACTACGACGGGCATCGGCTTTGCAACGTGCTGCTCGATCCGTGGGAAGCGAAGAAATTGAACAACAGATGCCCGGTGTGCAAGCGCGAACTTACCATTGGAGTTATGCACAGGGTTGCGGATTTGGCTGACCGCAAATTAGGGGAAATGCCCGAAAATGTGGTTCCCTTCAAGCATATAGTGCCCCTTCGCACAGTGATTTCCAAAGCGCTGGGAAAAACCGAAATGGCGAATCTGGTGCACAAGGAATACGGCAAGCTCATAAGGTATTTCGGGAACGAGTTCGCGGTTTACGAGGCGAAGGAGGAGCAGGTGCGCATGGCTGCAAGCAAAGAAGTTGCCGACGCGATAGTGATGGTGAATGCGGAAAAGGTGCGCTGGGTTCCAGGGTACGATGGAGTTTTCGGGGAATTGATATTGGGCGAGAACGAGATGCAGGGCCCGAAACGCGGAACCCAAAATCCGAAACACATTACCGGCAACCAAAAGCAGAAGGGGCTGGACGAGTTTTTCTGAGAAAAAATCAAGGTTTAAAATCTTCCGAATGAGATATTTCCAGTTAAAAAATTGCAGAGTCCATGCTCTAAAAATTCAGGTGGGTTTCATGCCGGCTTTATGGGAAAGGATAATGGAAATCGCATTGCAGAGGTCTTTCTTCTACCCCTCGAACGAGCCCTATGGCGCAACGTCCGGGTTTTATGACTACGGGCCGGTGGGCGTTCTGATGAAAAAGAAAATAGAGAATTTATGGAGAAAAAAATTCATCTACGAAATGGGGAACCACGAGGTCGAGAGCTCCATAATCACTCCCGAGATAGTGCTCAAGGCCTCGGGGCACGTGGACAATTTTACTGATCCGATAGTGGAATGCAGGAAATGCAGGAAGAAAATAAGGGCTGACCATCTTGCAGAGGAAAAAATCGAGGGCTTCAAATGGGACGGAAAGATGGAATCGCTAAAGAAGGTGTACAGCGAGAACAGGCAGAGGATAACGTGCTCCTGCGGGGGTGAAACCACTGAACCGTACGTATTTAATTTAATGTTCAGAACAGGAATAGGCGGAGATCAGGCAGCAGGATATTCGAGGCCCGAGACAGCGCAGGGGATTTTCACCGCGTTTTTGCGCCTGTTCAAAAACCACGGAACCAAGCTCCCTCTTGCAGTAGGGCAGGTCGGAAGATCGTTCAGGAACGAGATTTCGCCGAAGAACGTGCTTGTGAGGATGAGGGAATTCACACAGATGGAGCTGGAATATTTCTTCAACTCTTCGAACCATGCGATGAAGGGTTTCGGGAAAGTGAAGGACTTCAAAATGAGGTATCTTCCGAGGGACAGTCAGAAAGGCACGTTCAGGGACGTGAGCGAGATAAGCGCAGGAGAGCTTGTGCAAAAAGGGATCTGCGACGAGATTTTCGCCTTCTTTCTGGTAAAGGAATGGGAATATTACTTTGCGTGCGGCCTGGACATGAAAAGGTGCGCGTTCAGGCACCTGCTCGAAGGCGAAACGCCCCATTACTCCAAAGGCAATATAGACATGGAAGTGGATACGTCCTATGGCATAATTGAAACGATAGGGAACGCGTACAGGACCGATTTCGACCTTTCCCAGCACCAGAACAATTCGAAAAAGGACTTCGCGGTATTCGTGGAGGATGAGAAGAAAAAAATAGTTCCCCATGTGTTCGAGGTCTCGATGGGAGTGGACCGCATGCTTTTCTCGGTGATTGAGCACTGTTTCAGGGAAAAGAGCAAGGAAAAGGACTGGGAATGGTTCGATTTCCCGCCTGCAATAGCACCTTACGAAGTTGCTGTTTTTCCGTTGATGAAAAAGGACGGGCTCGCGGAAAAAGCAGGGGAAATTGCCGCTGAGCTGAGGAACGATTTCACTATTTTCTATTCTGAAAGCGGAAGCATAGGAAGGAGGTATGCGAAGGCTGACGAAATAGGGACGCCTTACGCGATTACAATAGATTACGAAACGCTCGAAAAGGGAACAGTGACAATAAGATACAGGAACGATGGAAAGCAGGAGCGCGTGGCGATATCCGAACTCGGGAAAAAAATAAAAGAGAATGTTGCGAAGGGAAAAGTTGTTCTCTGAGGCGGTATTATGGACCTGAAGCGGCTCGTTCTTGGATTTTTTGCGTGGGGCTTTTTGGCGCTCTCTTCGCTCGCCTTTTTCATAAGCATTTCCATGGCGCTTGCGCCCTACGAGATAGGGGATCTGGAGAAAAAGGTGAACGCGGAATATCCGGACAAGATAGCCGAACTTGTGGGGCTTGCATTTCCCCAGCTCAGCGAAGAGAGGCTGGGCAACATTTCCATCCAGAACATACGCTTTCTCTGCTTCATACGCAGCAGCGCAAACACAAACATAACCCTTCCAATGGAATTGCCTTTGAGCGACAAGGATATCGACTCGCTTTGTACGAATGCAGCAAAGGCGGCAAGCGCTGCAGAGCTCAGACAGCTGTTCATATCGCAAAAGGTCCATGAGGCGAGTGCAGAGGTATTCGCAGCCCTGAAAACGGACTACGTGAATCCTTACACATCCACCTATCTCCCAATTTTCCTTATACTATTCCTCGTCTTCTATGCGTTTTCTGCAATTATATATTATTTACGCGAAGGAGCAATCATGCCCTGGCTGCGCACCATCGCCTTCCACACATTCATGAACGCACTTGGAACAGTAATAATCCTTGCGCTCGTGTGGCTAACGCTCCCTTCTTTACTAAGCTCTATGGTAATGGGCAGCCCCCAACTCGAGCAGATGCTCTCCCAGCTCCCTGAGCAGCAAAGGCCCATTGTGGATATCTTCATTTCAGATTCCATAAACTTCGTAAACGAATGGATGAAGGGCGTGATTGTCCATCTGCTTATGATTTACGGCGCGCTCGCTTTGATAGGGGGACTCGCCTGGGCAGGATTTTCCGCAGTTGCAAAAGGCGAGCAGGCAAAAAAGTAAAATGAGAACTGCGCTTAAGTGCTTTGAGATTTTTTGCTGACTCTGAAATAAGTTCCCATCTGCTAAAGGTATTTTCTAATTTGGCTGTTCAGCGCTTTCGCCTCCTTCAGCGCGCTTTCCTCAGAGGAAAGGTTGTGCTTCTCGTAAGCGAACGCGAGGCCTGATGAAGAATTGATGCGGTGGATGTGCGGTTTTTTCTTTACCGCATCCATCACCATCTCCAGATCCCCACCCTGCGCACCTATTCCTGGAATGAGGAACGGGATTTCACCTTTGGTAATGCCGGTTATTTTCCTTATCGAGTCGCTCGTCGCTCCCACAACCAGTCCCGTCTTCCATTCAACCGCCTTCTCAGCAACGAATTCGTAGAATTTCTTCCCCCCTGACTCGAGCTCCTGGAAATCAGCAGCGCCTTTGTTGGATGTCTTGCATAGCATGTAAATGGTCTTCCCTTTGCGCAAAAACGGCTTCACGGAATCGCTACCCATATATGGCGAGACGGTGAGCGCGTCCGCGCCCCAGAAATCGAATGCCTCTTTCGCGTACGCCTCAGAGGTCTTGCCTATGTCCCCCCGCTTTCCATCCAAAATTATTTCCACTTTTCCCCTGTACCTTTCGATTATGGACCTGAGCGCGTGCAGCCCTTCGAACCCGTATTGAGCGAAGAACGCGTAGTTGGACTTTATTGCAACTATTTGCCTTTCCGCAATCAGTCTGTCTGTTATGCGGAAATAGTAGTCCTCGATTTTCTCCCGCATCCCTTTTTTATCCGACTTTATTTTCTCGAGCACAGGGTCTATTCCGAAGCAGAGGATGGAGTTTACTGCCTTCGCATCCGCAGCAAGTTTTTCATTTTCCATACTTCGCACCGTATTGCTTCATGTACTCCTTGCAGGCAGTGAAAATGGCGTCGTTCACGTGCACCTGGCCGTCTATTTCGCGGTTGTGCAGGTAGTTGAAAATGCTCGAGATCTTTTCCACTGCATGAACCTTTATGCCGCTCGCTTCCTCGAATTCCTCTATGGCGTTTTTAGCAGTTCCCTTCTCCTCACGGTCCACTGCGATAACCACTCCCATTATGGTCGCATTCGCAACTGACTTCAGCTTCTTTATCGCTTCGTCCTTCGTGCCTCCGGTGGTGAAAACGTCGTCGACCATTATTATCCTCTGGCCGTCGCGCGGTCCGTCGCCCACGAAAGCGCCCTTGTCGCCGTGTTCTTTCGCCTCCTTCCTGTCGAAGAGCCACGTCTTATCCATTTTCTCTTTTTTGTGCAACCCTATGCTCACCGAAACCGCAAGAGGTATTCCCTTGTATGCAGGCCCGAAAATCGTGTCGAAATTGTTCCTGAACACCTTCGCGATTTTCCGCGCAAAGAATACGCCGAGCTCATAGCTCGTTTTTCCGCTGTTCAGTGCACTGGTTGTGATGAAATAAGGTGTTTTCCTTCCGCTCTTGGTGACGAAGTCGCCGAATTTCAGCACTTTATTTCGCACTAAATATTCTATGAATTTCCTGTTCATCTTCCCACCCAGAAACAAAAACCACTACCTCAATCCAGCTCCTTTCCTCACCGCCTTCACGAAGTCCTTGATTTTCTGAACTCCACCTCCCTTCTCAAATATGGTGCCCACCTGTATTATGTCAGCCCCTGCCTTCAATATGGATTTCGCCTGCCCGGGAGTTCGAATTCCTCCTGCAACAACGTAAGGAACATCCAAAACAGAGGAAACCGTTTTGACCATCCCGAGCGGAACGTGGCCATTCGCAGGGTTGCTTCCTGTATCTGTAATCACCATGCGGAATCCCATGTACTGCGCTGCCAATGCCATCGCCGCGGCAAGCTTCGGCCTCTCGCGCCGGAGCAGGTTCGCCTCGCCAACCCAGCCCACGGTTCCTCCGGGCTCCACAACCATGTAGCCAACAGGAAGGGGTTCGATTCCGTACTGCTTCACCATAGGTGCAGCGAGCATCTGCGCGCCAGTAATCCAGTAGGTGTTTTTCGAGTTGAGCATAGACATGAAATAAACCGCGTCCGCGTATTTCGTAACAGTGCCTATGTTGCCCGGAAAAAGCACCACCGGGACATTCACACTTTCCTTTATCCTCTTCGTAACCGTATCGAGAAGCTCGCCCTGCACGCCTGTGCTTCCTCCAACGAGCACAACATCCGCGTCGCCCTCGTCCGCGTCTTTCGCGGTCTTCACCGCGGCATCAAGGTCCTTGTAATCCATCGGGTCTATTACCGCGAACAGCAGCCCTTTTTTCCTTTCAAGCTCGTCGTGGATGTATTTTTCCACTTTTCCGGTTTTCATGAAAAAGACCTCGCAAAAAAGGAATTTAAACGTTCGCCCTCTTCCCGGAATCACGGTGCAAGCCACGCTTGCATAACATATGGATTGCAGGATAGCGCGTGCCAATCGGATAAAACCCGCTTTCTAATAACCCAGCACAGAAGCCAATATCCCGAGTAGCCCGAGCAGGAGCGCAAGCAGGCTCGTTTTCCTGGAAACCCTGAGGAAAGGAACCTTCCTTCTCGAGAATATCAGCACTACCGAGGAATAGAGTAATATCCCGTCTGCAGCGAGCACGAGTGCGAAGCCGGGTCCTATATTCAAATACAGATAATATGGAACAATCGAAACCACTGCGAAAAGCGCGTACAGAAGGCCCGCGAGGGTGAGCGATTTTTCCGAGCCGATCATCACAGGAAGGGTTTTCGCATGCCTCGCCTTCTTGTCGCCATACATATCCTCCACGCTTTTTGCAATCTCCCTGCCAAGCCCGACTATGAAGCCCAGGAGCGCGATGAGCAGGTTTGCAGGGTTGAGCGTCTCGCTCACTACATAGTTCCCGAAGATGAATGGTATCGCCATCGTGAACGCGATGTATATGTTGCCGAGGAGCGGAAGGTCCTTGAGAACCATGTTGTAGAGCATCGCGAGTGCGTTCATGGCGAGCGCAAACACGAAAATGAGCGGGCTCACCAAGTAAGCGAAAATGAGCGCGAGCAGGAACGAAACCACTGTGAGCCAGAGCGCGAACTGCTGGGAAAGCTCGCCGCTCACCAAAGGCCTGTCAGTTTTCCTGTTCAGCCGGTCTGTCTCTATGTCCAGCAGGTCGTTCATGGCGAACGCGCCCATCTCGCTGAACACTGGGACAAGAAGCGAGAAAATTATCACTGGGCTGAAGAAAAGCGTCCCCTGGGTTGCTATTATTTCAGCAATCAGGACCGAAAGGCCAAACATAAGTGCGTGCTCGAAGCGCACGAGTCGCAATAAGGCGGAAAATTTTTTCATTAGAGACATTGGTGATAATAATTGCAGCTCGTTTTAAAAACTTTGCCCGCCGAATTTGCAAAAAAATCAATCCGACTGTGGTTCTTGCTGAGTAATACAATGTATCCCGCCATAGCCGAATACGAGCTCACGCGCCATTATTGGGACTATATCTCTTCCAGGAAAAGAATTTCCCATTATCCGTATTGCCTCCGAATCATTTGCGTCCCCGAATACCGGTAGCAGCACGACCTTGTTGCCCACGTAGAAATTGGCATAGCTCGCTGGAAGCTGCCTGTTCTCCGCTCTATCAACAAGCGGCTTGGGCATTGGCAGCTTTACGACCTCCAATTCCGTCCCTTCTGCATCTGTTTCGTTTTTCAGAATTTCGAAATTCCTTTTCAGCACGGCATCGTCTTTCTCACCAGCCTCGCTTCCGGATGCGCATAAAACCGTTCCGTTTGCAGCAAATCGCGCAAAATCGTCCACATGGCCGTCCGTATCATCGCCTTCAATCCCTGATTTGAGCCAGATTATTCTGGAAACGCCAGTATATTCGCACAAGTATTCCTCTATCTGCGCCCTATCCATGGACGGATTCCGATTCGTGTTCAGCAGGCACTGCTCAGTTGTGATAAGCATTCCTTTTCCGTCCACATCTATCGAGCCGCCTTCCAGCACCATTCCCGGCTCAAAAATCATGACTCTGCTCGCCTCAGCCACTTTTCTTCCTGTAATATCATCGTAAAGCAGGTCCTCATATTTGCCTCCGTAAGCGTTGTACTTCCATTTCACCGTCGCCTTTTTGCCTGTTTTCCTGTTGAGCAGAAACGTGGGCCCGTAATCCCTTATCCATACGTCCGCGCTTTTTATCCGGTAAAAAAGAACGTTTTTTTCCTTACAATCATGTCCTGCAAGCAGTCTGCGCACCCTTTCTTCCGCAGCCGCATCGTTCACGAGCACCTTGGCCCTTTCCCCTCGGCTCAGCGCAGATATCACGAGGCAATATGCGCGTTCCACATTTGCGATTATGCGCGAAGGAAACGTTTCCGGATTCGTGGGCCATGCGAGCCAGGTGCCTTCGTGCGTTGCCCATTCCGCAGGCATGTAATAGCCGGCTTTCTGCGGTGTTTCCCTGTCCATGCATGCACCAAACTATTGTTTCTGGTTTTCCTTTTTGAGTTTCGGAACTGGAAACGGGGAACCGGGAACCTTTCCCGTAAGGGCAGAATAAATTTCTGGCCTCCTGTTCTCAAGGAAATGCCAGCCCCCCTTCACCCGCCTGCCCAGGTCGAGGTCCGCCTCCACAACAAGTACTTCCTCCTTTTTCCCAGCCCGCGCAAGCGTCTTTCCGAACGCATCGCACACGAAAGAGCCGCCCCAGAACGTTATTTTGCCTTCGCGGCCGGCGCGGTTCACCGCGCATACAAAAATTCCATTAGCTATTGCGTGGCCGCGCATCACGTTCTCCCATGCCTTTTGCCAGCTCCCTTCAGCCCGTTCAATTCCCTTCACGTTCCCTATCGCAGTTGGATAGAAAATAATTTCAGCGCCCATGAGCGCCTCGATTCGCGCTGCCTCAGGAAACCACTGGTCATAGCAAATCAGCACGCCAACTTTTCCGTAAGCGGTGTCAAAAACACTGAATCCGCCGTCCCCGGGCTCGAAATACTCTTTTTCCCAATAATTCTCGTCGTGGGGGATGTGCGCCTTGCGGTAGGTTCCGAGCATGTTTCCCCTTTCGTCAAAAACAGCCGAAGTATTGTACATCTTTCCCCGGGATTTTTCATATACCGAGCCGGCCACAAGCACCACCTGGTTTTCACGTGTAGCTGCAGAAAGCACAGCAGTCGTTTTACCGGGCATTTCCTCAGCATATTTGGCTGCTGCATTCCTGTTTTTTTCCTGCGCAAAATATTTTGCAGTGAAGAGCTCTGGAAGGCAGACAATCTGCGCGCCTTTTTTAGCCGCCTTTGCTATCAAATCAAGGGCGTGCGAGAGGTTCTTTTCCGGTTCGTCGTGCATCCTCATCTGGATTATGCCTATCTTAATTTTAGACGTCATAAAAATTATTTGGAAATCTTTGTATAAATAATTAAGCCCTCAAACATGCGCCCTGAAATAGTCCGCTGCATGCATCTGGAAATCCCGCTGGTTGGCATATCCGAGCTCTTTGCAGAACCGCAGCATGTATGGATGGGGAGAGAAATGCGCTGCGCTCGAAACATAATCGAACATATATTCCGTGGAAGTTAACCATGCGCGCGCATCCATTCCGGAGCGCTTGAACTGGTTCACGAAAAGGGTGGACGCAAGCGCCTCGTTCTTCCCTATCAGCTTTCCCCCCAAACTCTCCTGTACGAAATTGAATTCGATGTTTATTTTTTCCACGTTTCCACCGAGAAGGTTTTTCGCCGGCTTCTGTGCATTTGCAGAGATTGCTATCCTGTTTTCAGGGTTTATATCCATGGAATATTCCCCCTGTTCGAAATGCGCGAGCAGAAAAGAGGAGAAAATCTCCCTGCCTTCGTACGCAGCCACTGATTTGCTCAATAAAACCAGTCGCTTTCCGGAAAAAAACAAGGAGCGTGTTGCGCCGTGGGAGAAATTCGCCGGCTGCCTTTCCCCGTTTACGAAAAGATTCTGAAAATAATTCATCGGGGTCGCGAACGCAATCTTGAGCTCGAACATGGGTTCGATGAGACGTATTGGGTATTCCATGGTTGAATAGGCAAGAATGGAGGAAAAAGAAGCAGCTGCTTTTTTGGTATTTTCCAGCCGTTCACTATCTGCCATGTGCATTTTGGAAACAAGGGCTTTGTATTGCGCGTTGTTTTTCGTTTTTTCGCAGAGTTCGCACATCCTTTACGTCCCGTTTGTGTTTTCAATCCACCTGAATTCGACATTCTTTACTTCCGGAATTGTGCTTTTGATCGCGATTGTGAGCCGGGTCTTCTTCAGCTCATCCTCCTGCTGCCCTTTTTTCATCGTTATGGTTGCTTTACCATCTTCCAGGAAAAACGAGCCCTCGATGCTGAGATCTTTCATGAGCTCCCTCATTTTTCCGTTTCCATCCTCTATCGTCTCCGCGAGCTTGAGCCGGTATTTCACGTTCTGCTCTGCGAGCGGATGATTGAAATCCACTAGCACGCGACCGCTGTTCACACTCTTCACAAGCCCGTTCAGCACCCCGTATTCCGTCTCCATCTGGATAACTGAGCCTGGGCTGGGGTCGAGCTTGTTCCTGTAAAATTCGCTTATCGGGAAGATTTTCAAACGCCGTCTGTCTCTTGTGCCGAACGCATTTTCTGGCGCAAGCGCTATCTCCTTTTCCTCACCCTTTTTCATGGAAATTATCGCATCTTCGAGCCCCTTCACCATGTAATCCACTCCGAGCACTATGAGAAGTGCGCCTTCCTTTCCGTGAAGCTGCTTCGCTATCTCCCCCCGCGTGCTGTCGAAAACATTTCCGTTTTCATCATAGCCGGTGTATTCGATTTTTACGAAATCCCCTTTCTTTGCCATGCTATCCATTCCCCTTAGTTCCTTTTTTAAAATATATTGTATTAAGTAAGAATATTGTTCTATTTCATTCAGTTAATGAATTTTTAAAGAGGTAGGGCGCAATGGAAGTGAAAATTTCCGACTTACTCAAAAAAGAAAATATGTACAAGGCATTCGCAATAGGGCTTATACTCATATTCATATTGTCTAGCTTTGCCGCGGGTTTTTTGAGCAGGCAGGACGGAGGCAGCATAAGGACGAACGACAATGCGAGTTCCGGCTATCTGGAAGGCGACGTAGTTGCGAACGCCACCATAGTGAGTTACCAGCCCTACATAATCACAGAGCTGCGCAACGCGACCGCTGCAGAGGAATTCAGGGTGCTTGCGGATGTCGAGGATGTAATGCAAAGCGCCTCGGGATATGTGATCACGCTCAAAAATTCTTCCAATATTACAGGAGTATATTCCTACCTCCAGTCGAGAAACGTGAGCGGAAAGGCGAACACGCTCATTTCCCTGCCCCCCATAGTGGAGATATATACGGAAAATGCAAGCGTGAACATCTCCGGAGGGGAGATAAGCGCGAAATTGGAGCCGATTTTCGAGGAAGGGGAAAACATAACTGTGCGCGTTTTCGTACGTGCCTTAGATAGGAAAATAGTCGCTTACGGAGTAGTGAGCGTCCTTCCATCGCAACTGGATATCGAGGCGAACGCAAGCGTGGTTGCGCTTGCGCAGATCAAAACATTCATTTATGTTCCCTGGGAGAAAAGATACGAAATAAGCGAAGGGCTCGCGAACATTACGCAGAAATATGGTGAAGGAAATATTTCTTATGTGCGAAAGGATTTTGTACTCGCGAACATTTCCGACTCTGTTGAGGAGAGGCCCGCATACGTTGCTTTCGTAGCAGAGAACACCATTTATGTCGGGAATTTTACCAATTCCGGGCAGGTGCTGACTGACTTAGGGAACACGACTGTCTTCCCGGATTCGCTCCTTGTGATAAACGCGGAAATCGAGGCCCAGGAATTCGGGAACTTTTCGAGAAATTACACGTATTTGTACAACGCGAAGATAAACACAGGTGGAGAGGACATGTTTTTCGCGCTCGAAAGCAGTACGCCCTATAAACAGAACGATAGCGTGCGCGTTATAATCTCTGCATATGCGATAAAGGGCACGATAAGCGCGATAATAAGCGCACGGGAAGCCGTTTAATGTTAAAGAATTTTTTATACGAGCACTTCAGGAGCTGCGGGCGCGTTTTCCATTTTTTCCTCAAACTTCACCCCTACAATTCTTGAAACCCCGTCGCTCTTGCTCACACCGAAAACCGCACTTGCGAACCTCATCACCATGTCGTTATGCGTCACGAGTATGAACTGGCTGTTTTTCGACATCTCCTTTATGAGTTTCGCGAGATTCTTGCTATTCTCCTTGTCGAGCGAGGAATCAACCTCGTCTAAGACGTAATAAGGCGACGGCTTCACGAACTGGAGCGCGAATATGAACATGAGCGCGATAAGGGAGTTCTCACCCCCTGAAAGCGATTCCAACCCCATCTCCTTCGTGCCTCTCTTTATCCTGAGATAGAGCCCGCTCTCGAACGGCTCGTTCGGTTTGTCGAGGTAAAGGAAGCCCTCACCAACGTGCAGTATGTATCTGAACATCTTCCTGAAATTGTCGCTCACCGCATAAAAGGTGCTGAAGAACGTCTCTTTCTTTCTCGCATCTATCTCAGTGATCATCCCCATTACCGCTTCCTTTTCCGCTTTGAGCTTCTCCATCCTTTCCTTCACATTTCCTATTTCCGCGTTTTTCTTCTCGTAGAGCTCCACTGACGCGAGGTTCACCGCCTGATTAGCTGCGAGAAACGCATCAGCGCTTTTCGCGATTTCCACAAGCCGCTCCTTGGAAAGGTCAAGGAATTCGAATTCCCTGAATGAGTCGAATTCCGCTTTTAGGTCTGCAAGCTTCGTTTCGGCAGTCGCCTTTTTCACGTTCAGGTTGTTCGCCTCCTTCATATACTTTTCGGTTTCCGCCGCTATCGCGCCCTTCTCCTTTCCCATTGCGGTTATTTTCTCCTCGCTCTCCTTCATCTTCCTGAAAAGCGCCTCGAGGTCCCTGCTCGAGGAAGCAAGCTCTGCCTCCAATTTTTCCAGCCCGCCCTTCTGGTTCAGGAGCCGCCGCTCTATTTCGCTCGCCTTGGAAATGTAGGCGGACTTTTCCGCAGTCATCTGCTTGTGCCTGCTTTCGGATTTGTGGTGATTCGTCTTCCTCAATTTTATCTCGTTGAAAATCGCGTCCCGCCTCACCTCCAAAGCGGATATCTTCGCGACCGTTTCGGTGTGCTTCCTTCGCGCTTCCTTGTTCTGCTTCGCTGCCTGCTCCTCCTCTGCTGAAAGCGCTTTTTCATCCTTCGCTATTTTTTCCGAGAGCGCGGCTATTGCGCTTTCCAGCTCCGCCTTTCTTGAAACGAGGCCATTTGCCCGTGCCTTGAGCGCCTCTATCTCAGCTGTTTTTTTAGCTGCTTCTTCCTGCGTCTTTTTCGCTTTTTCGTCTTCTGCGCGAAGGGCAGCGAGCTCCATCACAAGCGATTTCGCGCGCACCTCCTTCTCCGCGCGCTGGGAGCGCAGTATGGACATCTGCTCGCGTATGCCCGCTATTTCCGCGAAGACCGACTCCCGCGCTGCCTTTAGGTCAGAGATTTCTGCCTCGTGTTTGGAAAGCGCGCCTGCTGCAGCTATTCCAGTGCTCGTTTTCCCCCCGGTAATTACCCCGGATTTCTCGAATATCTCTCCGTCAAGTGTAACCATTCTGTGCTTTCCCACCCCGATTTTCTTCGCCTCTGCCATGTCAGAAACGAGCACCGTTTCGCCGAGTGCGTATTGTGCCGCCTTCTCCACCCCAGCATCGCATTTTACATAATCGAGCAGAGGACCAAGCCCTTCGCCCTTCGCTGCGTTTCCTGTCTTCACCTCCTTCAAAGGTATGAACGTAGCTCTTCCTGCACCATTCTCCTTTATCTTCGCAATCAGCCAGGTAGCGGTTTCCGCATCGTCAACAACTATATAGAGAAGGCGCGGGCCAGCTGCCGCCTCTATCGCGTTCGCGTATTTCGCATCGAAAGCTATGAGGTCTATAAGCGCGCCGTGCACTCCTGCGTTCCTTTCCCTTGCCGTTGTCTTCCTTATGAAATCCATAACTGCATTGGATGCGAGCCGCGGGTTCTGCGCCCTGAGCGAGGCAATTTTCTCTCTGAGCGAGAGTATGCGCCTGTCCATATCCGCTATTTCTGCGTTCGCCTCCTTCTCCCTCTCAAAAAGCAATTCGAGCCCTGCCTTTGCCATCTCCACTTCTTTTTTCAGTATTTCTGTTTCGCTCGCTAATTTTTCCTCCTGCCCAGGATCGTCCATTTCAGGTACTGCAAGCGATGACTCCTTTTCAAGCGCAAGCTGAGTGCACGCGGATATTTCGCTTTCCACGCGTATGAAGTCCTCGCGCATCGAGGCGATTTTCATCTTTCCCTCCACGATCGCATTTCCAAGGCGCGATTGTGCAGTTGCTTTCTCCGCTTCCTGCGCGCGCGGCTTCAGCGTCGCAAGCTCCTCCTCCACTTTCCCAAGCTCTTCCGTGGTTTTCTTCAGCTCCTCCGCCTCCTTCTTCGTCTCCTCCTTCGCAGCCGCGATGTCCGCTTCGAGTCTGGATGCGAATGCATTCTTCTCCTCCAATTCCTGGCTGTCTTTTCCTATTGCGAGCCGGAGCGCCTCGATTTTCTTCGCGGTCTCGCTCTGTTGCTGCCTTTTCTCTATCTCTTCCAAAAATGTGCCCTTCTCCTGCGCGTGCGCCTTGATTTTTGCCTCAAGTTCTGCGAGCTCCGTCCCCTTCGCCTTGAGAGAATTATTCATTTTCTGCAGGTCGTTCACCGCCTTTTCCAGTTCCCCTTCGAATTTTTCCATCTCCTTTTTCACAAGCGAACCCCTCGCGTTCGCGAACTGCTTCCTGTTTTCGATGTATTTGAGCGCGATCTCCTTCTCCTTCCCGAGCTCTTCGAGCATCCCAAGCTTTTCTCCCAAAATAAGCTCTGCTTCGCGCAGCCGCGTCTCAACCACTTCCAGATCGCGTAGCGCCTCCTCCTTCTTGTCCTCGAATTCCGAAATTCCCGCAACGCTGTCTATTATGCCCCTCCTGTCCTTTGCAGCCATCGTAACTATGCGCTGAACCTCGCCCTGCGCAATCGTGTTCCTTCCACTTTCGTCTATATTGAATTTCTTGAGCAAATCCAGAATGGAAGTGCGCGTGGTCCTTTCGCCGTCCAGTCTGTACATTATCTTGCCGTCGTCGCGTATCACCCTTCTTATCTCGTGCTTGCTCTCACCTTCGAGGTACACGCTCACCTCGGCCATCTTCGCACTGTGGGA
The DNA here is from genome assembly GCA_041694885.1 of Microcaldota archaeon. Taxonomy (GTDB): domain Archaea; phylum Micrarchaeota; class Micrarchaeia; order Anstonellales; family Bilamarchaeaceae; genus JAHJBR01. The sequence continues at coordinate 9,745 of JBGFRX010000016.1, read as the reverse complement.
AATCAGCTCCTTCACTTTTTTCGCGCGCAGTGCCTTGAGGGATATTTCTCCGAAAGCGAATCTTATCGCGTCGCACACGTTGCTCTTGCCGCTTCCATTCGGTCCTGCGAGGCACACGAAATCGCGGGGAAAAATTATGTCGGCTAATTTAAACGACTTAAAACCACGCATCTTTATCCGCGAAATGTGCATCATCAAATCACTGGGCGAAATTTGAAAACTGGTCGTTTTCCATTCGGTAATTTGTTTTATAAAACTTCTGAAAAAGGGAGATGGTTAGTCCAGCACTATTAAGGAGAAAGCGGGTACTTTTCCATGTACACCTGCGTCTGGAATATCGTGAGTACCGGAATGACAATGAGGCCATTGAGCGCTATCACGAGGTATTTCGCAATCGCGGGCGGGATTATCAGGAACAAGAAGAATTCTATAATCGAGATTGCCGCAAGCCCTGCGACTGCCCAGAAGAGCACGAGTCGCCATTTCTGCGCCAGCATCCTGATCGAAACAGCTATTGCGCGAAACGTATCCATGTCATCTATTATGACTGCAGGGGGCACGAAGAATATCGCCATGAACACAAGGAACGACACGAGCGGAAAGATGACGTTGTGCCAAGGATCGTTGAAGGTCGCGATGTTCACTGCAAAAACGAAAAGCATCGCTATTGTGTAAACGAAGAATATCTTGAGCGCGTATTTGAATATTCCCCCGAATATCTCTTTCGGAATCCTGCTGAGCGTCCTGTTCGCCTTTATTATTATGTTTATGTTTGTTATCGCATCCGCGAATATGAGCAGAGAAAGGAGGTAAGCAGCCACAATCACCGCAATATCAACTGCAGTGAGCTCCGGAATGCTTCCTATTCTCAGGTAGGTTCCGCCTAAGGAAACGTAGGTCGGACCCGGCGCAAGGAAAAGCGCGAGCATGGAAATAATGAACATGGCTGAGAAGAGAAGGATGAACCACAGGTTTCTCCTGTATTCCCTGAATGTATAGCTGATTATTTTGCCGATGCCCATGCAATCCATACCATACTAATATTTTTAAGTGTGATTTTCGCAGGGAAGGAGATTTGAACTCCTAAGCCCAGGAAGGGCACCAGATATCCGTTTCCTGTTTCCAGTTTCGAAAAACTCCAAACACGGAACTTCAAGTCTGGCGCGATACCAGGTTCTGCCATCCCTGCAAGTAAAATAAGGATAAATAAGGAATAAAAACGCTTTAGTGCCGCAGGTCAATTACGTCCTCTGCGTCCGGTCCAGTTCCTATGAGCGTAACTGGAGTCCTGAGCTCCTTTTCCACGTTTTTTATGAAGTCCTTTGCCTTTTGGGTAAGGGCTTCGAACTTCTTCGCCCCTGCATTTCCCGGAAATCTCACATCTATTTTCGTAATCGCAATCTGGGTCGCGCTGTTCACCCGTGCAGCGAGCCGCAACTCGTCGAAATGCAAATCTCTGCTCGTCCTCCTCGGCCTTCCCGTAACCGTGCCGTATTCCTGGAATCCGGCTTTCACCGCCTCGTCCACGGAAATTTCAGAAGAGAAAGGCCCGTTGCCCACCCGCGTGGTGTATGCCTTTACCACCATCATCACTTCGTCTATCTGCGTAGGTCCCAATCCAACATCCGCGGCCATTGTAGATGCGGACGTGTCCTTGCTCGTCACAAAAGGGTAAGTGCCGTAGAGAAGGGAAAGCATGAAGCCCTGCGTTCCTTCCACAAGAACGTTTTTCGCTTCGTTCACCTCCTTCACTACGTCAGTAAGATAGGGCTTTAATTCAGGAATTTCGGCAACTGTTTTCGCAGTCCTACCCACCCTGTCAGTCATCGCAGGTCCGCACCCAGTTCCGGTCGTGCCAATTTTCCTGGAATTCTCGCTTCTGTCCAGTTCAATATGTTTGGGCAATATCGCAGTTGCGCGAAAATCAATTCCTGCCCTTTTCGCGCTTTTCGTCAATTCGACCTCCTTCAGAAAGATCTCAGGATTCACAAGGACTCCTGCTCCTATAAGCAACCGCGCCTTATCGTTCACGAACCCGCACGGAACAAGCCGCAAGCCGTAAGTCGTGCCTTTCCACTGGATTTTGTGCCCTGCGTTAGGACCCACTCCGCCCCTTGCAATTATTTGCGGGTTATCCTCCAATGCGAGATGGCTCAATATCTTTCCTTTTCCTTCGTCCCCGTATTGTCCTCCAACAATGATGGTTTTCATAATCTCTCCTTTCCAATGTTCGTGATTTCCTGCTTCCTAACTGCAGTTTCGTTTATACCTCGCCGAATTACTTTCCAAGTTTACCATGGTTCTTCTCTATGTTCATTATAAAATGCGCATCTTCATTCAAATGAACGATACATCAATAGCATCCTTCGCCGCCTCCACGCAGAACCTGAGCACTTCTTCCGGGCGGGCTTTCGCATTCGCTCCTGCTGCTCTCGCGTGTCCTCCTCCTGTTGCCGCGAACTGCGCGCCTATTTCCCTCATCAGTTCGTTCAATGCGAATGGAATACTCTTCCTCGCCCTTGCAGAAACCCTCGTTTCCTTCTCCTCATCCCTCCAGCTCGCGGAAAAAGCCACGTCGGCATATTCTGTAAGCGCAGAGGACGCGTCGCCCTCGTTCTTGGGAACAACGGTTGTTGCGATTACGAAATTCCTGTATGTGATTACATTCGCCTTTGCCATCGCAGAAAGTATTGCAACCTTTTCATCCACCTCCCTTTCCGGTTCAGCGTAATTCAGGATGTCCGTGTAGCTCTTGCCACAGATTTTCATCAGCCGTGCAAGTTCGCCAAAACTCTGCATATTCCCGCTCCTGAAGCGGGCAGTATCAGAGACGATTCCGACAGCGAGCGCAAATGCCACCTTTCCATCCATTTCAGGAAGCAGGGATGATACTATCTGGCAAGCGGAAGGGGAATTTCCATCCCAAACCTCAATTTCCGCAGTTATTCTTTCATCATCAGGTGCTTTCTGATGATGGTCTATAAGCAGGATGATTTTCCATTTCCTCGCCTCTTCAATCATCACGAAGCTTCCGCTGTCCACTACAATAAGCCCTTCGAACTCCTCTCTTCTGACTTTTTTGAACTCCTTTACAGTAATTCCAAAATCCCTGGCAAAATTCTTCGCAGGAACGTTCATTTCATCCGGAGCAACTATTTGAGAATTGGAAAAAACAGTGCTGAGCGCATAAGCAGAGCACAAAGCATCCAAATCCGCGTTCCTGTGCACCCCTATCGCAAGCTGGCTATTCCTGTATTTTGAAAGAAAAGAGGAAAAATCCGAAGAGCCCATCTTAGAACCCCAAAACAGAAAACCGTAAATCCGAAACAACAATCGCATCAGGAGACGCCGTAGCCCTTTGCCTGCTCCTCTATCTTCTTCTGAAGCCGCATGAGCACGTTCTTCATCTTCTCCTCCTGCTGGGAGAGTGCCTTCACGCGTATGTCGAAAAGGTCCTTCTTCTCCTTGAGGTCCTTTTCCGCCTCCTCCCTGGTGCTCCTGACCATTATGCTTCCCGTTGCCTTGTAAATGTCCCCCTTCGCCTTAGCGAGCTCTTCCACTGCAAGCGTTATCTCGTTCAGCTGGAGCTGCAGTTGATGCTTCTGAAGAAGCACTGCTTGGAGTTGCCTTTCGGCGTTCTGGTATTCCATCAAGTCCCGTTCGAGTTCAGGGTTTACCTGTTCAGCCATATTCCCACCTTACAAATCGTTTTCCTTAAGACCTTCTATTGTCTGCAGATACCTTAAATAACTGTTCAGCACTGATCTCAGCGCTACGATGTCCTCTGCCTCGATTATTATTCCGAGTTTTTTTCCACGCATCGCTATCCGGGCTTCAAATCGCCCGTTCGCAGCGCTTTCCTTTTTCAGCGCAGCGATTATATTGCCTGCTTCCGCCTGCGGAACTTCAAGAATAATTTCAGCACTGTTTTTCATCTTCCTTACCGCCTCATCCTCATTTTTCTTTATCCATCTCATTTCCAGCCCTGCTTCCTTCATTCCCGGTTCCATCCTCAATGATTTCATATTCGATTTCAAGCACGCGCTTGCCTTCCTCATCCACTACCTCCATTTTCCCCTTTTCAGCGCAAAGAACCGCATCGCCTGCGTAAAACATATCCAAGCCGAAAAGGGTTTGAAAAATTTCAGCGTCCTTCCCTTCAACTGCGCCTATTTCCTCTTCTTCCGCCTCTCCAATTTCATATTTTGAAATTTTGAGCGCCTTGCCCTTCCATTTCCAGCCGAAGTGGGAAATGGAAATGAAGGAAATTTCATCAGGCGAAACGAGCGCGAGCGTGCTTTCCCCTTTTTTCCCGGCAAGGGAGGCGAGCCTTTCAACCGTCTTTTTGCCCCGCGCACAATATTGGGAGCCCAGGACATTTGCAAATGCCTTTGCAAGTGCCTTTGTTTTGCAGCTTGCGTAGCGGCTTGTGCTCACAATCATCTTAAACAACTAATCCGTGTCCACTGTTTTCGCTATCGGTTGCCTTGTCTTCGCGAGTATCTTCTCCCCGCTTTCCGGGAAGTGGAAATTCTTCTCATCAGTAACTTCGACCGTTTCTCCTGTTTTCCATACCTTGAACTGCCCCATCGGAACCACCCCCCTATGATTTGGAATATTCCCTGATCATGCGGTTCGCTACTTCCCCTACTCCAGTAGTGAGCGCGTAAGCTCCTCCTGCGATTTTGGCTCCGCATGACTTGCACTTCCACAGCGCGTTCCCGAGCCGCTTCACGCGTTTCTTGCCACATTTCGGGCAAGCGTATTTCTCTCTTTTCGCTCTTTCAGCTCCATCGTACTGCTTTCTTATGCTTGCGCCGAATTTTGGGGTCCTCATGCATATTCACCTTACAAAACATATTTCCTTAGTTCTGAGCCCTTTTTAAATGCGATGTCCACTGCCCCGAGCACCTCGTCCTTCGTGAGCGCGCCCTTGCCCTTCTGCATCGCCGCGATCTGGCCGTTCTGCGTTGTTGCTATGGTTATTTTCGTGTCCGCTGCGAGCATCTCCTCGCGCGTTGGGTCGCAAAGAAGATATTCGCCTATTTTCGCGAAAGTCGTCGCTATTGGGAAGTGTTTCAACTCAAGCTTCCCGGCATATTCGTCCCTTATGAGCGCGCCGTTCTCGTATTTAGGTATCTTCATGTCAACGAGCGCTCCAACTGCAGCGAGCGATGCGGTGTCGGTCATATTCCCGGAATGGTCGAGCACGTATATGTCCAAGTAAAGCGCGAGCACCTTCCCCTCTTCAAGGAAAAAGTTCGAGATTATCCCCTCTTCCCTCTCAACTTCCGCGCTCCTTATCCCCCTGTCAGTGACTCTTGCGAGCTCTATCGAATCCTCGTCCGGAGGCCCAGGCTCGAAGCTGGAACTCGCGAGCGGAAGGAATTCGCAGTTCACGCTGAACACCCCTTCCTTTGGTCTGTCCGGGAAAGGGTTTGCAACAGCCATTTTGGCACCTACCAATATCTGGGTTTTGCCTATTTTCGCGTGTGCTGAGCCCTCTGCAGTGTCTATCACTCCTTTCTGCACGCTCACAGGCCTGTACTCGTCGAATGCCCTCTCATCCAAACGCTGCCCTTTTGCGAGCAGGTCGAGGAGCATGCTCCTCTTCACTTCGTGCATCACAATGTCCTTTGCCGATTCAGCCATTTCAATCACCAATGTTTTTTGCTGGTTGTGATTGAAAGACAGCCGACATCCCCATGTCGGCTGGATCTGAAAAATGTGAGCGCATACGCGATGCATTTTTCAGCCATTTCAATCACCAATGTTTTTTGCTGGTTGTCAATCACCGCTAAAGCTTGAGGCCCTCGGATTCGGGGTACTCGTATTTCTTCACTATCGCGTCAACCTGTAGCTGGTGTATTTTATCGCTCGCATTTATCGCCTTGTCTATCGCGCTCGCGAGCTCTTCTTTAGTGAGCAATCCATCCATCTGGAGAAGGAGTAACTCCTTGTTCCTGTGCGAAACGGCCATCGGAACATCGCTTTCCCCGAAGTTGTCCTCTGCCTTTCCGAGGTCAATAACTATTTCTCCGTCCGCTTTTCCTACAGCAACACCGCACACCATATCCTTCATCGGAATTCCTGCGTCTGCGAGTGCTGCAGCAGCGGCGGTTATCGCCCCCACGCGGGTTCCTCCTTCTGCCTGCAAAACATCTATGAATATATCGATCTGGGTCATTGGATAAAGTTCCGCAACCACCAAGTTCTCGAAGACCTCCCTTATCACCTTGGAAATTTCTATGCTCCTCCGGTTCGGCCCGCTCCTTCCGTGCTCCTCCTTGCTCGCGAAAGGCGACATCGTGTACCTGCACTTCACAAGTGCCTTGTATGGGTTCGCCTCGTGCTTCGGTATACATTCGCGCGGCCCGAAAATTCCCGCGACTATCTTGTTCCCGCCCCACTGCACGTACGCAGAACCATCTGCCTCGTTCAGCACTCCCGTCTCTATCCTTATCGGCCTTAGGTCATCAGGGCTTCTTCCATCCAACCGCTTTCCATCTACTATGAGTTTCGGTTTTTCAGTTCCTGACATTTTTTCACCTGCAATCATCAATAATCACTCGCAGTTTTCATTACTCGTTCTTCGTCGCTTCACTGGTTTTGCTTTTTTTGTTTTTCGCAAGGAATTCGATCACTTCCTGAGTGAGCCCGCTCATGTGCGACTTTCTGCGCACGAGTTCCACTGCCCTGAGCGCGAGCGGTATGTTGCCCCCTGAAAGATAGACGTAGCCGTTGTTGCCCACATACATCTCGCTTCCAGTACCCTGCATTATCGCCATGAGCATGCTGTTCTTCTTCCCGATGAGCCGCGGGATTTTAGCAGGAGGGAACTCGACTATTTTTCCCGGCGCGAGCTTCCTCACGTCTATGAGGTCAACGTTTCCGACTTCGTCAGCGTCCTTCACTTTTCCGTACATAATCTCGCCCATACCGAACGGCACTCGCGTGTCCTTTCCTGAAAGAAAACCCTCGAAAGGAAGATTAAGATCGACTTTGTACCCATTTCCCCTTATATACACCACCACTCCAACCACACTGTCCCCGGGCTGAGGCCTGTAGACGCTTTTCGCAGGCACGAACCTGTTCTCCTCATCCATGAAGCCCACTACCGAAGCGTACGTCTTGCTGTTCTCCACAACCGTGGATTCGCTGAGGAACGGCTTTTCCGATATCTGCTCCCCAGGTATCACGACTTTCTTCATTCGTTTCACCCTGTTTCTTTCCTGGCTTTCGGACTTTGCAGCGCTTGCGTTCGCATCGCTGTTCATTTCTTTTTCTCCTCAAAAAAAGTACAGTTCTTGCCCAAAGGGACATGGTACTTTCGGTTTTTCGCCGGGTTACGCATTGGATATGAAGCGCTTAGTATTTAAAGCTAATCCCCTAAAAACGCAATATTTGTTTTTGTCCATTACAATTACTAATATAGGTGAGAACACATGTACGCGAAAGACAAGTACGGGCCGGAATACATAGTGGAGGTGTATGATGCGAAGACCGGAATGCAGGGGATTCTGGTAATGGACAACCTTGCGCGCGGGCTGGGAAAGGGAGGGATAAGGTTCATTCCGGACATATCCACGCAGGAGGTGTGCGGCCTTGCGCGGGCGATGACCTGGAAAAATGCATTGGCTGACATTCCGTTCGGAGGCGCGAAATCGGGGATAAAGGGCGACCCAAGGAAGGTGGACAAGGAGGCATACGTTCGCGCATTCGCAAAGGCGATAAAGCAATATGTTCCAGGAATGTACATCGCAGGTCCGGACATGAATATGACGGAAAAGGAAATGGCCATATTTTCAGATGAAATAGGGACAAGAGATGCTGCAACTGGAAAGCCATTCTCGATGGGCGGGCTTCCGCACGAATTGGGAAGCACCGGCTTCGGAGTCGCTAAAGCTACTGAGGTCGCTTCGCAGTTCTGCAAGTTCTGCAGATTCGACCTCAACGGGGCGAGCGTTGCGATAGAGGGCTTCGGGAATGTGGGAACTTTCGCAATGAAATTCTTGACTGAAAAAGGCGCGAAAGTGGTCGCGGTTTCCGATTCCAGGGGAACGATACACAGCGAAAAGGGGCTGGATTACGAAAAATTGATAAAAACAAAGACGGAAAAAGGAACGGTGACTGCGTACAAGGAAGGCAAGGTACTTCCTCCAAAAGCACTGTTCGAGCTCAAGGCCGACGTGCTCATCCCGGGCGCAAGGCCCAACGTAATCACAGCAGCGAACGTGAATAAGGTGAAGGCGCGGCTCGTGGTGGAGGCAGCCAACATCCCGATGACTCCGGAAATGGAGCAGCACCTGGGCAAAAAGGGAATCGTAGTGATACCGGACTTCATTGCGAACGCGGGCGGAGTGATAAGCTCGTACGCGGAGCTGCGCGGATACGACGAGGACGAGATGTTCGCGCTCGTGGAGAACAAGATAGTAAAGAATACCCAGCTCGCGCTCGAGAGGATGGACGGAATGGACGTGCGCGAGGCGGGAGAAGCACTTGCCAAGGAAAGGGTGGACGACGCGATGGACAAACGCGGCAAAAAACCCAAGGAGAACGTAACGAAGTATGAAAATTTCGAACCGCTTTGACTTAGGGTCGTATTTCACGTTCGAGCCGAGCAAAGAAAAACCGATATACAACTGGTTCCATTACAAGGAGGCATATTCCCCGGAATTCGTGGAAAAAATTTTGGACGGATTTCAGATAAGAGGGAAGGTTTTGGACCCTTTTTGCGGAATCGGCACGACTGCACTGGTTGCGAAATCCAGGGGGATGAATGCATGCGGAATCGATTCTTCCCCTCTGGCGGTTTGCGTGGCGAATGTGAAGACGCGGAACTATTCACAAGATGAACTGCTCGAAGTTGAAAACTTCATGAAGGGAATTTTCCAGAAAAAGACCGGGCCGAAATTGCCGAAATTGAAATGGGATTTCGAACTGTTCAGAATCGAAAAGGCGTTTCCGCCTGCGAATTTGCGCAACATCCTTTACATAAGGGAGAAAATAACAGAAGTGGAAAATGAAAAAGCGCGCAATTTCCTGCTTCTCGCCTTAATATCGCTCATTCCAATGTGCTCCTTTGTCCTGAAGGACGGAGGAGTGCTCAAATTGGTGAAAAAATCAGTTGCTCCTGTGAAGGAGATGTTCAAGAGGAAGGTAAAGAAGATGCTGAGGGATTTGCGCGAAAGTCCCATAACAGGAGCTGAGCCGGAGATTTTTTTGGGCGATGCGAGAAAAATGGATCTAGAAAGCGGGACAATGGACGCCATAATCACCTCTCCGCCTTACTTGAATGCAATTGATTATACAAAAGTGTACGGATTGGAACTCTCGCTTCTGGAAATGGATCCGCAGACGACGAAGAAGGCAAGGGAAAGATGCCTCCGCTCTTCCATAACTGCCTCAGTAATGGGGGAGGATTTGCCTCCTGAAGCAGGAGAAATAGGAAATAAAATCCCAGTAATAGGCGCGTACTTCTTTGATATGGAAAAAGTGCTGGAAGAATGTTACCGGGTTCTGAAGCCCGGTTCGTTTGCCGTTTTCGTGGTAGGTAATACAGTAATACACGAAACTCATATTCTGGTTGACGAGATTCTTGCTGAAATGGGCGCGCGGCTGGGTTTCGAGCCGGAAATATTAGTTGGATTGGAGCGAATCGCGGATATTAAGCCGGCGAAAGTCAGGATGAGGGAGAGCGCTGTTATTTTCAAGAAGGCCTGATCATTCCCTTACTAATTAACAC
>JBGFRX010000028.1:0-71752 GCA_041694885.1 Microcaldota archaeon | reverse complement strand
GAGGCTGTTCTCGGTTGTTGCGCTGCGGAACTCCCCGGCACCGGTTATCAGGCGCGAAGAGTCGTCCTCATAAAGGATGTACTGCCTGCCCCTGTGCTCAAACCAGTCGGTATGCCAGAGGCTGTTCGGGCGTTTTCTCTCGTATCTGACCCACCTCCTCCTTTTCTGCTTCGCCGGCTGTTCCTTGCTCAGACCGCGCCTCAGCAGAATTTTATGGATCCTGTTGTGCGGAATTTTCATTCCTTTTTCCTCAAGAACCTTCTCAAGATTTACTGCCCCAAAGCCATATTCTTGGTGGGATTCAAGCACAGCCGCAATTTCCCTTTCGTGGATGTGCAGCGGTTTCCTGCCGCATTTACGGATTTTTATCTTGTAAAGCGGAACTCCGGCATATTTTAACGGCAGTGCCCTCACCCATTGCGGCGTAACATCCTGGATTTTCGCTATTTTGCGTGCCGACATTTCCCTTTTTTCTCTCTCGCGAATTATCCATCGAATCTTCCTCAAATTCAGTTTTTTCATGTACTCTTGAGAGATACGAAGTTCTTCTTTTTTTATCGAGAGCAACTTATTTCGGGATAATACAGTCGGTACTAGCGTGCGAACCATTAATAAATCCTAAAATAAAGGCTTTCCGATAATCAAATATCCAGATTCTTCACTTCTCTCGCATATTGCTCTATAAACGCGCGCCGCGGCTCCACGGCATCGCCCATGAGAAGGGAGAACATCTCATCCGCCTTCATCGCATCTTCAATTGTGACTTTCTTGAGCGTCCTTTTCTCAGGGTCCATGGTGGTTTCCCAGAGCTGGGAGGCGTTCATTTCACCAAGCCCCTTATACCTTTGTATTTCCCCTTCCCCTCCGAATTCCGCAACTATTCTGGCAAGCTCCTCGTCGTTGTACGCGTATTTTTCCGCCTTTCCCTTCTTGATCCTGTAAAGCGGTGGCATCGCTGCATACACATATCCGTTTTCTATAAGTTGTCTAAAATGCTTGTAAAATAGTGTGAGTAAAAGTGTCCTGATATGGCTTCCATCCACGTCAGCATCCGTCATGATCAAAATCTTATGGTATCTGAGTTTCTTCACGTCAAGATCGCTTCCAAATCCAGTGCCAAGAGCAAGCACCACATTCCTTATCTCATTGTTCATGAGTATCTTGTTCAGGGGCGCCTTCTCCACATTAAGTATTTTTCCTTTCAGGGGAAGTATTGCCTGGTATCTCCTGTCGCGGCCCTGCTTGGAAGAATTGTGTACGAATACTCCTGATGCAAGGGCAAAATTATGGGTTTCCTCGACCTCTATGTCATAGACGTCCATCGTTTCATCCAATTGGACTATCTTGACTATTTTGTGATTGTAATTTGCTGCAGCTTCCTTCAGCCTTCTTCTCGTTGCAGGTGTTTGCATGGTTGCTCTTATTTTTCTGCGATATTCTTTGTTTTGATGCGGCCTGTACAATGGCATTAGAGAGGTTAGGGTAGTGAGTTTCTCAGCCTTCACATATGAACAGTTCCGAAGCATGAACTGGTGGTCCGGAGTGCACACTATCTCTTCGCCATTATCCATAATGAGTTTGATTACCCTCGCGCCACGTTTGGTGAGCCGCGGGTATTTAATCGGAGCGATTCCGATCTGCCCATTTTCCCTGATTGTATAGCAGAAATTCTGTTTTCCCTCCTTGTCTTCCTTGACTAATTCCCTAAAAGAAACGTTACGCCCATCTACTAGAGCGATCTTGGTATCCCCTGAAAAGCATCCACCAGCTGAATCGCCTTCCACAAGGAATAGTTCGCTCTTAGCTGGGTCTTCCTCGCTGCAGTCCGCGAGCTTGCCCGGAAGCACGCTTGACTCGAACACGCTCTTCCTCCTTATGAGGTCTTTCGCCTTCTGCGCCGCTTCTCTCGCCTCCATCGCGCTCATGGATTTCGCTAGTATTGCCTTCGCAACAGAAGGGTTTTCCTCAAGATATTGTTTGAACGTGGAGGAGAAGAAGCTATCCACATAGCCCCTCACTTCACCGTTTCCCAATTTTCCTTTGGTCTGGCCTTCGAACTGCGGCTCAGGCACCTTCACGCTCACAACAGCAGTGAGTCCTTCCACAGCGTCGTCTCCGCTTATCTTCATTCCATTTTTGAGAATCTTGTTCGATTCGCCGTAATCGTTGAGCACTCGCGTGAGCCCTGTCCTGAACCCACTCACGTGCGTCCCTCCGTCCACTGTTTTTATATCGTTCGCGAACGAGTATATCATCTCACTGTAGCTGTTAGTATACTGGAGCGCTACCTCTGCCTCGATGTTCCCCACTTCTTTCCGGAAATATATGGGCGCATGGAGCCGGTTTCTCGTCTTGTTCAGGTGTTCCACAAACTGCGCGAGCCCGCCTTCGAAAAAGAACACCTCTGCAGAGTTCGTACGCTCGTCCCTCAATTCTATTCGCACTCTGCTGTTGAGGTATGCGAGCTCTCGCAGCCGCTCCCTTACTATTTCGCAGTCGAACTCCACTGTGCTGAATATCTGCGCATCCGGCTTGAACCGGACTATCGTGCCCCTGTAAGAGGTATCCCCCACTATCTCCACCGAAGTGAGCGCATTTCCCCTCGAATACCTCTGCCGGTATATTTTTCCTCCGCGGTGCACCTCCGCCTCCATCCATTCCGAGAGCGCATTCACCATGGAGAGCCCCACGCCGTGTAGCCCTCCGGACACCCTGTATGCTTTCTTCTCGAACTTCCCACCTGCATGGAGCGTCGTAGTGACCACTTCGAGCGCGCTCTTTCCCATGGAGTGCTTTTCAGTAGGTATACCCCTTCCGTCGTCGCGCACTGAAACGCTTCCATCACTTTTCAGGATCACCTCTATATTCTTCGCAAATCCCGCGAGCGCTTCGTCTATGCTGTTGTCCACGACTTCATAAACGAGATGGTGGAGTCCTTTCCTGTCCGTATCGCCTATGTACATCGCAGGTCTTTTGCGCACTGCCTCGAGCCCTTCGAGAACCTGTATGCTCTCTGCTGTGTATTCGTTTTCATTCTGGGATGCGGCAATTTGGATTTTGCGTTCCTTGTCCTGCGTTTCGTCAGTCATCATTACCACTGGATTTTCATTATTTTTAGTTTGCGTTTTTTTCGCATTTTTATCTCGTAAACATAGCATAAAATATATGCATAAAGGGGTTAATAAATCTCCCTTTGTGCAGCTGAAAAATGCCTGAAAATCAGAGCTTTTTGAGCCGGCTTTCGAACTCCACAAACGCCTCCCTTATCTTTTCCTTTGGCGCGAAAAGCACCCCTTCCTTATCCTTTATTTTGGAAAAAACGACTGCGTTTTTGCTTCCTGCAATAGTGATGCGCGCATAATCCGAATTCAGGACTTTCCGGGAAAGGATCTTCGCATAGTTCGCGAGCTTCCATGCAAGCACGCTTTCCAAAGTCCTATTCCCGAGTGTAGAGCTTATGCCTGCCACGCCGTCCTCCTTCAATATTATGCCTCCGTACGCGAGCCCCTTGGAAGAGAGTTTTTTCAGCATGTTGCTCACCTTCATTTCAGGCACTCTCTCGCTTCTCTTTATGTTTTCCGCATCCACAACGAGCCCCTCCTCCTCGTTCTCGGAAGCGTACCTGTCCGCTGCCCAGAGCCGCCACTCAGCAGGAATCCCTAAAAGCGAAGCCAATTGCACCTTGTCGCTTTCCTCTAATTTTTCGGAAATTTCCTTGCTCCAGTCAGCCCAGTATTCCTTTGCTACCCTCGCCTTCTCGTCAACCCTGTCTATGGCCCTTTCGACCTTGTCCAGATAGGACTCTATGAGCTCCTTGACCGTCCTTTCGCTTCCCTCCTTCTTTACGAGTGCCCCAAGCCGCTCCATCGGGAGCGACATATGCACACCTTTCTCCTCGCTAACATCCAGACCGTACGCGTTTGCGAGCCGCTGCTTGAGTTCGTCCGCCCTTTCCCGGAGTTTTTTGAGCCGCAGCTCGTTTGCCTTCGCGCTCACGTCCAAAACGTTTTCATAATACCGCCTTCCAGCTATTACACCCTTGAACCGGTCCTCGAGCAGCGCATAGCCGGTGTGGAGGGAAAGGAAGATAAAGAGAAGGGAAAGCGCGCCTGCCGGGTTCTTCACCAGATGCTCCCCTATCAAATCCACTGCGAGCGATTCCTCAGCAACCGGAGCTGCTGCTGTAAGCAGCGCATACCCGATTATGAAAAACAATATTGCCGCGAACCCATATTCTTTCCAATAGGGATTCGCTCCTCCAAACGCCCTCACAAGCGAATCCCGAAGACTTGCGCGCGAGAAAGTCGCTCCAACGAATCCAGTTATCATCTTTGCTGCCATGAGCAGCATGAAGAAAGTTATGTCCCAGAACACAAGAACGAGCGCGAGCGCGGGATAATAGCCGAACCCCTTGCAAATAGAATAGACATATTTGCTCGTGTTTAGGATGTAAGCCACTACCGGGCTTTTAGTGAGTGAAACGACTTTTGTGCTTATCTTAGACGTTGGCCAGTTCTCGAATATGTCCTCGCGTATGTCTTGCCCTGATTGGAAGGAATAGCCGACCATATACTGAGGATAGAGGTTGAGCGCAACAGTGGGCCAGGAAACCATTTTGGTTGCATTGTCGTATGCACTTCCCTTCTGTGCAGGCGAAATGCCCCTGAGTGAAGTTGCGAGCGCTTCAGGAATGCTGTCCGAAATTTTCAGTTCAGTGTAGTCCTTGCCGCTTATCACGAACTTTATCATTACTGAGTAAGTGTAATTCCGGGGGGTGCGCTCGTATTCGCCCAGCAGCGAGAGCATCTCCCTTATGAGCGAATTGTCGTACTCCACATATCTGCATATCCCGAACATGTTCTCGTTCAGCAGCGGGTTCGTATTTATCTCGAGCGTACGATCCATTATCGAGCTGAGCTTTCCCATCACCAACTCCTTCTCCTGCGGGCTCGCGCCCTTTATCGCTATCAGCGCCGTGCGCACGTAATTCACATCATCGCTAATCGCCTTGCGCTTCTGGGAAAAATCGTGCATCCAGTAGCCGAGAAGGTCGTTCACGTACCCGTACTGCTGGCACTGCGCAGTGGTGCACAGCCTTGCGCACATCTCAGGGCTTTCGCAATAGCCCTGGCTTATTCCTCCGAGCCCGAGTGCCTCCGCGCACACTGCTTCCTTGTCCTTCCTGTCGATGTCGAACTGGAAAATCAGCGTTTCGAACCGCGATACGCCCGCATCACTTAGCTCTCTTGTGTTTTTCACTTTGAGGTCCGTACTGCTCTGCGCTGCGCTTACGCTCTTCTGCATCATTATGCTGTTCTCCGCATCTATCACTATCGCCCTGAACACGTATGCCTTGAAGTCGGTGTAATTGTCCAGATCAAGGTCCTCGGCGGCCATGGAAAGCACCTTCTCGTTCTCCGGCGCGCTCACGTCCTTTTCAACAACGCACCCCTGCATGAGAATAAGCATCAAAACAGTGAAAGCCAGCAATGCCCCAGTTCGCATGCGTCAATATTCCAAATACGGTTTAAAAATCTGTGTTCTCTTCGGCGATACGGAAATCAGCGGCAGCGCCTGGCGCAACGCTGGTGCGAGCCCGTGAGAATTATAAATTCTCACTCGGATTTTTATCCATGAGAAGTCTGGGCAAGGTGCTTGAAAGGATAAGGCCGAAGAAGGAGGCGGAGCTGCGCGAGCGCAAATTCATTTCCGGTGTGATGGAGAAGCTCAGGAAGGAAATAAAAAGCGCGAAAGTGGAGCTCGCGGGCTCTTTCGCGAAAGGCACCTTCTTGGAAGGCGACAGGGATATAGACATATTCGTGCTTTTTAGACATGGCATTGAGACGGAGGCGATGGAGAGCATAGTCCGCGCAGCAGTGGAAAATGCATTCGGTGCCAGGGAATTGCAGCCAAAACGCGAAACCCGAAACAGGAAAGCTGCCCCTGTTTCCAAAAGTGCCTATTACCAGGCAGCGTATGCGCAGCATCCTTACGTGCGCGTATTCATGGAGGGAAGGAAAATAGATGTTGTTCCTGCATATGAAGTGAGCCATGGAAGACATTTCGAATTGAAGTGCGTAGTTGACAGGACCAAGCTCCATACGGAATACGTGCTTTCGAAAATGAATGAAAAGCAGAAGGATGAAGTGCGCTTGCTGAAGAAATTCCTCAAGGCGAACGGCCTTTACGGAGCTGAAATAAAGGTGCAGGGCTATTCCGGATATTTGTGCGAATTACTTATCCTCAAATACAAAACATTCGCGAACGCGATGAAAAATATCTCAGAGTGGAAAGCGCGCACCTTCATAGACCTCGAAGGAAAAACGAAGCAGGATGCAGTGCTGGACAAATTCGAGACCTCGCTGGTCGTGATAGACCCCGTGGACATCAGGAGGAACGTTTCCGCAGTGGTGAGCGTGGAAAATTATTCCGCATTGATAGCTCTTGCCCGCTCCTTCCTCAAGTCGAAAAACAAAATTTCGTTTTTCGAAAGGAAAAAATTCAGCGATGCACAACTGGAAAAATTCGCAGGAGAAACGAATGTTTACTGCCTGGAATTCGCCGCGCCTGCGATAGCCGATGATATACTTTGGGGACAGGTGAGGCGATTCTATTCCTCGTTCGAGTCGCTCATGAAAAAGGAGGGCTTCGGGATAATTGGGCACAAAATGGAGAGATGCAATGGCAACATTTGCATTCTTTTCGAACTGCTGAACGAATCCCTTCCCGACTGCAAAATCGTTTTGGGCCCGCCACTTGAATTCGGGAAGGACTGCGGAAAATTCTCCAGGCAGTATGCGAAAGCCCAGCTTTTCATAAGCGAAAGCCGACTCGCGGCGAAAATGAAACGGGAAGTGCGCACCATGGAGGAAATGCTTCCGAAAATAAGGCGCATTCCCCTTCCTTCCCATCTTTCCTCTGCAAAAAGCGCGAAATTATATAAAGGCGCGGAACTAATAGAAAAATGCAGGGCCGCGCTCGAGCAGTACGCGGCTTCGCAGCTTATTGTTTGAGGTAGTTCTATGCCATTTAATCCGGAAAAATTCATTCTTTCAGCAGAAAAAGAAATCAAAACCCAGATCGGGAATGAAAAGGCGATAATCGCGCTTTCAGGAGGGGTGGACAGCTTTGTTGCAGCTGCGCTGTGCGCAAAGGCGGGCATAAATCTGCAGGCGATCTTTGTGGATACCGGATGCATGCGCAAGGATGAGGGAAAAAAGGTCAATGCCGCCGCTCATGAGGTCGGTGTGCAGCTGAAGATTGTTGACGCGGCTGAAAAATTCCTTTCAGCGCTGAAAGGCGCGGACGAGCCGGAAAAGAAGAGGAAGATAATCGGAGAGCTGTTCGTGCGCGCTTTTGAGTATGAGGCAGGGAAAAACGGAGCGACTTTTTTGGTACAGGGAACTATTGCCCCTGACTGGATAGAGAGCGGAGGCCATGGCCGCGACACTATAAAAAGCCATCACAACGTCGCAGGGCTTCCCAGGGAAATGGGTCTCAAATTGTACGAGCCGCTGCGCGAACTGTACAAGCACGAAGTGCGCATGCTCGGGAAGACCCTGGGACTTCCGCGCTACGTTTACGAAAGGCAGCCCTTCCCTGGCCCTGGGCTCGCGGTGCGCGTAGTTGGGGAAGTAAACGCAGAGAAGCTCCAGATAGTGCGCGAAGCATGCAACATAGTAGAAGAAGAGATAGACAACGCTTCAGCAGAAGGGAAGATGGAAAAACCCTGGCAGTATTTCGCAGCGCTCCTTCCATCAAAGACAGTAGGGGTAAAGGGGGACGAACGCTCTTACAAGTATACTATTGTAGTCCGGGCAGTGAAGAGTTTGGACGGAATGACCGCGAACTTTTCCCACATCCCTGCAGATGTATTGCAGATGATTTCCACACGCATGACCAATGAAATAAGGGAGGTGGGACGGGTTGTTTACGACATCACGAACAAGCCACCTGCAACTATAGAATTGGAATGATCAAACAAGTACTTCTTTCTGTTTTGGGATTATTCCATTCAACGAGCCGCTAAAATTTCTTTCGAATTTAGAAACAGAAATTTCTGGCGGTTCGATTCCGAGACGGTATCTTGCGTTATGCGATGCCCTTAACGATGCATGCGCACCTTTTTCCGTGCCTTCCGTCTCACCACAGTAGTTTTCGCGGATATTAGAGATAAAATTCGAGAAGTTGATAAACCCGAATAGCGTTGGTTTCCGCAATTCAAACGTTAGTTTTACTGGCCGAATTGCCGCCATTTCTTTTGTTTCTTCTGTTATTCCCTTAGGTTTCTGAATTCCATGCCTTTCTTTTCCATATGCCATAAAAACCACTATATATGCAAACTATATTTATATTCGCATAAGTTTATATATCTTCCACCTTAAGCCATTAAAATAAACAAGGAAAGGGGTTTTAATCTGCGCCCCGAAAAAAACCCATGACTGATTACGAAGCGCTCATTTCAAAGGGAAAATACGCGGACGCTGCGAAAGCCCTTGACAGCGAACTCGCGGGAAAGGAAAGCGACCGGCTTTACTACCTAAGGGCATTAGTTTCCTACAAGCTCAAAAATTACGAATATGCACACGAGATGCTCGAGCACGCGCTATTCATGAAAAAGGACGCGGAATATCTGAAACTGAAAGCCCTTATTCTCATGGAAACGCTCGAGTTCGCAGATGCCTTCGGGGTGCTCAAGGAAGCGCTTTCGCGGAAAAAGGATGCTGAAGCATATTTTCTCTCTGCGATATGCCTCATGTTCCTTGACGACGAGCGGAGCAGGGACTACCTCCAGCTTGCCTACATTTCCGATAAGGCAAAAACAAAGGCGCTCGTGCAGGAATTCTACAAAGTGTTTTTCAAGAACAACAGGTTCGTGGGGGAGAAGGAGAAGAGGGCGCTCGAGGAAAAAATTTCCCTGATAAAATAAAAACCAGCTGCCCGAAATTTGGGCCCGCGCGGAAGTCCGTTTCCCGTTTCGGGTTTTCTGTCCCGAAACCGGAAATATCGGACCGCGAATCTTTACCGTGTCAGGGTAACGTCTTACCATTCGACTACGGGCCCGCAAAAACTTTTCAGTCCTGAGTTCTGCGTTTCGTACTCAATTCAGATGCGAACAATTTAAATGATTTTATAGTTGCAGTTTGTAAATTTAAGTTCAAATGCTCCTCTCCCGAAAAATTTCCTGTTTTAATTTCTTTTTGTCCAACAAAAATGGAGTGGGAAAATGTACATGGTCTATTGCCCTTTTCCGAACATAAACGAAGCGAAGAAAGCAGGCAAAACGCTCATAGACGATGGGCTGGGATGCTGCGTGAACATCCTCAAATCGTATTCATCAATATACAAATGGAAAGGGAAGATAACCGAGGAGAGCGAATTTGTATTGATAGCAAAGACGATGGACGAAAGGGTGGATGCAGTGGAGAAGAAGCTTAAGGAGATCCATCCCTACGAGGTTCCGGAAATAGCCCGGATAAAAATAGATAAAATAAACAAGGAATACGGGAAATGGTGCGAGGGGATAATTTAGCTTATTTCTATCCTCTTATTCTCGCTTCCTTCCGCTGATTTTGGAATTATTACCTCAAGAACGCCATTGTTGCATTTCGCATTCGCATTTTCGAAATCAGCAGCAGAAGGCAGCTCCAACTCTTTATGATATTTCCTTTCAGCTGTCTTTACGTCTATCACGAGCCCCTTCCCTTCACCGCTCAGATGTATATCTTTTTTGTCCACGCCCGGAAGCTCCGCAATGACCGTGATATCCGTTTTCCCTTCTATGACGTCCACGAGCGGTTCCCTTTCCTCGCTTATGGGCATTTTCGCCTCCTTCGTTGCCTCGGGCTTCATGTTCCCGAACTCCCTTATCACCGGTTTTCCGTCAAGGCCTATGTTCACCGAAATGCCGTACACTCCGCCCTGCCCCTTTTTAGCCAGCTTCTCAAGGTCCGGCTCCGGGATGCGGTTCATCATACCCTCCATCAGGCGCTCCATCTCCTCGCGCATGCGTTCGAACTCCCGGTCAAAGCCAAAAAAATCGCCTTCAAAGAATTTTCGCTTCTTCATCATGTCCATCGTATTTTTTCTCCTCTTTTTTCATTTATATGCCTATCTTCGCCCCTGAACATATATAAACAATTCGCACAGTATATATCAAAAAATGAAAAACGAAACGCGAGACCGGAAACAGGAAACCGGAAACGATTGGGATGTGATGACTATGAAGGCGTTTGTATTATGCGGAGGCCAGGGAACCCGGCTCAGGCCCTACACATATTCCATCCCGAAACCCATGCTTAAATTGGGAAGGAAGCCCATACTTCAGTACGTTGTGGAAAACCTCCGCCTTAACGGCTTCACTGATTTGGTTTTCACGGTGGGCTACAAAAAGGAGAAGATAATGGACTATTTCGGCGACGGGAATAAATTCGGGGTGAAAATAAAGTACGCAGTGGAAGAAGAGCCGAAGAACACCGCGGGCTCGATAGTCGATTTCAAGGGAAAGATGAAGGATGACTTTCTCGTGGTGATGGGCGACCATATCACGGACATAAACCTCAGGAAGATGATGGACGAGCACAAAAAATCCAAAGCAATAGCGACAATAGCACTCACGAAGCATGAGATGCAGCTCGAATACGGGATAGTGGGCCTCGAAAAGAGCGAAATAACGGAGTTCACGGAAAAGCCGAGATATGATTTTTACATAAACACCGCAATATACGCATTCGGGCAGGAAATCTTCAATTTCATAAAGGAAAGGGAGGACTTCGCGAAGCACGTTTTCCCGCGCCTCATCGCGGCGAAAAAGAAGATAAACCCCTACATGTTCGACGAGTACTGGGTGGACGTGGGCAGGGTGAGCGATTACGAGCGGCTGAACGAATTCATAAAAGTTACAACGCTGCTAAAGAACCTTGACCTGAAGGAAGAACAGTAAAACAATTATTGCGACGATTTCCTGTGCTATCACGAATACCAGTACGAGCTCCTGCTCCGCAATGCCACCGGGAATTTTCATTGGAACGTGCACGAGCCCCCTTATCTTACCTTCCGGTGGTTGGAGCTTGCCGTTCCTGAGTTCGCCTGGAGTCTGGGGAAAGCCATTCTTCAGTTTTATGAAGAAATCCACAACGTAGAGCGCCATGAGAAATGCGGCAACGCTTTCGAAATTCCCTATTATCGCCCCGGCAGCAAGAGTTGCGCCTATGACGAGCGTTCCCACATCCCCTGGGAACATTCTTGCAGGATACCAATTGTGCAGCAGGAATCCGACAAGCGCGCCTATGAGCGGCACGTAGAGCGCGAGTGCCTCCGTGCTGTGGAAATTGAGCGCGAGCAGCGCTGCAGCAATCAGCATCACTGTTCCCATCCCCGCCTCCATTCCGTTGAAGCCGGCAAGCATGTTCGTAAGGTTCGAAGCCACTGCGATCCCTACAGGAATGAAGATAAACAGATAGAAGATCCCAAAGTCCACCAGGCCAATGAAAGGAACGCTTACTGCAGTGCTTCCGGCAGCCCTTACTGCAATTAGAGGTATGCCGGCCAAAAGCGGAAGGAACGCCTTCACTACCTGAGGAATATCCAGTAGGTCATCCACGAATCCGATGAATGCGAGGATGAAGATGGCAATAAGCGCCGCAAGCACGAAACTCGCATTAAAGGCGAAACTCAGGAACGTGTTCAGGAACACAGCGAGCAGCACTCCGAGCGCAAAACCAGAAACAATTCCTATTCCGCCCATCTCAGGAACTTCCGGCTTTCCTGGCTTGTTCACATCCTTTCCGACTATTCCTGCACTTATGAGGCGGGGGATGAGCAGCCGCACGCTCACATAAGAAAAGGTTGCGGAAGCAAGGAAAATGGCAAGAAGGTAGAGAAACATCAGTTCACCGTTGTGTTCGATGCGGTTTTTACGATAATCGTTCCGTTCTGCCCAAACACTGCGCTTGATTTGAAGAGGAGTTGGAAAAGCCCGCTCCCTTCTATTTCCTGCACATTCACCATCCTGCTGTAGGTGTCGTTGAACGAAGTGGAGAAAAGGGGCCTTATTTTGGTGAACGGGAAGCGAAGCGACTCTCCTGTTCTCCAATCGAATAATTCCGCGTCTTCTGCAGCGAGCTCTCTTCCGCTCATTTGCAGGTAAAGCGAATATCTTTCGTTCGCGAATACCGCGTACTCGCGATTGTTTCCTTTGGCAGTTCCCCGATAAGAAAAAAATACCGGCTTTCCTGAATATGCATCATCAAGCGTCCTTGTTGAAATAATCATGTATTCGGGAAGCTGGGGCGCTGCGCTCTTTTTCACCAGTGCGCTCGCATTCAGCAGCTCCGCATTTTTCCCTGAATAATATACAAACGCATTCCGGCTGCCGAGCACCCCAAAACTTCCTTCTATTGTTTTTGCACTGGAAAATGCAGCGATTTCCGAAGGAGAAACAGCAAGTGCCTTTGCGTATTCCACAGAGTAAAGCGAATTAATCGCGCTGAACGCAACAAGAAGGAATACGAACGCATATGCCTCTCCTGGGTTCATTCGATGCACTGAAACCACCACGTATGCGATGATTGCCATCAGCACAGCTGCAGCAAGCGCAGCGCTGCTCTCGCCCGTGTAAGCCCACTGGAACGCGGAAATGAAAACGACAAACACAAGCGCCTTGTCCCCATAAGGGGCGCTTTCCATCAATCCAATTCCTTTCGCAGCAGCAAGCGCAAGCAAAACTCCCCCAATTCCGGGAGCAAAGGGAAGGGCAATCAACCCGAGTGCTGCAATTGCCGCGCCTGCAATATCCTTCCTATATCCGAAGAGAGCGATTGTTCCGAGCGGAAGAACAGCTCCTATCCCTTTCAGTGCATTCACTATCTCATATTGCTTTCCAAGAAATGTCCCAAGCAGAGGCGAAAATGAATAAAGCGCCTCAGCATTCGCGCCAGAAAGGCCGAAAAGGAGCGCAGCTGCAAAGGAACAGAATGCATCCACCTTGAGCAGATAGGCGCAAATAATGTAAACAGCAAGAGGGAGCAACACGAACAAGGCAATATTCGCGCTCTTCGCACTTTCCAGCACCATGCCTCCTTTGAGCAGAAGCCCGTAATCCTCATCTTCCACTGTCCCGGCGCCAAATGCGAGGAACATGGAGAGCGGAACAAGCGCAGCCATGAGCGCATAAAACATTCGTCGGTCTGTTTTTTCAGCAATGCCTTTTGCATCAGTCATTTGAAAACCCCTTCACTTCTTCCCTTTGTTTTCCCACATCTTCTTCAATATTTCTTTTGCCTGCTCAACTTTGTACGCCCCTTTCTTTTCCAGCGCAGCGCTAACTTCTTCAATTTCATCCGCGGTTTCAGCTCCTGCAATGATGGCGAGGTTCCTCGCATGCAGTTTCATGTGCCCCTTCTGTATCCCTTCCGTGCTCAGAGCCCTCAGCGCTGCGAAATTGTTCGCGAGCCCAACGCAGGCAGCGACCATCGAGAGTTCCTTTGCACTCTTTACGCCCAATATTTTCAGCGCGATTTTCGCCACTGGGTTGGTGGCTATGCTCCCGCCGACTGTTCCAAGTGCCATTGGAAGCTCTATGGTTCCAACAAGATCACCGTTTCCGTTTTTTTCGTAATGAGTAAGTGGCAGGTATTTTCCGTTTCTTACGGCATATGCATGCGCCCCAGCTTCCACTGCGCGCCAGTCGTTCCCTGTGGCGAGCGCAACTGCATCAATCCCGTTCATTATTCCCTTGTTGTGCGTAGCTGCCCTGTAAATATTCGCTTTCGCGAATTCGTATGCGTCTAAAATGCCTTCTATCACATCTTCCTTTACCGAGTCCTTTTTCCAGACCGCCTTTGCCTTCGCCTTTCGCCTGTCCGCGAGGTTCGAAAGCACCCTTAGCCGCACAGTCCCCTCGCCTAAAATCCCTGCAATGGAAGGCGCGATTTCTTCCAGCAGCGTGTTTATTGTATTCGCGCCCATCGAATCCCTTACGTCAACTTCGAAATAGATTACGAGCATTTCGCCTCTCGCCGTCTTGAGTGCCTCAGTATGGAAATTCCTGAAACCCCCTCCTCTTTCCCCCATGCTTTTCGTAAGTTCGCGCGCGAGTTTCCCAATCTCCACTTTTGCATTTTCAATTTTTTCCGCTGCCTTTCCGGCATTTTTCAGTCCAACTGCCTGCACTTGTCCTATCATAACCGGCTCGTCCGCTTCTGCGGCAAATCCTTCCGGAAGACAGAGCTTCGCCGCATTGCTCGCAGCTGCAATCACACTCGCCTCCTCCACAGCCATAGGTATCGCGTATTCCTTTCCGTTAATCCTGAAATTCAGCCCAAGGCCAAAAGGAAGATGAGTAACCCCAACCACGTTTTCAGCCATCCGCTCCGCAATGTCCAGAGCAAGCGCTCCGCTGTTCTTCAGCATGGAAACCTCTGCTTCGCTAAGCTGCACGTATTCCTGTATGCGCTTCAGCCGCTCCTCTATTGGTAATTTGTAAAAGCCCGAAAATTCAGCCATCTTTATCGCAACTAATTATGAATAAAAAGCTTAAAAAACTCAAATTCTACACGAAAAACAATGTTTTTAAACCGTTTGTATAAGATATAATTTCATGGAAATTAAAAGAGCGGTGCCCGCGTTGACGCTTTCCTCGCTGCTCATTCTTCACAGAAACACGCAATATAGACGGCGGCAATAAGGATATAAATTTAGCCCCTAAATAATGCCCTGCTGGTAGCAATGAAACAGGAGATAACTGTCATAATAGCGCTCGTCATTTTGGTAATAGGACTTATTCTCGGGATGAAATTCGCGTCCGGAAGCTTCGAGGAGAGCGATGCGAAGAAATTCGTGGCAGAGGATCTGAAGACGAAGTTCCCTAATGCAGACGAAGTTGAGGTGCTTACCTCAGAAACAAGGACAAACGCGCAGGGAGCGCAGTATTATGCGATAAAAGCAAAGGTGAGCAGCGGGCTGGACACCCCCTGCCCCACAAGAACTCATTATTATTACAATTACCCTGAGCAGAACTTCGCTCCTTCTCCTCCAGAATACATAGTGAGCAAATGCAAGGTGTGCGAAAGTACGCCGTGCATCATAGCATTCGAGGAAGAAGCAATAATCGCGAGCCACACCCTTTTCGGAACTGAAAGCGTGCACGCATACGTAACTTCGGGTGATGCAGTCCCTTCAGTCAGCAGGTATTCCACGGGCTGGCAGGTAACCTGGGTATCCCCTTCAGGAGTTAAGAACTATTCATTGATAGTGGCTGTTGCGGAGACCGGAACTATTTTGAGTATATCGAGGGAATAATTTTCGTTTAAATATTTTATCCGCCTAAAGCCATTATGATAGAAATAGACGGCTCGTCAGGCGAAGGGGGCGGCCAGATAATAAGGACAGCGCTTTCCCTTTCAGCGATAACCAAAACACCAGTCCATATCACGAATATACGCGCGAACCGCCCTAATCCCGGCCTCGCTGCCCAGCACCTCACCGCGGCGCGCGCAGTCAGGAGCATATGCAGAGGTACGCTTTCTCATTGCGAGATAGGAAGCATGGAATTCACGTTCGAGCCAGGTAGCATATTCGGAGGAAGATACGAATTCAACATCGGAACAGCCGGCTCGGCCGTGCTCGTGGCGCAAACAGTACTTCCGATTCTCCTTTTTGCGTCCAAGCCGAGTATTGTGCGCATAACTGGTGGCACGCACGTGATGAAGAGCCCCTCGTACGATTATTTCGAGAAGGTCTTTTTGTCAGCGATTTCCCTGCTTGGCGCAAACGCAAACGCACGCATTATCCGCAGCGGTTTTTATCCCACAGGTGAGGGGGAAATGGAATTGTCCGCATTCCCTTCACAAATGAAGGGAAACGAGAAGTGGCCGAAGGAGGAGCACACAGAAGTCATCGTCCGCATTTCAGGGCTCCCGGTGTCCATTGCAATCCGTGAAAAAAAAGTGTTCGTGCAGAACAACATAGAGCACGTGCATATCTACGAAGAAAAAGGCAAGCCGGGGAACGCTATAGTTGCATGGAGCAGCCTTCTCGGCTCTTACTCATTGGGCGAGAAAGGAAAGCGCGCCGAAGCGGTTGCGCAGGAATGCCTCGATGCCCTTCTCAAGGAAAAGAGTGCTGGAAGCGACGTGGACCGCTACCTTGCAGACCAATTACTATTATATGCTGCACTCGCGGAAGGAAAGACGGCCTTCAGGACATCCGAAATCACAAGCCACGCCCGGACAAATGTGTACGCGATTTCGCAGCTTGTAAAAAGAAAAATAAACCTGGAAAACAATGCAATAAGAGTGGAATAATGTCCGTTATGCTCGACAGGAAAGGGCTGGCGCTCTCGGCAGCGATGGGCGCGCTCGTGCTCGTATTCGGAGGAAAGGAATACCTCGCGCTTTTCCTCCTCTTCCTCGCCATTTCCGTGATGGCCACACGTTATGGGGAAGAGGAAAAGAGGGAGCTCGGCATATATGAATACGAGCGGAGCTGGGAAAACGTCCTTAGCAATGGCACTGTTCCAACACTTCTCGCAGTTGCGCACCCGCTCTTAGGTCCCATGCCTTTCATAACTTCCGTGGCTGCAATAACCGCGGACAAGTTCGGCTCTGAATTAGGCGTGCTCGGGAAAACCAAACCCACATTCCTTTTCACGCTAAAGGAAGTCAAGCCCGGGACAAGCGGTGCAGTGAGCGCAATGGGCACGCTGATGTCTTTCGCAGGCGCAACAGCGATAGGCGCAGCAGCAGTGCTCCTGTTCGGAATAAAGCCGAGCGTAGCCCTCTTGGTTGCAGCAGGCGGCTTCCTTGGAGGGATGGTTGATTCTATTACCGGAATATTGGAGGAGAAAGGGATAGGGAACAAGTCAACTTCGAACTTCTTTTGCTCTTTCGCAGGCGGCATTTTCGGAACCATGTTAAAATAAAAACTTTGTTGAAGGAATCCGCACATGCACGTGCAGCATGTATTCCGGGAAGCATTCGGGCTCCTGAAAAGCAACTGGAGAAATATCGTTCCATATGTGCTCGCCTACATCGCGCTTACAATCGTGCTCGTTTCGTTTTTCATTATCGGCTATTTAGCCTTTTCGAGCACGATATTGGTTTTTCCTGCAGCACTGCTCAGCAACTGGCTTGCGCTCGCATTCTTGCTCGTGTTCGGCATAGGATGGTTCACGCTTCTCATCGCCATCAATCTTATCTTCGTACTTATAATGAAGAGGGTGTGCTACCTCACCTCGCAAAACACTGCAGTTGAACTCAGCGGATCTTCCTTCTCATCCCTCGTCGCATACACAAAGGGGAATTTCCTGTCATACCTCAAACTTGTTCTCGCGCAGCTCGCAATTTTGGCTGTTTTTGTTCTGATAGTCGTGCTTCCTGCTCTGGCACTCTTGATGATGCCTTCGCTTTTGCCTTCAGGCGCGGACTTTCTTTCGTTTATAGGTGGAAATGCCTTATTCCTTTTCGCGTTCATTGCCTGGGTCGTGCTCTTCCTGGTTTTAAGTTCTGCCCTTTCCGCAGTGCTTACGATATGCACGTGGCTTTTCTTCATGGGAAACGAGAAGAGGGGGGTGCGCTGGCTGCTCGCAACCAGCTGGGGGCTGTTTAGAAACAATATTGTGGAATGCATTCTCTTTGCGCTTGCCATCCTGGGAATGCACATCGCATTCATTATCGTCTACACTATCCTGACATTCATTCCGTGCATTGGTTTTATTGTCTCATCAATCATTTATTTTGCGTACTCATTCGCGCTTTCAGTGCTCTTATTTGTTTTCCTGTCCAAAATCGCGCAGCCCAAAAAGGTTTAAAACAGCAGGCGAGATATCCAAGGATGCCGGCAATTCATTAGTGCAGACATTCTAATTCTGCGTTTGCCGGAAAAAAGGAGCAAGGTGAATGAAATGGAGGACTTTGGAGAAAGGAGAGGTGGCTTCAGGAGAAGGGGCTTTGGAGGAAGTGGATTCAACAGCGGTCCCAAGCCGGTCGCAATAGGGGACATTCTGGACTTGACCATAGAAGCCACTGGAAGCAGGGGGGACGGAATTGCAAAGAAGGACGGATTCGTGATATTCGTTAAGGGCGCAAGCCAGGGCCAGACGCTAAAGGTGAAAATCGTCTCAATGGGAAGGTCGTCTGCCACAGGGGAAATCGTAAGCAGCGTTTCGGAATCCGCTGCCCCTGTCCCGGAGGCAGCTCCGGCAGAGGCCGAAGGCGAAACGGATGGAAAACACGTGCAATAATTTTTCTTCTTTATTGCAGGAACGAAAATCAAATGTGCTCCGGCATATAAAGTGCCTGCGCACATTTGCCAATCCAGCGCCGATGTTTCGACCGTTGTCTGTCCGGCATAGCCGGACAACCCTGCGCGGTTTTGGCTTTCCTGTATGTTCTATAATGCGACCTTGTCCCCTTGCTTGGGAGCCACCGCATCATAGCCCATTTCAGTGAGCTCTTCCGCAAATCCGATTGTTCGTTGGACATCCCCGTGCACGCACACTATTTTTTCCGGCTCCGTTTCCTTCACCAGTTCCATGAGGTCGCCCCTTCCAGCATGCGCCGAGAAATCGAAATACTCCACAGGCAGCCCGACTTCCAAAGTGTTTTTGTCAACCCTCAATTGGCCCTTGTTCTGAAGAAGCCAGCCGTTTGTCCCTTCCACACAATAGCCGGTAAATATTATCTTGGATTCCCTGTTCAGGTATTTCACGTAATTTACCGCAGGGCCGCCCTCCATCATCCCTGCAGTGGACACGATAACGCTTCCCCCTTCAGTCGCGTTTTTTCTGTCCTCTATGGACTCCACTAAAGTTATGCTCCCCATGTCCTGCACGAAGCCCTCGTAGTCCCTGAGGTATCTCTTGTATTTCATGTACACCCTTGCAACTTCCCTCGCCATTCCGTCTAAGTAGATGGGCACGTCCCTGCGGTGCGCTCTTATTATCCTTATGAGCTCCTGGCTGCGCCCAACTGCGAACGCAGGGCACAGCACAGTTCCGCCTTCGTTTATCGTCTCGTAAATCTCGTCCGAGAATTTCTTCTCCAGCGATTTCCTCTCCGGATGCTCCCGGTCGGAGTAGGTGCTTTCGATTATGAGCGTATCCACCTTCTCCTCAAGGTGCTTTGCGCCTTCGTGCAGCCGCGTCTTCTCGCTTTTGAAGTCGCCTGTGTAGAGCACCCGCCTTCCTCTGAAATTCACATCTATCATCGCGGCTCCTGCGATATGGCCTGCATCTCTGAACTCAAACGATGTCTCACCCACCCCTACTTTATGGTTGTACATGAGCGGATGCCAGTACTTGAGCGCCTTCTTGTAATGTGCATTCCTCCAGGGAAGTTCCTCGCCCTGTATCTTCATGCTGTCCTTCCAGAGTATGTCTGCAATATCGTATGTAGGCGGAGTCCCATACCACGGGATTTTCGAGAATGAGTATATGTTCGGCACGAATCCGGAATGGTCGAGGTGCGCATGGCTTATGAACGCTGCTTCGAGATGTATATCCTCTATCTTAAGCGGGTATGTTGGCTTCCCCGCCTCATCGAAAATCTTCACTCCGTAGTCGAGCAGAACCCGCTTGTCGGTCTG
Organism: Microcaldota archaeon; assembly: GCA_041694885.1. Taxonomy (GTDB): domain Archaea; phylum Micrarchaeota; class Micrarchaeia; order Anstonellales; family Bilamarchaeaceae; genus JAHJBR01. The sequence continues at coordinate 52,168 of JBGFRX010000028.1, read as the reverse complement.
CAAAACGAATGCGCTCCTTCCAACTTCTCCACTCGCCCCAAGGCAGTGCAAATTCATGCTCATATCACTCATTTCATTATGGTAGAAAGGTCGAACGCCGGAAACCCGAAACAATTCTATAAAGGTATATTCAACCAGGTAAGTATTATCACCGCCGCGACCCCGAAAATTCCACCTATCGCTACGATGAGGAATGTCCATAAATCAATCTTCACGCTCATTATGCCGAGAATATCCAGAATCCAGAAGACCGCGATCCCAACAAGCCCGTTGTATATGAGCGGCATTATCTTCTTCAGGATCTTGTACAGCACTACTGCTGCGACAATCGAAACTGCGAGCGCTATTATTGTCCCCAAACTCATCATCTCACCAAAAGGGTTTGGCAGCCATATTTTTTATACGTTCCTTTCGATGACGCCGTCGCTCGCCACCATCCAGTATTTTTTTTCAAAATTGCCGTTTGCTGCAACAAACTCAGCATTACCGTTTTTTATGTTTTTTTTCAGTTTTGAAAATTCAGCAGCGCTTATTTCAAATGCCTTTCTGTTCGCCCCAGCTGCGCCCAATTTTGGGTCAAACTGGAATATTCTCCATTTTTTTATTTTTCTTTTTCCCACCAACCCGGCAATTTTTCCAATCTCGCCCAGATTTTTTTTCGTAGCAATTGTACTAACCCTTGTTTCACATTTCCAGGCAAGCGAATCGAGCATTTCGAGCGTATGCTTCAGGCTTCCCCTTCCCATCATTGCGTTTGTTTTTTCCCCAGTCCCGTCTATCGGCAGATTCACGGCATCGAAATATTCTGTAACTTTCGCAATGTTCTCCCTGTTCAGCAGAATTCCGTTCGTATGCAGAATTGTTTTCATCCCTGATTTTTTCGCATAGCCCGCAAGCTCGAAAATATCCTTTCTGAGGAGCGGCTCGCCGCCTGAAAAAACAAAATACTTTGCACCCATCTTCCTCATTTTCGCAATCAGTAGTTTCGCGTCCATTGTGCTAAGCTCCTTCCTGTCCTCCTTTCCGAAGCAGAACCTGCAGTTTAAATTGCATTTGTTCGTGGCGCTCCACACTGTCGTCTTCCTTGTTTCAGCCATAATCCTTTTTATTCCCAACAACAAATTAAACCTATGGGACGACCGGAAGATGATATATCCGGAATGGTCTCGCGCATGCGGGGCAAAGCCCGGCATAAGGAATGAATGTGTTTTTTCAAACGTTCTGTCTTTCCCTAAACACAATCTTAAAATATAACTTGTTGCAACTATTTATAGGGGATGGGTGAGTTGAAATGCTGGAAAAAATCCTGATAGAAAAGAAAAAAATAAAAACCGCGAGCTATGAAGGGCCCTGCCGACGGCTGCCGCGCTACCTCATTGGCCGCAACTGGGGCCTGGGAAAAGGTTTGGATTGGGATTGCAAGGGTGCGAAATCCTGCGAAAATCCATTATGCATAGTGGAACCACCGCAGCGGTTGCCAAAATCAAGGTTATGCAACGGATTGGAAACTGGCCGCGTGCTCGAGATCATGGAAAAAGGAGACAAAATACTTCAAGCACTTCGTTCCAATAATCGCTCTGTCGGAGAGAAAAAACTTGGCGAGGTCATCGAGAAGCTGGAAGAGGTGGATCTGGAACTATGCGCGCTCATAATGAGGCAGGCAGGCAGCAATTACGCATTCTCCGGAAATCTCAGGGATGCAACCCTGGCTTTTTCCCATGCATCGCGGCTGCACACGGACATATTGAAGACGATGTGCGCCTCGCCGATTCTTTTTGGCGGCAAGATGGACTGGATTTACAAGGAGCATGTAAGAAGAAACAGTGCAGGAGCAGCTCAGTCGCTCGCGCATGCGTTCGATTATGGGGCACAGGTAATAGAAAACAGGGGTGCAATAGAGGGAGGCAATGATGCTATAAAGGAGGAGCAGCGGTTGTTCGCACTCCAGGTTCTCAAGACCCTCAGAAACTTCAGCATTACTGCAGAGAAATACAGGCTGGATGCAAGAGCCGGAATCCCGAACGACAGCTATCTCATATTGAGCAATTGCATCTCCAAAGAGGACTATGAAAAAGCTTTTCAGCGGGCATAGTTCGCCTGCCTTCAGCGATGCCATTTTTATAATTTCCCTCTCTTACCAATAGCCATGGGCATGTTGGAGGACTTCGAGCTTCTGAAGAGATACAGATTCAAACTCCTTCCCTACGGGTGGGCGAAGAATAAAATAGAGGCGCACCTTATCGCGAAGCACATCGGTTTTCCAGTTGCGCTGAAAATAATTTCAGATGAGATTTTGCACAAGACAGACGTGGGTGGAGTGAAAACCGGGGTTAAGAACGACCGGGCGCTCTCCTTGGCTTACGACGAGATAATGGAGAATGTGAAGCAGGCGACGGAACGCGAGACGGGAAACAGGAAATCACGACTTCCGCACATAAAGGGAGTTTTAGTGCAGAAGATGGCCCGCAAGGGAGTGGAACTCATAATAGGCGGGAAAAAAGACCCCCAGTTCGGGTACATGATCATTCTCGGTCTGGGTGGGGTTTATGTGGAAATTTTCCGGGACATCTCCGCACGCCTCTGCCCGATTTCGGAGATGGACGTGGAGGAGATGATCGAAGAACTTAAATCCCATCCCATAATAACCGGAGCGAGGGGGCAGAAAGGGATAAACGTTCAGGGGCTCAAAGAACTTATGCTCGCGACGTGCAGGCTCCTCCAGAAGGAAAACCTCAAGGAGCTGGACCTCAACCCGGTCATTTTCGACGCCAATGGATACGATATTGTTGATGTCAGAATGACGAAATGACTGATGATTATGAAATTGACGTATGGACAGATAATCTCGAAGCTCAAGTCCATGAGGAACCCTAAAAATATCGAAGGGATGGCCCGCTACGGGATAAACCCCAAAAACACTCTTGGCATTTCCATCCCTACGCTGCGCGAGATTGCGAAAAAAGCAGGAAAGGATCATGCGCTCGCGCTCAAGTTATGGGATTCAGGAATACACGAGGCGAGAATACTCGCAGCCCTTGTGGACGAACCGAAAAAGGTGAGCGAAAAGCAGATGGAGAAATGGGCCTCTGATCTCGATTCCTGGGACGTGTGCGACCAGGTGTGCTCGAATCTGTTCGACAGGACGCGTTTCGCCTATCAGAAAGCGTACGAGTGGGCCGGAAGAAAAGAGGAATTCGTAAAAAGGGCGGGCTTTGCGCTCATGGCAGCGCTTGCTGTGCACGACAAAAACGCGAGCGACGCGAAATTCGGGATATTCCTGGAAGTGGTGCGCAGGGAGTCCAGGGACGAAAGGAATTTCGTGAGAAAAGCGGTGAACTGGGCTTTGCGCCAGATGGGAAAAAGGAACCCGAAACTGCGCGAGCAGGCGATGGAAACTGCTGCAGAGATGGCGAAAATCGATTCGCCTGCGGCGCGATGGATTGCTTCTGATGCGCTAAGGGAACTTAAGGGCAAGGGAGCGTCTCCAGTTCCAATTTTCGCGTTGCGTCCTGCTGCCAAAACCAAAACTCCGGAATCCAAAACCAAAATTATTCCCTCTCCTTCAAAAAAAGCAGCAGTGCCCCTGAAAAACTTAGATAGTATATTCAACGCGAAATCAGTTGCGATAATAGGCGCGAGCGACAACCCGGAGAAATTGGGGAACGTGATCCTGAAAAATTTCCTGGAAGGCGGCTTCGCAGGAAAGGTTTTTCCGGTAAACCCGAAGCACGAAACCCTTTTGGGCCGCGCATGCTATCCCTCTGTTTTGGGAGTAGGGGAAAAAATCGACTGCGCGATAATTGCAACGCCAGCGCAGACCGTCCCTTCTATCCTGAAGCAGTGCGCGAAAAAAGGAATAAAAGGAGTAGTAATACTTTCCGGCGGCTTCGGGGAAGTGGGAAACACCGCCCTGGAAAACGAGATAAAAAACGTCTGCGAAAAGAACGAAATCGCGCTCATAGGCCCAAACTGCCTCGGGATCCTGAATCCGCATGCGAGAGTGGACAGCATATTCATGCCTTTCTACAAATTCCAGAGGCCAAATCCGGGCTCTATAGCGTTCGTAACCCAGAGCGGAGGCGTGGGAAGCGCGATAGTGGATCTTGCTGCAAGCTATGGCGTCGGTATTTCCAAATTCATCTCCTACGGGAACGGAACCGTGCTTTCAGAAGCGGACTTTCTCGAATATTTGGAGAACGACTCGCAGACCAAAACGATAATCCTTTACCTTGAAGGCGCGAAAAACGGCAGGAAGCTTTTCGAGACGATGAAAAAGGTGAATGCGAAAAAACCAGTAATAGTGCTCAAGGCGGGAAGGACAGGAAAGGCAAGCGAGGCAGCGCGCTCGCACACAGGAAATCTCGCAGGAAATTATCTCGCATACAAAGCCGCGTTCAGGCAGGCGAAAGCAGTGGAAGCGGAGAGCTTGGAGGAGCTTTTCGATTTCGTGAAGATTTTCGAGCAGCCGTTTCCGAAAGAAAATAAATTGGGGGTAATGACAAACGGGGGCGGAATAGGGGTGCTTACTGCAGACGCTATAGAGGAAGAAGGATTGGAACTTGCGCAGTTTGAAAAGAAAACGGAAAATTCGCTCAGAAAGATCGTTCCTGGCTACGGAAACGTGGGCAATCCCCTGGATCTGATCGCTGATGCAGGAGTGGAGAAATACGCTGCTGCAATAGAGGCCTTCATGCAGGACAAAAACACGGACGCGATAATAATAGATATTCTGTTCCAGGTCCCCCCGATAGACGAGCGCCTCCTGAAAGTCCTTATTCGCGCCTCGGATGACAGGAGGAAGCCCATAGCAGTGGTTGCAATGGGCGGCGCGTATACTGAAAGGCAGAGGAGAATGCTTGAGGGCAGCGGAGTCCCGACCTACAACAACCCATTAGCAGCTGTGAAGGCGCTCAGGAAGCTGATTGAGTACGCGGAGTACAGGAAATCGCTACGTTTTTCTTCCCTCTAAATCCTTCAACAAATCGCGGAAAAATTTTCTTGAATATCTTAAGCGTTTTTGCCCCATGAGGTTTCCTTTGTCGGTGTAAAGGCCGCCTTTTGCAGTTTCGAATTCTAAAGCGATCTTGAGGTATAATTTTGCTGATTCTTCAAGCGGCATGCCCCTGGCCGACGTAGTCGCGAACCACCGCACTATTCCCGTAGGCCCAAGCGCATCCAATTTATCCGCGTCAAAAAGTATTTTTTCCTCCAATGTTTGTGGTTCTTCGAATTTTCCCGTTATACCACCTACAGAAATCAGGGAGTGTTTTTTTATTCCGTTCAATATCATCTTCTTCTCATCTTCAGAAAATCCACAATCATTAAGAATCCGTGCCGCTCCTTCGCAGGTTTTTGCAACCGAAACTCCCTCCATATCGCCTTCAATTCGTTTGAAATCATGCAAAAGACACATTGCATGCAGCATTTCCCATTTCAACCGGTTTTTTCCACCAGAAATTTCTTCCGCATATCTTGCAACGCGCAAAGCATGCGACATATCGTGCGTCGTATTTACTCCATCCATTTTTTTCAATTTAGCAAAAAGCATCTTTATTCTGCTACTCTCCATACGTTCTTACCCTTCTCAAATATTCTTCGATCGCTTCATCTATTTCCTTTTTTTTCAATTCCGGAAAGAACGATTCAATCGCATGGAATTCCGAATACGCCGCTGGTATGAGCGGCGAGTCAGAAAGCCGCTTCTCATCTGCTGTTCTTACAATTAAATCTATCGGCGTTTTTATAAACAAATGTCTTTCGATATTTCCGAGATTCGGTGCTTTCCCTTCTGCATCGACCTTTCGGAATGCCTGTTCAAGATCTTTTTTTCCAGAATATGCGAGCAACAGGTTGCATGTTTTATTAAAGAAACCAGACGTAGCATCCTCAGCCCTGAATATTGCCGCCTGATAGTCAACGGGCAAAAGCTCTTTGAATCCATGAACTCTGAGTCGAATTCCATAATCTTTGAAGAGTTGGATGGACGGCACGTCGTTTAGAAATCGTATCTGCTGTTTGAAAATTGGTAATATGTCTTCCCTGCTCCGGTGCATTACGTTCGCATAGGAAAGTCCGAAAAATGAGAACTCGGGTATATCGTGATCGACATGGATCCATTCGATTAGTTCCAAAAGCACATCAGCTGCGCGTGCATACGCTTCTTCGAGCGTACTACCGGTGCGTTTTGCGTACCGTCTGTCTCCATCCGGTATAAGGAGAAAGTGCTTAATGCCATTCAAGGAACCTATCCCCCAATTTTTTTTCTATAATTCTCATCTGTTCCAAACAGGTTTTGACCATCTTTACCTTAGTAGGAAAAAATTCCCGCACGTATTTTTGGATTTTATCTTTGCCTGCTGCCACGAACTGGCAGCTGTTGATGTTCTTCTGCACACGGCATTCTAATTCAACGCAATATACTGGCGTCTTCGTATAGAACGTTGCTGCGCCTGCAAACAGCCCTGCAAGGAAGAAGTCAACACATGCCTTTTGCGGGCCGTACATTGCCTTCAGTTCATCCGCAAGCGTTGAGCGTTCGCCATTTATGAGCAGGTACATTTTTTTCTTATCGAACCGCCACGTTGAAAATTTCCCCCAACCAAAACTTTCCAGTGTCTGCTGGCTTATGTCAATAACTTGCGACAGTTCCTTTCCAAGAAATGCGCCGTGCGCCTTTACGAATTGATATCCGGCAAATCTTCCGGCAAGAAATTCCACCGCCCCCCAACTGTATCCGAACGCGCGCATGCCGAGGCGTGCCTCTTCAATCATATGGGGAAGAAAATAAAAAACAATTTTGTCATTTCCAAACGTAATGTTCCCGTCTTTAAATCCAATGTACTTTAACAATGAGAGTTTTTCAAAGTAATCGACCACGGCTCTCACTTCATGGTTTCTTCAGGCGATTTGATCACAACGCCGGCGCCATCCTCTATGAACATTGGAAATTTTTCTATCGTATGGTTCGTCATCCTCATTTTCTCCACGGAAATCATCCTTGCCACTCCCATTCCGGAAGAAATTTTATGGACGAGTATTATTCCATCCACCAAAAATTCAGAATATCCGTCGGTGCTGTACCAGTCGCCGCTGCGAGGAAGTTCTGAGGTAAGCACGGTAAGTTCCAGGTTCTGCTGCTTGAGCGAGAAAATAAGCTCCTTTATTATGTCCCTTTTCATCAGTTCGGAAATGTTGGAGCGCATTCCGCTTCCGAGCGTGGCAAGCGAATCGATCACCACCCGCTTCGGTGCTGATTTCCTTATTGCCTCTATTATCTCGTCAGCCATCGTCTTGGGAAGCCGCCATTCCCCAAGTACTTTCTCAAATGCCTTGGAACCATTGTCCTTTATTTTGGGGTAAGTCATCCTGATTACTCTGAGCGTGCCTTTTTTCAGCAGGCCGTCAATATTCCAGTCGAACTGCTTCCCCTGGTTAATTATGTCATCCGGGTTTTCCTCGAACGTTATGAAAAGCCCGCGCTCCCCGTTCTTCGCGCCTGAGCACAGCGTCTGGAGCGCGAATATCGTCTTTCCTGCGCCTGCGCCGCCGGACACCATCATTACAGAACCAGCAGGTATGCCGCCTCCAACCATCTTGTCAAAACCCAGGATGCCGCTCTTCACGCGTTTCACATAACCACCTTGCGAATTTCTGACCTGCCGCGTTAGCACTACTATAATTCGCCTTATAAATTTAACGACGTTCTTTCCCCTGTTTGTATTCGTGGTCATTTCTTCCTGAGAACGAGAAAAAGGTGGTCCTTGTCGAACGGCTCGAGCCCAATCTCATGCTCTATTTCGAAATGCTGTTTAAGTTTTTCCCTTACTTTTTCAAACACTTCCCGGGGCGGGAGAAGCACGTCTATGCTCTGGCTCTTTATGCACAGCATCGCAGTTCCGTTATTCTTCAAAAATTTTCCCGCGTTCGCAATCAGTATGTCGTCCTGGTCCGGCTGCGCAACATCCTGATAAATTACATCAACCTTTCCCACTTCCTCGTACACATCCGGCTTATGCGCGTCCGCGAGAATAGGAATTACGTTTTCCCTTTTTTCCGAAAGTTGGATGAGCTGCTTCATGCAATGGGGCGATATTTCCACGCAGAAAACGCTCCCTTCCTTTCCAACGATGTCTGAAACGTGCGAAGGGGTGGTTCCTGTGCTCGCACCCAGATAAAGGACATCGCTTTTGGATTTTATCGGCATTTCCCTCAGTCCTTTCCTCACCGCTGCTGCCAATTTGCTCCTGTAGGGGTCCCATTCGCGGTATTCCTTCCCTTCGATGCGATGGAGCTTCTCCCCATAAACCCGCGTTCCGGGAGTTAAATTTTCCGTTGCAAGTTTGCCGCCTATGCTGAAGACATTTTCGAACAATTTCACTATCTCCATAAGCTGGGTAAGGGAATCGAACCCCTCTATCCCGCTTTCCACTGCATGATGCAGCAGTTTCGGGCCACAAGCACGGTTTCCAGTCAACGGTTTCGAAATGCGAAACAGGAAGTCCGAAACTGTCTGTCTGCAGGCGGGTACATGGCCAATCTGTCAACCCAGCGCAAAAATCGGCAAAGCAATTGTGTTATCTTTATTTTAAAAATATTGCCCAGCCAGTAATAAGATATTCTTGGGCCCGTAGCTCAGCTTGGCCAGAGCGGCGGACTTTTAATCCGTAGGTCAAGGGTTCAAATCCCTTCGGGCCCGTCTTATTATCATAAACGGACTCCCTTCTCTGAATTAGTTTTTTCATCAGGCACTCCGGCGAGTATCTTGTTCGCGCCCTTAACGAACGCGTTAACGCACGCGAGTATGGTATCCTCGCTCGTGGAAACGACCGGAATCTGCCTTTTCCTGCTGTCCCCGAATTTTATAAGCACCTGGGCCAGAGCCCCGGAACCGCCTGAGGCGGCCCTGATCTCGAATTCGGTTATATTCATTTCCGGCACTATGGTCTTGAATGCGTTTGCAACAGCATCAATCGGTCCCACCCCAGTTGCAGTAACTGTCTTATTCTTGCCCCTGATGCTGAACTTTATCGTTGCAGTGGGAGTAATTTTATTTCCCGTGAGCACAGTTACCTCGTCTATCTTCAGTGGCTCGCTCCCCCCGGCCTTCCCGGAAGTTATGCCCATGGCTATTGCCCTGAAATCGTCCTCGTCCACGAATTTCTTCCTGTCAGCGTGCGCCTTCACTGCCTCCACAATCCTGTCCAGCTCGCTTCTGTCCGCGCTGAATCCCTGCCTCTTCAGCTCAGCCTCTATCGCGTGCCTGCCCGAATGCTTTCCTATTACCATCACGGTCTCCCTACCCACCTTCGCCGGCTCCATTATTTCGTAAGCCATGGGATGGCTGAGCACCCCATGCTGGTGTATTCCTGCCTCATGGGCGAACGCGTTCTCCCCAACTATCGCCTTGTTCCTCTGTACCATGAGACCTGTGCTCATGCTCACAAGCCGGCTCGCAGGATAGAGCTGATTAAGAGCTATTTCCGTATACACTTTGAGATATTTCTTCCTTGTTTCGATTGCCATTACTATCTCCTCAAGCGATGCGTTTCCTGCCCTTTCTCCAATTCCATTTATGGTGCATTCCACCTGCTCGGCCCCGTTCTCCACTGCGGAGAGGGAATTCGCAACAGCCAATCCAAGGTCATTGTGGCAGTGCACACTTATCTTTGCATCAGAGATGCTGGGCACGTTCTCCCTTATCCCTTTGATTATTTTCCCGAACTCGCTTGGAATCGTGTAACCCACAGTATCTGGAATGTTCACAGTAGTGGCTCCTGCAGCAATGACCTTTTCCGTGATTTCGTAGAGAAACTCCTGCTTCGTCCTGCTCGCGTCCTCGGGGCTGAACTCTATGTTGTCGCAGAAGTTCTTGGCGTATTTCGTGTACTTCACCGCATCCTCCATTATCTCTTTCGGGCTCTTCCTGAGTTTGTACTGCATGTGTATTGGAGAAGTCGCGAGGAAGATGTGTATCCTCGGCTTCTTCGCGTGCTGCACCGCGCTCCAGCATTTGTCTATGTCCTTTTCAGTGCATCTCGCGAGCCCTGCTATCTGTGGCTTGCGCATTTCTTCCGCTATTGCCTTCACCGCCTCGAAGTCGCCCTCAGATGCGATGGGAAATCCAGCCTCTATAACATCCACGTTGAGTTTTTCGAGTCCGCGCGCAACTCTGAGTTTGTCCTCCATCGTCATCGTGCAGCCAGGGCTCTGCTCGCCATCCCTTAGCGTCGTATCGAAAATCATTATCTTCCTCATTCCAATCACCTTGCAATCATGATTATTTTACATTTTGGAAAATAAGAATAAAAAACAGCGCCCGCCTTGACTTAGGATTCAAACCCAGGACAGGAAACCAGACATTAGATTATAATCAGAGGTGCGGCTGGCCAGGCCAGCAAAAGAAAGAGAGCAGTAAGCAAACCGGAATATTTCGCATTTATTCCCTTTGCCTTTCTCATACTCATCATTTTTCTTATGCACAGGGGGCTTTATATTTTTTCGCCCGCCTTTCCGATTGCCTTTTCCACCATCTGCGCGAATGCGTCCACAAGCCCTGTTTTCTTTGCATGCTCGAGCGCGGCCTCGGTCGTTCCTTTGGGAGAAGCGACAAGCCGGATAAGCTCTTCTGCATCGGTTTCGTTTTCCAGCATCACTTTGGCTGCGCCGAGAACGGTCTGCGCAGCAAGCCGGCGCGCCTCTTTTTTTCCTATCCCTTTATTCTCAGCCGTTTTCGCAAGCGCATCCGTAAGAAGGAAGAAGTACGCAGGCCCGCTTCCGCTTATTCCAGTAAGTGCATTGATCTTCTCTTCGCTGTCCACGAATAGGCATTCGCCGAAGGCGCGGAAAAGCTGCTCTGCCTCGTGCCTTTCGCTCCAGTCGGCATTTTCCGAATAGAGCGCAGTGAAGCCCTCGTCAGCCATCGCACCTGTGTTTGGCATCGCCCTTATAACGCGTGCGCCCGGAATCTTCCTGGTTATTTCCTTAAGTGGAACCATGGCGGCAATGGAAATCACCAGTTTGCCTTTGCATGCTTCAGAAATTTCGGACGCCACTTCGCTCACCATCCCGGGTTTCACAGCAATAATTACAATGCTGCTTTCTTCAGCCGCCTCCAGATTGCTGTTTTTCACAGTTGCGCCGAGTTGCCGCAGCCCATTCAGCTTCTCCCTGTCCCTTCCGGTCACGAGTACGTCCTTTGCATCAAACGCCCGGTTTCTTATGAGCCCGCGCGCAATGATGCCCCCCATTTTCCCAGCACCCAGGAGCGCGATTTTTTTCCTCGGTTCACCTCTGAGCTGGCCATTTCCTTTTATCACGTATTTGATGGAGGTGAGTTCCGCAAGCCCTATCGGCCCGCGCGCATGAAGCTTTTGAGTGCTTATCCCCATCTCCCCGCCGAAGCCGAATTCCCCGCCGTCGGTAAACCGGGTGGAGGCATTATGGTACACAGCTGCAGAATCCACCTCCTTCAGGAATTTGCCCGCCGTGCTTTCGTTGCGCGTTACTATGGACTCAGAGTGCGCGGTGCTGTAGTTGTTTATGTGCGCTATTGCTTCGCCAGCGCTTTTCACGACCTTCAGGGCCATTTTGAGCGCAAGGTACTCAGTATGCCAGTCGTTTTCGCCTGCGTTCCCTATTCTTATTCCGCTCCGCTTCAGGATCGCAGCGCTTTTTGCGCAGCCCACCAATTCCACCCCTTTTTCGCGTAGCGCTTTCGCAATCCGCGGAAAGAATTCCTCAGCTACTTTTTCATGCACGAGGAGCTTCTCAGCCGCATTGCATACGTAAGGCGAACTGGTCTTCGCATTCACAGTTATGCGCTCAGCCATCTCCAAATCCGCATCCACATCGACGTATATATGGCAGTTTCCCCCGCCTGAGGCAAGCACGGGTAAGCGCGAATTTTCCAGCACAAAATCAATGAGCCCCTGCCCCCCTCTTGGAATTATCACATCTACATACTGGTTCATTTTAAGAAGTCCGCGCACAATCTCCCTATCCGTTTTGTCAACAAAAGATATCGCTGCTTTGGGAATTCCGCTTTCTTCAGCCACCTTCATCATTATATCTGCAAGCGCTTTGTTGCTCCTTATCGCTTCGCTCCCACCTCTAAGTATGATCGCGTTCCCGGACTTCAGGCACAATGCAGCTGCCTCAACAGTTACATTGGGCCTGGACTCGTATATTACTGCTATTACACCGAAAGGCACCCGCGTTTTCTCCATCTCCAGCCCATTCGGTCTCCTTATCCGCTCAACAATTTCTCCAACTGGATTGCGCAGCCGCGCTATTTCCCGCACCGAATCAGCCATTGCCCTTACTTTGCCTTCATTCAGCATGAGCCGCTGCACCATTTCAGTACTCATGCCCTGCTTTTTCGCGTCAGCAACATCAGCAGCGTTCGCATCCAGGATTTTTTCCGTATTTTCTTCAAGTGCATCTGCGATTTTCAGCAGCGCTTCGTCCTTCCTTTCGCTATCTGAGCTTGCAAGCGCTCTTCCTGCTTCCTTCGCACTTCTCGCCATTTCAACCACGTAATCATTATTCATTTTTCCTTCGCCCATTCTTCCACCCCGCGTCGCTGTCCACAATCACCATTTTTTGTACAAATTGTCCGGGAGCGCAACTGTCCCGCATATTTTTCCGTTCGCGGAATGCGCGTTCGCCGCTTTCAGAATTTTTCCATTGATTATCTTCACGACCACGCCGTGAGTAGTAGCAAATATGCACGCCTTTGCCTTTGGAATCATGCCGCTGTGCACGTGCCCTTCCCTGAGCATTTTTTCGAGCATGGAAGCGCTCGTCTTGCGCAGCACATGCCCGTCAACCCTTATCCCATCCACATTGGTCACGAGAAGCGCCTGCCCTGCCCCGAGTTCGACTGCTGCATGCGCAGCGCATTCGTCAGCATCCAGATTGAGCGGTTCGCCATTGCCGTCAATTCCTACTGGGGAAAGGACAACAACCCTGTTCTTCATGAGCGCAGACATTATTTTTTCTACCTTCCCTTTCCCAAGCCCGGTTATTTCGCCGTACCTGTCCCAGGGCATACCCATGCTTTCTGCCTCGAACACGCCGTTGCTGAAGAGTTCGGCTTCGCAGCCCTTTGCACGCAGGAATCCGTGCACGTATTCCCCTGTTTCCTTCATGCACCTTTCCACTACTTCCATTGTAGTTCGGTTGGTTATGCGATATCCATCGTGGGTTTTTGGCTCCACGCCCAGCTTCCTCATCATCTCGTCTATCTGCACCCCCCCGCCGTGCACCAGCACAATGTTCCGCATCAGGTTCCGGGTTTCATGCGAATGGCATTTCGTCCGCAAGCTCGTGAAGCTGCGCTTCGCAATTTCACGATTGAGTCCTGCTATCTCTTCGAGCGTTTCGTGGCCGAGCTTCTTTCCGCTGAGCTTCACCACCACCAGCCCCTCGCCCGCAATTTTTTCGCGGAATTTTTTTCCCAATTCATGTTCGTGCAATTGTCTTCACCTTTATGAATTACTATTCGTAGATGTTCGTAGAGAAACAATATGTTAGGGAAACTGAACGTATTTAAACTCTTACGCGAGCGGAGTACGAGTTCAAGATTTCCCTATCTCGGCGATTTCGCGGTTTAAGACATTCCTCAGCATGTGCCTAAAGACGTTCTGAACCGGAAACGGGAAACTAAGAAACCGACAATCGTCTACTGACGTGAGGTGGGGAATTATAAACTTTTACACAGAACTGAAATGCAGGTGATCTTATGGTATACGGCGGCTACAGCTATCTGGATTTGAAGTACGAACCGGACAGGGAGAACGACTTTGTAGTCCTGATATGGGCAAAGGGAAAAATGCCCATTGAAAAAATAGCGGAAGCAATAGCAGCAGAGAGCAGCGTGGGCTCCTGGACGAAATTAAGCACGATGAATGAGAGGGTGTGGAAGCACTACCGCGCAAGAGTATTTTGCATAAATAAAGTGGGCAAGAACAGCGGCTTTATGCGCATCGCCTATCCGCTCGAGCATTTTGACTACAAGAACGTGATGCAGTTCCATGCATCGGTGCTCGGGAATATTTTCGGTCTGAAGGAACTCGAAGAGCTTTACATTTTCGACATTTCGTTTCCGAAAAAGTATCAGATGCAGTTCACAGGGCCTTATGCAGGGCTTGAAGGAATAAGGAAAATGGCAGGAACCGAAAAATCCCGTCGTCCGCACATCGGCACGATAGTGAAACCCAAGGTGGGCCTGACCGCGAAGGAATGGGCGCACGTTGCCTATGAAGCGTACGCGGGCGGTTTGGATTTGGTGAAGGACGACGAAAACCTCGTGGATCAGGATTTCTGCCAATGGAAGGAGCGGCTTCATGAAACGACGAAGGCGGTTGAAAACGCAGGCCGCGAGACAGGGCAGAACCACTTGTATTCAAGCAATATTACTGACAGGTATTCGAGGATGCTCGAACGCTTAGATTACCTGAATTCCATGGGCCTGCAAAAGCACGTGCTAGTGATGTTGGACGTTTACATCATGGGAATGAGCGCACTCCAGGAAATCCTCGAACTCACGAAAAAATACAGGTTCGCGACCCACGGACACCGCACGGGCTTCGCAGCCCATAACAGGGCTGATTTCGGAATAAATTTCCAGATATACGAGAAATTCTACCGCCTTCTCGGCATAGACCAGATGCACATAGGCACCGGAGTGGGAAAAATGGAGGGCGCGCCAAACATGGTAAGGCGCTTGCACGAGATCGCTGACCAGCGGAAAGTCGGGGAAAAGTTCCACCTCGGTTCCCTGGAAATGGAGTTCGCGCCGCATATAAAACCCATGCTCGCCATCGCGTCGGGCGGACTGGACGCAGGAAAGGTGGATGCGCTCATTGCACTACACGGAAGGGACACGAACATACAGGCAGGTGCAGGAGTTCACGGCCATCCTGGAGGAACGAGAAAAGGCGCTATTTCCATGAGGCAGTCGATCGATGCGTTCGTGAAAGGAATTCCTGCTCCGCAATATGCGAAAACCCATCCTGAGCTAAGGGCCGCGCTGAAGGTGTGGGGTTATTTCGACCCGAAAAAAATTGAGAAGGAGCTGGAATACGAAAGTAAGAACGCAAAGAAGTTAGTACAATTGGTGCTGAGGAAGGGAAAATCCGGGATGGTGTTTATGGAATGAGCCGGTTTTCCATACGGAAGGCGAAACCCCTGGATGTTCCGGTTTTTGTTTTACATTTTACCGAGCTTATGAAGCAGCATTTGGCCTACGATCCCCGCTGGCAACAACTGAAGAAGAACGCCGTGAACCTTTACAGGAGATACATTCGTAAGCAGATCAAAAATCCACGTGTTGCAATTTTCGTTGCAGAACAAAGAGGCAAGATCATTGGTCATATAACGTGCAAAGTCGGGAAACGGCCCCCTGTTTACGTTATTGACAAAACAGGATACGTGGGTGAAGTTTTCGTGGATATGCAATTTAGGAAGCAAGGCGTGGGCACCAGCCTCATGATAAAAGCAGATCAATGGTTTAAAAGGAAGAAACTTAAAGCCGCAATACTTCAGGTGCATGTGAAAAACAAAAGAGCGCTGAAAACCTACGAGAAATGCGGATTCGAATACGAGCGTTTCCAGATGAGAAAATTTATCAGGAAATCCTGAGGAATTCCTGGCAAACGAGTAAATAGGAATAATTCTATTCGAAAAAGTGCCCCAGTTGCTTCTGCTTTCCCCTGTTCCTGAGTTCGTCCTCGCTGTACCCGAGCTCCTTCAGTATTTTCATCACTGCAGGAAGCACCTGGTTGTTTATGTAGTAGTCAGGGTCGTAGTCCTTCGCATAATCAGCAATCTCCGCCTTTTCCGAAATGCTCTTCCCCTCTCTGGTGATTACATATGAAATTATGCTTCCTTTCTCAACAGGGACTCCGCGCGCCTTCGCCTTGCGCGCAGCAGACAATTCAGGGCTTATCACGTCGTAATCCTCGGGCCTTTTCGTGAGTTGCGTATATATCACAAGCTCTTCGAGCGGAACTTCCCCTCCCTTTAGCCGTTCAATCGTCTCCTTCACAATCGCTACTGCCTTTTCCTTGCTCCCTTCCTTGAGTATCGCTTCGAGCACCTTGTACTGCGTATCTTTCGCTACATTACTCCAGTCGCGTCGCACGAGCTCGAAGCCCCTTATCTTTATGCCTCCATCATCGGCAAGGAGCGCGTATTTCTTTTTCGCTCCCCTTTCTTCTTGTTTTTTCGAGACGAAAACCCCTCTCGAGTAGAAGTTCTCGAGTTCGAGTTCCATCTTTTCCGGCAGGTTCCTGTTTATTTCATCAAGAAACGCGAGCGCGTCTTCCTTTTTCTTACTTCCGAGAAGCAGAAATATCGAGTCCGTGTCCGAATAAAGCACGTTGAAGCCCGCCTTCTCCGCTTTTTCTATAGTTTCCAAAATGTGCTTTCTTCCCCACGCAGTAACGCTTTCCGCGCATGGCCTGCTGTACCAGCGCGAGCGCGCATATCCGAGATAACCATAGAACGAGTTCGCAAGAATCTTGAGTGCGTGGCTTCTCGCGTAAAGTTTTTTGTACTCTTCGTTTTCTTTTTCGTGCTTCCTGAGCTCCTTCTTTATCCCGCTGCGCAAATTGAGCAGGCGCTCGAGCGTTGCAGGAATCACCCCCTTTCCGCCTTTGAGGAATTTCGCGCCTGTTGGGGAAACAAAAACGTTCGTTTCGCCCCTTCCGCTCCCCCTGCTCTCTTCAGCGCCGTTGCCCTCTCTGCCTTCCTCCTCTTCCTTAACGAGTCGCGAAGGATCTATATTGTAGGAAATGATTATGGAAGGGTACAGACCGCGGAAATCGAACACAGCCATGTTTTCATAAATTCCGGGCTCTGGTTGCCTCACGAACGCGCCTTCTATTGGGTTTTTCTGCCTTTCCCCTGCCTCTGCCTCGCTGGGTTTGGAAGGAATCACCTCGTTCCGCAATTGCGACTCCTGCATGAGCAGCGATTCCACGAGCTGTCCGCTCGTGGCGAGCGAGGTGTCGAAAAGCGTCATCCTCGTAATCCTGCTCAATTCCACAAGGAGAGGAAGTATGTTTTCTCCCAGTTCGAGCGTAACTTCTGCATCTCCAAGCGAATATTCCGCAAGCTCGTCGAGCATTCCCTTATCCCACATCTCCCATATGTTCAGCCGCTTCACCATCTTCTTTTTCTTTCCAGTTATCTCTTCGTATATCCTTTGAAGAGTGAATTCCCTCCCTTTCACAAGCCCTATGAACCCGAAGAGCCGTATGGGCGGATAGATGTCTATGTGTATCCGCCCGTTGATTTTCGCCCCATTCACCATCCCCTTCTTTATCTTCCTGAATTCGCTTCCATCTCTCCCCATCTCTATTTTTGCCCCAACTACATCAGCCCTTGCCTTGAGATAGGGAAGGTCGAAATTGCTCGAGTTGTATCCGTAAATTATGTCCGGATCAATTTCCCTGACCTTTGCCGCGAAATCCGATATCATCTCCTTTTCGTCGTTGGAAAGATGGATGAATTTTTTCTCGTTATACTTGTAGATGAATACGCCCTTCTCCCCTCCTCTGTTTATTCCCTCTTTTCCAGCCGCTTCCTTTGCCCCAATTGCGCCATCGCCGCATGCATAGCTTATCATTATCGCAGGATCCTTTTTCTCGCGCGGCGCGCCCAAAGGGTTGTATGTTTCAATATCAAAAGCCATTTTTTTAAGATGAATTTCCGATTCCTGCTTTTCGTTTTCCCCTATCTTCAAAATTTTTTTTATCTCGCACTTCTCGCGCTCGTATTCGAGAACCGCAAAAGGCATTATGTTGAAATCGAGCATGAACCTTTTTGCATAATGTATTCCGTGTTCGTAGCACTTGAAGGGAATGGTTTGCCTGAGCGCAACCACATCAGCTGGCTTGTTGCAGTAAATCTTCAGCAATTTCCTTTTTTGCCCATGCAGTATTTTTTCAACCATTTCGACTTGTTTTACCTTTATCAGCTCGCCGTTCCTGCCAACTGCGAGTTTTGCAATATCCGATTTTTTCTCTTCGGGCGCGTCACAGTAGAAGTAGGGGTCGTAGGGGTAGAGCAGTCGCGCGGTTTTCTTTCCCTTCACCAGGAGCCGCGCATACGTCCTTCCGTTCCTGTAAATGTAGTCCGCGTCCAGAAATACGGCCTTTCTCCTCGCCATGGGTAAAATTGGCAACCAAGATTTAAAATAATGGGATAATGGCTGAAAGAAAAAAATTATTTCTTCTCCTTGAGCGCGAGCTCCTTGTCCACCAGCTCGTCGAGCACGTCCATCGGAATGAACCTTCTTCCTGCAATCTTCACGTGCGGGATCCTGCTCCTATCCAAACGCCTTTCGAACGCGTTCCTCTTTATCCCAATTCCGGACTTGTGGAGCTGTTGTATCGCCTGACTCACAGTATAATACGTTTTCGCCACATGAGTGAGCGCGTCAACAGCGCCACGCGGAATGAGCCGCTTTGTGCCTATCTTCACCGAAGGAATGGATTTCTTCTCCACCCTGCCTATGAATGCCCTGTAGTTTATCCTGGAGTTGAATTTCCTGTACGTTTCGAACGCATTCTTCACGGAGTAGAATTCATCCTTTATGTTCATCATGGTGTTGAGCGCATCCATCGGTATGTATCTCTTCTTGCCAACCTTCACCGAGGTTATCGTTCCCCTCTCTACCCTTCCACCGAATGCCCTGAAGGATATGTCGAAGCCGTTGTGCCTCAGCAATTCGTAGGCATTCTGGATAGTGTAAAGCCCTTTCTTTTCCAGGATCTCGTCGTTGAGCTCCTTCTTCTGGTAGAGCTTCTGGGCTTCGTTGAATACATTGGCGAGCGATGAGGAAATCGAGTCCTGCCTATCCTCATAAGTGCCTTTTATCTTCTCGAGGTTCATGGATTTGAGCGTGTCCACGTACTCGTCTTTGATCTTCCTGTCGATTATGATTTTTTTTCCTCTCGGCATGCCACCACCATTTCTCAAACGCAGGGTTCACACAATTTTACATCAGAACTAATATACAATTATGGGTTGCATATTTATAAAGCTTTCTAAGAGCTGGAGAATTTTTCACGTATGTAGCTTACCACTATAAGCCCTATTATTATGGCAATTCCGACCCCGAGTATGTGCAACGGCTCCATGGAAAATCCGCTTCCCCCAACGCCAGGTGCTTCATCAGTTCTGCCTGTTTCGTTTCCGTTTTCTCTTCCATTTGGCGTCTCATTTCCTCCTTCTGTTTTATTGCTCTCGTGCATCACGGAGAAATAGCCCTTCACGCTCCTTATGTTGCCTTCATTGTCCCTTGCGCTTATGGCAATTTCCACCACTCCCTCCTTCTCAATTCCGGAGAGGAGCGCCTCGTACTTGTGCCTTGCCTTCACGTAAACAGGCGCGGAATAATCCGTGCCACCGAAAGAGTAGGAGACCTTTATTCCGTCAGGAGCGAGGCCGCTTGCCCTCACGCCTTCATCAACAACATACATGTCGAGTACTATGCTCCCGTCATCGTTTCTCGCTCCAAGATTGGATATTTTTGGAGCATGGAGGTCGTATACTGCGTAATACGTGTCCTGCACTGCAAGGTCGGTGTCAAGCGTTTTCTCCACTCCCCGGTAAGTTATTTTCACTTCTGGTCTTGCAGTGAGCAGCTTCTTCACTTCTGCATATCCATCCACATTGGTGTAGAGGATTTTCCCGCTTATGTTCATGAGCGCATCAAGGGGCATGTTCGCGTCATCCACAACATAAATTCCGAGCCAGTAAACACCAACCTGAAAAGAATAGTCGGTATCATTGCTTATCTGAATCAGTCGGGAAACGCTTCCATCCCCGTACCTCAGTGTGACGTTCGCGCTTCCATTTCCTAAAATCATTCCAACTTTTCCGTCTCCCCCGGCTTTTTTCCTTATATCCCGCACAATGAGTTCCGCGCCAGTAAGCGCGTTTCCGTCCTGGTCAATCGCCTGTATGCTCAGGAGGTACGCATTCATCTGCACGGTTATCGTCTGTGCGTGCTTACCAACAGTAACCTTCTGCTCCACTTTCTTGTTGTCGTAGCTTGCGATTATCGTGTATTCGCAGTCCACCCTTTCCTTTATTATCTCCTGGTTCCTGAAAACAAAGGTAACGGTTCCGTCAGCAGCAGTGAGTTTGGGCGCAGTTGTCGTGTACCCTTTTCCGGTCGTTTTGTCCAATTGGTAGGTTATCTGCACGCTCGCGTTCGCTATGGGCCTTACTCTCGCGTCCACAACCTGTATTGCCGCTGTCTCTTCAAAACCTGGGACGCATTCAACTGCGGCGAACAAAGGGAGAATGAGGGTAAGGAGGAAGAGCAGGGTTGTTTTTCTCATGCGTCTATAAATGAATAAAAAATTTAAATTACCCACCTATCACACAAGCGCTTGGATTTTTCCATGACAGTTCGAACTTACGATATAAAATGCGATTTTATGAAGTTAATCCACACCCCCCATTTTTTTCGCAGGATCGAAAAAACTTTACCCTGGGCGAACAAAAATTCCGATGGCAGAAATTGCCGAAAATCGAGATTCGATTTATCGACGTTATCGGTAGATTTTTAAGCAGTTACCAAAAAGTAGCACCATGCAGGCGTTCAAAGAAGCAGTAGACGAAGCCGAAAAGAAGGAAAAACTGACTTTCAAGGATGCCCAGCAAATCCGCGTTGAATTCGACAAGCTGAAAACCGCTCCTGAAACAGCCAAGCTTGCAAAGAAAATTGAGCCGCACATCGGCACCCTTGAGCGCCTGATAAGGGAAAAGAAAGGCGACCGCCACGCTGTTTTCGAAACGATAAAGAAAATCAAAATAACTCTTACTAACCACGAGGAGGAAATACGGCACAGGGAGCAAAATATCTTCGGTACAATAGAGAGCGGTTACCGGCAATTCTCCTTAGACGGGCTCACGGCGCAACACAAAGACCTGTACAAAAAATATGCGACACAGATTGAGAAAGACCAGGAGATTTCCAAGACCGTAAAGGCGGAATATGCGAAATTCATGGAAATTATAACTGCTGATGAAAAACCA
Organism: Microcaldota archaeon; assembly: GCA_041694885.1. GTDB lineage: Archaea > Micrarchaeota > Micrarchaeia > Anstonellales > Bilamarchaeaceae > JAHJBR01. The sequence goes on along the minus strand of JBGFRX010000028.1, from coordinate 31,111 downwards.
ATAGAATTTACAAATAAAAAGACCGCAACCTTCATACCCGCTTTTCTTAAAGAGTTCAATGAGCAGAATATAACAGCTGGCGATATCGTAGGAAAGGCAATCAAGACCTCATTCTCGAGCTGGATGAAAGAGGTTGAAGGAGCTTATGACGAAAAGGGCTACTGGAGTTCGTTCTACAGAGTGATCTCAACGCCTGGTTTATGGGTTCTCAACTTCGGGAATGAAGCGATTACGAAACCAGTGGAACTTGTAAAATCAATAACTCCAATAGGGACAGCGCAAATGGTCAAGGGAGCGTTCAAGAGGGCATACGAAAACCCCAACGCGGAAAACATGGCTTACTTGCGCCTGAGCATGTATGTTTTCGCCTTTGACAGCATAGCGACCTATGCTGCGTTCAGGCCTCTGAAGCCGCTTGTCATAAGAGCAAAAACCGCGCTTACGGATGCACTGAGGAAAGGGCTTACGAAAGAGAGTTTGGAGGTGCTCAAAGATGGGGTAATCCAGCTCAGTAGGACAGCCCAGACCATCCTTGCAGACCAAACCGGAGGGATGTTGTCCAGAGAGACGTACCAGAAATTCATAGATGCGCCCCGCAGATTGATAATGGGCCTACCTCTTGATGAGCAGACCAAAAAGGTGATTTTGGACAATATCCTGGATAAGACGTGGATAAGCGACAGGTCGGTCCAACTCATGTTCAAAGATAGGCTAAGAGACATGGAGGTATGGCGCAGCTCATTTTCCAAAGTTGCAGGTGAGCTTGGCTGGGACGAAGCTACGAAGGCAAAATATTCCGAAGCGCTGCTCTCCCTCGTGGACGTCTCGGAGAGAGCGCCTTATTCCAAGTACGGGCATAATCTCAGAGTTTTCCAATATACTGAACAGGTACTTGACCATCTCGACCTGCCGGCAAGGGAAAAGGCAAAAATCAAGATGGCCGCGTTGATCCACGATGTTGGGAAGATTGGGGTTGATAACAAGCATTTGAGGAAAGCGGGCAAGCTTTCTGAAGAAGAATTTATGTCGATTAAATCGCACGCGCACCAGAGCCCCGATATTCTAGAAAAAGTCCGCGGGAAATTTCAGGGCGTATCTGAAAAAGATATCAACGACATAGGAAACATAGCCAAATATCATCATGAAAACTTCGACGGCAGCGGCTATTTTGGCATCAATGGAGAGAGCATTCCCATCGGTGCCCGGATCCTCAGGATTGCGGACTCGTTCGATACGCTTGCAAGCGAAAGGATTTACAGGCCTCCACAAACGGTGGATTATATATTGAACGATTTCCGAGAAAAGGGAAAGTGGTACGACCAGAAACTTACGGATATATTCAGCAACGCTTTGAGCGAGAACCAGATCACATTCCAAAAGATACTGCGCAGTGGAAAATGACCTATCTATATGAAATCCGCTCCAAAGCGTGGTTTATCTCGTATTTCAAATCTTCGTTTTTTATCTTACTCCGCAATTGCGAGAGTATAGGAAGCATTGTGCGTGTATCCCCACACATTGCAAGCCCCCATATCGCCTCCTTTGCAACTTCGTAATTTTCAGTTAGGATTATCTTTTTCAAAGGTTCGATTCCTTTTGTTAGAACCTGGCCTTCATTCCAACCAGCAACCTCTCTAATTGCACAAAGAACTGCTATCCTGACAGATTTATCCTCTTCTCCCCTCAGGCGATCTAAGAGAGCTTCAAAACCTTCCAAGGCCTTTAAGTCCCCAAGTTTCTTAGCTCCGGCTATTCGGTCTTCAGGATTCCCGCTCTTGAGTTTTTCTAGAGCAGCGGTAAACTCCGTTTTTCCCAAAGGCGATTTAAGAAAATCATTCCGCTGCCTTCGTTCTCGTTCTATCCTTTCGCTCGGCAGTTCCACTTCTTTGCCCTTTTTCACCGATTGTATACTCTCAGCCACGAACATATTTCATTCAAAGTGATATAAAAAACCCGCAGATGACCTGTAAGCGTCTGGATTTTTCCATGACAGTTCGAACTTACGATATAAAATGCGATTTTATGAAGTTAAATCCATATCGCTCGTTCTTTTTTCGGAAAATCGAAAAAACTTTATTTTTAAGCACTTGGTGTCGCCTCGCTTTCGCCTTTCTCACCGTTTTCTTTATGTACAATCGCGAACGAAGCGACTTTTTCCCCTTCATCCAGTTTTATTATCCTTACACCCTGCGTATTCCTGCCTATCACGCGTATGTCCTTCACAGACGAGCGTATCGTCTGCCCTTTGGAGCTCGTCACTATTATCTCATCTTCATCGTCAACTGCCTTCACCCCAATCACTGCGCCGGTTTTTTCCGTGCAGTTCAGGTTCGTCACTCCCATTCCGCCCCGTGTCTGCACTCTATACTCCTCAAAAGAAGTCCTTTTCCCGTACCCGTTCTCGGTCATGGTTAGCACGCTGGGCTTGTCGCACACCGTTGCTCCTATCACTTCATCCTTTTCGCGTAGCCGTATCCCTATCACGCCCTGCCCTGTTCTCCCTATTTCCCGCGCGTCGTTTTCGCTGAACTTTATCGCATACCCATCCTTTGTCGCGATGAATACTTTCATGTTTCCATTCGTCTTCTTCACTTCCATGAGCGAGTCGCCCTCCTTGAGCGTAATTGCTATTATTCCCCCTTTCCTCGGATTCGCGAACGCGTCCGCGCCTATCCTTTTCACAATCCCGTTTTTGGTTATCATCACGAGGAATTCCTTTTCGGAAAATGCCTTCATGGGAATCCATGCGCTTACCTTCTCCTCCCTGAGGTCAAGCAGGTTCACGACTGGCTTTCCTCCTGCATACCTTCCTCCTTCCGGGATTTCGTACGCCTTGAGCCAGTGCACCCTTCCTTTGTCCATGAAGAAGAGCAGGTAGTCGTGCGTCCTCGTCACTATGACATCCTCAACAAAGTCCTCATCCTTCGTCTCCATTCCAACTACTCCTTTTCCGCCCCTTTTCTGCGTTCTGTACTCGTCCAGGAGTACGCGCTTCACATATCCCCGGTGACTTATGAATACCACCACGTCCTCGTTCGGAATGAGGTCTTCTGCGGTGCGCTCGTCAGCCACCTCTTCTATTTTCGTCCTTCTCGCGTCCGCGTATTTTTTCCTTATTTCCAAAAGTTCGTCCTTTATTATACCAAGTATTCTCTTTTCATCTGCGAGCACGCTTTCGAGCCACACGATCCGGTTTTTCAGCTCCGCGAGCTCCTTTTCTATTTTCTCTCTTTCGAGGCCGGTGAGCGCCCTAAGCTTCATCTCCACTATCGCATCAGCCTGCTTCTCGCTGAGCGAATATTCTTCCATGAGTCCTGCCTTCGCTACCTTTACATCAGTGCTCGATTTCAGGAACGGTATAATTCTGTCTATATTCACGAGTGCGACGGTGAGCCCTTGAAGTATATGTGCCCGTGCCCGTGCCTGTTCTTTTTCGAATATGCTCCTCTTCCTCACAACCTCCTGCCTGAATGCGACGAAATGCCCGAGCATTTCGTGGAGCGAAAGCGTCTTTGGCGCATTGTTCACGAGCGCGATATTGATTGTACCGAATGAGGACTCGAGCGGCGTGTGCGCGTAGAGCTGGTTGAGCACCACTTCGGCAACCGCATCCTTCTTCAATTCTATTATTACTTCCATCCCCTCTTTGTCGCTCCTGTCGTGTATGCCTGAAATACCCTCAATGCGCTTTTCCTTCGCTGCTTCTGCAATCGCCTCTATTATCGCCGTCTTGGTAATCTGGTATGGTATTTCGCGCACAATCAGCTTCCTTCCCTTCTCGTCAACCTCTATCTTCGCCCGCAGACGTATTATTCCTCTCCCTGTTTTGTACGCCTCGTAAATCCCGCTTCTGCCCATTATCGTCCCTCCTGTGGGGAAATCAGGACCTGAGACGATGCGCAGCACCTTTTCCTCGTCAGCGCCGTCTATAATCGCGACGAGTGCATCAGTTATTTCACCCAAATTGTGCGGTGGGATATTCGTAGCCATACCCACCGCTATTCCGGAAGAGCCGTTGATGAGCAGCACAGGCACCTTTGAAGGAAGCACTGCCGGCTCCTTGAGCGTTCCGTCGAAATTCGGGCTGAACACAACTGTCCCCTTTTCTATGTCCGCGAGCATCTCCTCAGCAAGCAGGGTCATGCGGCATTCACTGTATCTCATTGCTGCAGCCGAGTCCCCATCTACGCTACCCCAATTTCCCTGACCATCGATGAGAGTATATCTGAGGGAAAAGTCCTGCGCCATCCTCACCAAAGAGTCGTAAATCGCAGCGTCGCCGTGGGGATGGAATTTGCCCAGGATTTCACCCACTATTCTCGCGCTTTTCTTGTACGGCTTGTTGTGCGTGTTCCCGAGCTCGTGCATCCCGAAAAGTATTCTTCTGTGCACCGGCTTAAGTCCGTCCCGCACGTCCGGAAGCGCCCTCCCTATTATTACGCTCATCGCGTAGTCGAGGTAAGAATCTTTCATGTCGCGCTCTATGGGTATTGGGATTATTCCACTCATTCTTTCCGCACCTGATCAGCACTATTCATCGTCGTAAAATGTTGCGTAAAAATATTGCAGCCGAGGTTTAAAAAGATATCCCTGCCCAAGCGCGGTTTTTTATTTTCTCCGCGGCTTTTTTCACTGAAGCACCACGGGTGCGCGGAAGCCAGCGTTGTTCACCAATAGGCACGGCTTCCACCTAAAGCCATCAACATCTGAAGCCACGGGCTCCTTCAGCTTTGCTGAAGGGATTGCGGACGAAGTCCGCAGGATTGGCCCGTGGTGCTTCACCCTTTTCCTTGGGTTTCCCATGCTAGGATAATGCAGAATGCATGCATAAACTTATCCTCTGTCCGGGTTCGCAAAAACAGACGTATTTCGGATTATTGGATGAAGCCATTGGATGGGAAAAATTTAAAAAAGGGAAAAATCAGGCGACTCTTCTCAGGTCGTCCTCCACCATCTGGAGCCGCCAGATGCGTTTTTCAGCATCCGACTGCGCGAGTGCTATCAGCTTCGCGTGCCTGAGGAGCTCGAATGCCTCTTCTCTCTCTTCTTCCTCGAGTCCGCGCGCGCTGAACGCAGCATCGCGCAGCGCCCTGCCCAGCTCTATTATGCGGCTGAAGCCGGCCGAGATGGAACTGTAATTGTTTATGGTGGTTTCGAGCTCCCTTATTATTCCGCTTGCCTTTCTTTTCGCTTCCACTCCAACCATGGTTCCCACCTCGACATTGCAGTCGCTTGTCTATGCTGTTAATGATATATAAATAAGTTTTTGCGATTTCATTGTGGTTTTGCACATAGATTTAAAAGAATATTGTGTTATTATAACAACTATGGCTTACGATTACGACGACAAGGATGTGGGAATCCTGCGGCTTTTGATGAGGAATACCAAGCGCTCCCATCGCGAGATCGCGAAAGAGCTAAGGATACACCCGAACACTGTGATGGAGCGCATAAGGCGACTGGAGGCAGCGGGGGTAATAACCGGCTATTCTGCGACTATTGATTACAAAAAGCTGGGCTACGGAGTAAGCGCGGTGATACAGATAGACATAGAAGGCAGGACCGAGGTGGCAATGAAGAAGATCGCACGGCTGCCTTTCGTGCACCATGCCTATCGCACCACCGGCGAATACGATGGAATAGCAATAGTGGTATGCAGGGACATAGAGGAGCTCGGAAAACTGGTGAATGAGATAAACAGCACCGAGGGAGTGCAGCGCGTGAACACAAAAATAGTGCTCGCCGCGTTCCCGGGAGCGCCGGACTTCGTATAGTAAGAATTTTAAAATTAGGTCTTCTAACATGAGCGTATGAGTGATCAGCCAAGGTGATGAAATGACGACGAAATTATCCAGGATGTACGGCATGGACATATTTACCGATAGCGGTAAGTTCATAGGAAATGCCCAGGACTTCATCCTCGACACCGAAAGCGGCGAAGTGGTACGAGTGCTCCTCGAGCCGCTTCCTGCTTCGAAGGACGAAGCGAAGAGAGTGCTCAGGGAAAAAAGCGTAATGTACAAGAACGTAAAGTCCGTCGAAGACGTCATAGTTGTGGCGAAAGTACAGGCGGGCGGCGAGCAATAACATGTCCGCATCCAAAACGATCTTGAACTTGCTGCGGCTCATAGCTGCTGCAGTGGTGGGCTACGGAATAGCCTACATGTGGATGAGCATACGCGCCGAAGAGGACATAATGCTTCTTGCAGGAATAGGGATGGTGAGCGGGGTGCTCACTTACGCGCTGCTCTACATGTTCGGCAAAGGCGGCGGAAGCGGCTAAGCGTTCCAGCTTTCCGATTTCGTGTTTTGTTTTTGCAAGTCCCTATTTCCTTTCCATTTTTTTGAAAAAGCCCCTTGCTTTTTTTTTCGCTTCTTCTCCGCATTCCACTGCTACTACCCCTTCGTACGGCTGGCCGTATATTATTACGCATTCAGGAGGAGAAACGAGCATGAACGCGAGTGCCGCGAGATCCTCTTCTCCATTCACGAAAAGAGCGCCCCCTCTTCTGGAAATTTCTGCTGCCTTATTCTCCAGTTCTTCGGTTATCGTGCCCGGAGGATTGTTCGCGGTTTCGGGCTTTGGATAGTGTGCTCTGATTTTGCCCTGCTCTTCATCGCCCAGCTTGCTGCGCAATGTCCTGAAATCGTAGACGGCGATGAAGGGCGCTATGCCGCTGGAAAGAAGGGAGAGCGTAACTATGTCCCCTACTGCGATTATTTTCCTCTTTCCGTATTTCAAAACGAAATCGTCGAATTGCATTAGTGCGCCGACCGGCCTCCTGAGAACTGCTCGCATTTCTTCCGGAACAATGTACATGAACTGGAATTGATGAGATAATGTATTTAAACGGCTTTCGAGAAAAACGCGCATGGTACTTAAGCTCAGCAGGAATACCACCTCGCTCGGAATAGTAAGCTTTTTGGTGGACGTGAGCACGGAAATGATAACGCCCATAATGCCCCTGTTTTTGGTGAACGTGCTCAAGGCGAACGCTTTCGTAATTGGATTGATAGAGGGAATTTCGGACCTCATAGTCGCTATGTTCAGGACACTCTCGGGCTACATAAGCGACCGGTTCGGGAAAAGGAAGTGGATGAGCACCTGGGGCTACTTCATCTCCTCCGTGATGAAAATATTTTTCGCGTTCACGACCGGCTGGCAGCAGGTACTTGGAATAAAGATGATCGAACGCTTCGGGAAAGGGATACGCGGGGTGCCGCGCGACGCGATAATAACCTACAGCGAGAAAAAGGAGAACTTAGGCAAGGCGTTTGGGTTCAGGAAGATGATGGATTCCGCGGGCGCGATAGCAGGGCCGCTGATTACTGCGGCGCTCGTCGCGTACATGCTTCCTGGATTGGGAGAGGAAGGAACGTACAGGGCGATATTCCTGATTGCGGTTCTTCCTGCTCTTCTCGGAGTCGCGATAATCTGGAAATTCGTGAGCGACATAAAAACGAGGAATGGAGTGGATGGAAAAAATATAATCAGATGGGCGTGGGAAAACGAGAATTACAGGAGCATGACCGTTCTCGGCGTGCTTTTCGCGCTCGCACAGTTCAGCAACGCGTTCTTCATACTCAAGGCGCATGAGATAACGAATAGCGTGCTCATCGCGATTTTCGGATATATTGTCTACAACATAAGCTACACTCTTTCCGCGATGCCCGTAGGAGCGCTAACTGACAGATTCGGAGGGAAGAAGATGATGGCGCTCGCATACTTGCTTTTCGCGCTTACTCTTTTTGGTTTCGCGTTCGCGAACGACCTCCTTTTCATGGTGTTTTTCGCGCTCTTCGGGATAGTAATGGCCATCTTGGAGACTACGCCCCGCACATTCGTCGCGCGTCTCGTGAAGAATAGGAGCTACGGGACAGCGATCGGATTCTATCAGGGCGCTACCGGAGTGCTCGTGCTTCCCGCCAATCTCATCGCAGGGCTGCTCTGGGATGTGGATGTCGCGGGCTTCCACGCAACTTTCATATTCTCGTTCATAATCAGCGTCTCGGCTGCTGTGCTCATGTTCCTTGCACTGAGGAAGGGAGAAAGGCACTAAAGTTCGTAAGCTCCCTTTTCAGTTCCCACGATTATTTTGTCGAATTTCGTGAATATCCCGTTCTCCAAAACGCCTGGAATCTGGTTGAGCATCCCTTCAAGGTTTGCGGCGTTTTTTATCTCAATTTCCGCATCAATTATGAAATTGTTGTTGTCGCTTATTATCGGCCCCACTTTTCCTGTGCCGGTTCTTATCGCGGCTTTATAGCCAAGCTTCTCCAGCGTTTTCAATACGAATGGAGCGGAGAACTTTATGCATTCGAGCGCCACTGTCGCCTTTTTCGTCCTGGTTATCTTGGAATCGTCCACTATCACCATGAATTGCCCGGAATTGTACGCGACGACCTTTTCCTTCGTGAGCGCAGCTCCTCCTCCTTTTATCACGCAACCATCGGCAATTGCGTCTGCTCCGTCCACTGCGATATCAATCTTCTTCACCTGATCAGGGTCGCACAAATAGCGGGAAAGCCCGTATTTTATCGCGTGGATGCGCGAATCGAACGAGGTCGGAACGCATGCATCCATTTCAAATCCCCTTTGCGCTTTTTCGCCCAGAAGCCGGATGAATTCAGCAGCAGTGGTTCCTGAGCCCAACCCTATTATGCTATTTTCCTTCACATATCCGAGCGCCTTTTCCGCTGCTTTTGCTTTTTTGCTTGCCATATTTTTCACCATTTTTGTTCATGCTTTTGTGAAAAATAGATTGTCGCCCGGTGGCGACAAGATTTTTCCCACCTAAAAGTTTTTCCCAATGAATGAATAATATGGAGAATGCTGCTATTATTCCCAGCACATCGAACAGATATCTAACTGTCTGCTCATTTTTAAAATAGTTGTTGAGTGTGGAGAAGATGTTTTCGGAAAGCGCTATGAGGATGAAATAGGAGACGAGCCTGCCGAAAAAGAAGCCGGAGAACACGGGCTTCCAATCCACGCTGGTGAACCCCTTCGCTATGAATACGAGGTTGCTTGGGAAAGGGCTGAGTGAATAGAGGAATGTGCCTGCGAAAAGCTCCTTTCCTTTTTTCTCGAAGAATTTTTTTATTTCCTCGGCGTGCTTTGCAAGTTCCTTTGTGAAGAAGCGCCTGAAGAACGAGGAATAGAAAGCAAGGACCGCTCTTCCTGCGGTGGAGGAGAGCGCGCCTACGAGCGTGAGCATGAGCGGATCGAATGAAGGGTCGTTTATCTTCGCGAGCGCAAGAACCACCCATGTTGGGGGCATGAACGCTGGAACTACGTTCACCACGAACACGGAAATTGCGAGTGAAAAATAGTCGGGCATAAAATTGTTTTATGAGGGGAAAATTAAAATGTGCGTTTTATAAATTTTCTCCGCGAGGAAATGATGGATGCGTTATTTGGGCTCATAGCTCAGCAGCAGAGCACTCGCCTTGCAAGCGCGTTTCATGTTTTGGATTTTGCGTTTCGTAATCAAAACACGAAACCCTGAAAGGGAAATGGGAAATGCACCTGGAGCGCGAGGGGCCGAGGGTGCGAATCCCTCTGAGTCCAAATAATAAGCAATGCATCTGATTTTTGAAACACGAAGCATTGCAAAGGGTTTCCCAGCTGGGATTCGCACCCGAGGAGAGGGTGCGAAATATTTGGTCTTCGACCAAAATTCTTCACCATGGCTGAAGAAGCTTTGGACTGTTCGATGGAGCGTCGTTACATTCCATGGACCATTAAACGGTTTGCCATTCAACTGGCCGTCCAAAATCCGACAGCAGAGCCGTCGATCCCTCTGAGTCCAATTTTTTTCAATACCATGCAGCTAATTTTTAACAAAATGCGAAGCATTTAATATGCCGAACGAGCATCATTTGACGGTGTTTGCATGGGCTTTGTCAACGATTAGGTTGAAGGACATCAAGAATTCTGGGGAGCAAACATAGAACCAAAGGCAAGAATTGACGATATAGTAAGCAACCCCAAAACAGCAGAATACGTTTACAACAGATTCTCGAAGCTCAACAATGGAATACATGCAACAGGCGATGAATCCTCAACTTGTTTTTGTGCTAAAAGGTGGGTTTTAAATATAACGTACCAGAATATTACATAAACAAGAGGTGAAACCATGGTTGAAACTGCTGCTCAAAAAGCCCGGGAAGTGCAAAGGATAAGGGGACCGGACATAAAAGTATTCATAAGGTACTCGGAAGGCGTGCGTTTCATAAAGGCGCTGGAAAGAGCTGATGCGGAGAACCGCGTCCTCGTTTCAAACAAGAGGCACGACAAAGCTCTTGTAGGAAGCGGCGAGTGGAAGAGCAAGTGCGAAGTTTATCCATGCTGGACCGGCACGATGACAGGCTACGAAGCTCCGGGCAAGAAGCTGGGTACGCAAATTGTTTACACGGATCAGTGTGATAAACAGAGATATGTTTTCCACGTGGACGACAAATTCAGAGGCGAGGAGAACGCCATTTTAGTCGTGGAGCATCCTGACTTCAAGATGGGCCGCGATGGCAAAGAGCTTGTGGTGATGCCTGAAGCCGGAAAAGTGGAACTTGTATCAAACTTCCCAACCAACTGCGGCTGGTATTTGACCGATGCAAAATTCGGCATTCCAACTGGCAAGCAAACCAGTTCAGTCAATCCTAAAGCCAGATATTTCTATCGTCTTGGTGACCCAGGAAGAGTGGGCCCTGTTGTCCGTGACTACAACTTCAACCTCACGAACTACGTTGTCCTCAACTACAGGCCGTCGGTTGGTCTCGGGGTGGCGGTTGAAGAAAATACCCCAGCAGAGGGCGCGCTGCTTGAGGCAGCCCAACAGAGTATAGTCCAAGAAGGCCAAAGAATTGTAATCAAAGGCACTTCCGAGCAGCTGGACGCCGTTATGAAGACGCTCGAACAGCTCAAGAAATAACCTCTCTTTTTATCCCTTTCATTTCTATTTCTAATTCCAGGTGTAAAACATGGTTGAAATTTCCCCACTTTCCACGGTTTCGTCCCGTTCCGAGTTTTCGTTCGCAAACAAACCTTTTATTTCTTCACCTCGCGAGCTCGGGCTGTGATTTCCCAAATTAAGTTCCTCTCGTAGTTTCGAGAACACCATGTGATATCACCTCAACCTTGACTTTTAACCCCTTCACCCGCTTCCGCACGAACGCCTGGGCGGGAGTTTCGAGCCGCTCCCAGTTCAGGCTCAAGTGCGGACGCACGAAGTTGTACCACCACACAAATCTGTCAATATCCTTGAACCTGTGGAGCTTACGTTTCAGTTCCCAAAAGAACCTCTCCACCTTCCCATTAGTCTGCGGATGATTCACCCTTCCCAGGATGTGCTTTATGCCGTTGGATTTCAGGTACTGTTGGAAGATAGCAGGCGCCTTGTCCTGCCCATTTGCAGCTGAGGCATAGAACTGGATGTCTCTCCCCTAGCGTCTTTTCTTTTCATCTGAGGTTGCTCCCTTTCCGTTGCGTTTCTGGGGTAAGATCTATTAAAAATAGAGATGTTACTCTTTCTTCTGGATTGCTTGTATTTTACCTGCCAACTCAATCAAGAATGCTGCCTCGTCTAAGATAGGTTGTATGAATCTAGCATGCCCTTCTTGAGTAAGGAGGTCTCCAAATCTCCTTGTGTGGTCTTCAGCAATCTCTCTTAATTTACTAGTTCTTTGTAATAAGGCTTGTGGATCAGCAACCTCGACCAGCTTTTCTTCTGGCACTGCGACCAGCGACGCGGCCACGGAGCGGCCAACAACCGTCACCCCCGAGGCCTCGGACCAGTCACTGATGGCAAGGACGAAACGCCCCCAGTAGTAGATGAAGTCGACAACGTTGCGGGCAACAGAGCCGTGCCATCCTGTGGCTTTCTTCTCAAATTCATCAGAATTTCTTACGTGCATAAACCTTGCTTCTGGAACTCCACTATTTGAAGGATTGGATCTTAATGGGTAACCATCAGCATCAACTAAGCCCCAGTTTCTTGGTCTCATTACGTCTCTAACGGCTACATCTGTCTCTGGATCAAAATCAGAAGCAACAGAGACAGTCCTTGTACCTGCAGTATATTGTAGTTTTTTAAAATCAAAATCAAGCATGCCTGTTGCTTGTCTTAATCCTTTGTTTTTATCATGAGGATTTTTTACATCAGGAACATCAAAAGTAAAATCAATTTTTCTTCCGTCTAGTTCTTCAATCCAAACAACTTTATCTCCAATTGGTTTGTCTAATTCCTTTTCAAAACCTCTTACATAAACGCCATACCTTCTTGTTCTCCACCAGTTATTAGCATTTACTAAACTATAAGTACCTGATTGAATAGATTGGTCATGATCTTTAACACCCATTACTGTTTCATGAGCTGGGACTAAGGCTCTTACTAATGTAAACATCTCAACCTGTCTAAAAGTTTTTTGGCCGTTTCCATCTTCTAATGCTCTAATTACTCTACCATCTGGTAATCTGTTTTTTGGTTTTTCAGCGACTGCTGTAGCATCCATAGTTTCACCTCAAATTAACATCAATTAGTTGTATTATATTAGTGTACTAATATATTTAAATAACCATCGTTTGACACATCTTTGGTCAGAATTAACTGTACAGCATTCTAACTTCTGTCCGCTTTTTTGATTGTAATGCGTCCTTATTAAAATACTGTTTTTACCAGCCCGGATGCTTTGGAAGAATACTGGAAAATACTCAAACGGGATTTCTCAATGAACGAACAAGAAACTGATGCGGCGATTGAAAGGTGCGTTTGATGGAATGACCCCCTCAAACCTGCTCACATCTCATAGTCAAAATGCCTGACGAAGCACGAATCCCGGATTTATAAATAGCTAAAATATCCGTGTATTTTAGTAAAAAACGCCATGGGGCAAAGGAGGGTTTAAAAACCTGATTCCTCTTTATCTAAGCCCCAGACGGCCGGAAAGGGCCGAAAACAAAGATTCAAAGGTGATGGGATGTTTGCGACCGTAGACCCTCACGTGAACAACGTAATAACAGCGCAGCAAAACAGGAAGAAAAGGCATGAGCAGGGAACCGGCAGCCTGGAGTGCAAGGAGATACGCAAGAAAGCAAGCGAGCGATGGAAAGGAAAGTCGATGAGCGAAGGACACCTATAGGGATTCAACGTCTGAAAAGCACTAAGACGAGTATCAGTGCGCCTATTGTTCCAAGTCCGGCAGTTAGCAGGGTAAAGTCCCTGGTCATGTATTGCGCAGAAGGCCTGTAGAAATCGCGGTCTGAAATGTTTTGCTCCCCATTTTCTCCACTCGAATTGCCGAAAGTGTGCCTTCTGTTCGTTATTCCGAACGTCTGCTGGACAGTGTTCCCGAAATGGTCATGCATGGCTAAATCGAGGTTGTGCGGACCGAATGCGGAATAGGACGACTTGAAAACGTAAAGGAGGACGAACGAGTCATTTGCTTCTTCCAATGGAATTGGCGTTGTCCTGACCTCCATCTCATTCCCGCTCATGTTGGTGAAATTAGAAACCGGAAATGAAATTATGCGCCATACTCCGTAAGAATCGTTGGTGATGTTGAATGCGTAGAAGGTTGCATTCCCTATTACCAAATTATTCATGAGAAGCGCAGCGGAATGGAATTTCCTTTTCGAGAATACGATGTCCTCGAATTGGGAATTTTTCTCCCACTGCTCGCGCAGCACCGGCTTGCTGAGGAAATGGAGCAAGGAGCCGCCTTCCACTTCATAGGATAAATTGGAGGATACGCTGCGGGTTATGTTCATGGGCTCGCTCGGATAGACGGTCTCGAGGCAGGTGCACGAGCCGTTCCCATCGCATGACTGGTAGCCGATCGTCTTGTCCAGGATGTAATGGAATGTTATTTTTCCGCTCACAATTGCCGTGAGATTGTCGCCCTGGGTAGCATTGAGGGTTGCCCGCGTTATGGGAAGCGGGACGGGATTGTTGCCTGTTATGTTGTCCAGGAAATACGTGGAGTTCCGGAAGAAGACGGAAAGATTGGCGTAAATGTTTGCTGTTCCCTGGTATGTCTTGTGGTAATAGCTCGTGCACCCATCCGCGCCCGTAACGATCCTGTCCTCGGACGATGCATCGTGCGCATAGCGCCAGAGCGCATATGTATCCTTATCTGCGGAGATGCGCGAATCAACTGAAGGATAGACGGAAACGAGCTCGATTTCCGCGCACGCTATGGGGTCATCGTAATCAGGATTGCTCTCCTCAGCGCAGGATGAGCCAAGAAGCGATGGTGCGAGCGCGTTGTTGTGCCCGGAAACAAGTTCATGCGGCGGATAACCGTATGCTGAGAGAGAAGAGGTCAATGTGGAGAAAAAGAGCACGTAAAATAGGGCGAAGCGCACAAACGGAATAAGGAATGCGCAGGAACGTACGAATTTCATAGCAATTCATCCAAGCTATCGAGCGTTGCGAGCCGCACCGCACCGTTCCTCAGCCGCACCTCGAGCCGCGCGCGCTTCCTCTCCTCCAGCGACTGGAGATAGGTGCGCATCTCCTCCCTGTCCTCGAATATTGCTATGGATTCGCTGCCTGGGCTTTCCGGATCGAACATGATGCGGCGCTCTCCGCATTCGAAGCCCTCTGGAATCTCCGAAAACCCGATTCCCTGTTCTATCAGTTTGTCGCGCACTATGCGCCTGAGCGCGTTCTCCTTTGCATCTCCCCACTGGGAAAGACCGTAGAGCGCGAGGTGGTGCTTAATGGTACCCTTTTCCACCAATTTCTTCATCACTGCCTCGATATTGCCTTCGGTTACTTCCATTCCTCCTGTGAACGACTTGAGACCGAGCCTGATTTCCTTTGCATAAAGCGGGACTCCTTTCCAGCCGAAGCGCTTTTCCACTTCCTCTATAGCGGAAACGACATCAGCCGGCTTTATCTTCACCTCGGGGTTCTGCCCTGGCACACTCTCGGGAATATTTATTTTGTACACCGGCTTCCTCTTCAACCGCGCAGCGACGTAGAAGAGCGCAACCATAGCGGTTCCGATTGTCAGGTATTTCGCATAGAACGCAAGAAGGCCTTCGGAACTGTTGCTGTAGGGGACCTGCACCTTTTGCCCCATTATGGTTATCACGAAAACATTTTCGCCCTGGCGCAGGTTCGCGAGCACTGTCATTTTTCCTCTCTTCACCTCTGCATCAAGCGTGTTACCCGAATGCGCGAGCCCAACAGTCGCGGGTGTGCTCTCAACCGGTTCGTTGTCAAGAAGAACAGTGAATTCGTATGAGTTACCGTATGTGCGTGAAAGCGAAATGTTCAGATCCTTCACATGGATGCGCATTGCGCCTATCGTTCCGTTGTAATCCGAGACCCGGAGCAGATAATCGCCAGGGCCCGGAAAGCTGAGGCTGAGGAAAAACGCCTCTTCGCCCCTTACTCTCGCGAGGTCGTCCTGCTGCACTATTGCTCCTTCTTTTTCGAGCGAGTAGCGCGCAATCCCTTCTGAATAATTAAGCTGAAGAGTAATGTACGCCTTCTGGCCCGGGAAGATGTTGTCTGTGCCGCTCATCTGCACTGCAAACGGAAGAAGTTTGTGCGAATCAGCCAATTGCGAGAGCGGAAATGGCTGCGCTTCTGTGGCTGCGGATGATGAAGGAAGCATGCGGAGCCAGCTCGCGTTCCGGAGCATTAGGAACGCGGTCTTCTTCCCTTCGCCTTCATATTCGAATTCAACGGAATTCCTTTCTGCCCAGGAATTCCTTTCGAGCACATCGAACAGTGAGAGGTTCGCATCTGCATGGAACTCTCCAAGCGTTTTGTCCATTACAATAATGTGCTCCTTGGAAGAATTGGAAATATCCTGGAGCCAGTCCGTGCGCACGAGCGCCTCGTCCCTCTCGGAAAAAACCAAATCGCGCTTTCCCACGTAGATTATTTCGTTCGACTGGGTGAGGTTGTCGAGCCGCTCAAGCACTCCGGAGGGCATCGCGCCCGAGGGAATGATTATTATGCTGTTTTCCGGTGCCGCTATGGAGTCCACCTCGGTTATGGAGAAACCCTTCTTGCCGAGTTGCGCCAGCGCTTTGATGAAATATGGGTAGCGCTCGGTGTTCAGGAAGTCCTTTTTGAGCACTATTATTTTGCTCTTCGGCTGCTCGGAAAGCGCGAGAAGAGTGAAGTTGCCTGTGCCGTTGTAATAGAAGGTGAGGTATCCGTAATTTCCTGCTCTTCCAAATTCCAGCGCTCGTGCGAACCCGTGCTGCGCTACTTTCTCCTCCTTTTTTTCCTCCAAGGGAAATGCGGTTATCGCGATTGCTGCGATGAGCACAGCTGCTACAATAAGAAAAACCACAGTCCTCAAATTCATAGTTTAACCTTCGCCTGCTTGAGCCATGCGAGGTCGTTCCTGTAGAACGTGCGTATATCTCCCAGGCCCATGAGCATCATTAGAGGCCTCTCCAGGCTCAGACCCCATGCAAGCACAGGGTAAACGCCCGCGAGCGGAATGGATACTTCGGGCCTCATTATGCCCGCGCCACCTATTTCCATCCACTCCTTCCTTTCCTCGAAATATACCTCTATTTCCAAACTCGGCTCCGTATATGGGAAATAGCTCGGTCTGAAGCGGATTTTCCTGAATCCAAGCTTTGAATAGAATTCCTTGAGAAGCCCAAGCAGATCCCGGAAGGTTGCTTTTTCCCATGCGACTATTCCCTCGACCTGGTGGAATTCCGCGAGGTGCTTGAAATCCGTGGCTTCGTTCCTGAACACCCTGCCCACTGCGAAATATTTCTTAGGTGTATTTTTCATCGCTGCAAGGCAGCGGGCGCTCAGCGCCGTGGTGTGTGTGCGCAACACCCGTTTTTCCGCCTCCTTTCCACTCCACCCGTAGCCCCAGCCTTTCTCATGCGCCTTCCTCACCCTTTCCACAAGCGCCTTATCAGGTAAGTGTTCCTTCCCTTCCAAGTAGAAAGTGTCCGCGAGCTCCCTCGCGGGATGATCCTGGGGCTGGAAAAGCGCGTCGAAATTCCAGAACGCGCTCTCCACATATCCCCCTTGCATTTCCTCGAAACCCATCTCCGCGAATATGCGCCTTATGCGCTCCATCGCATGAGTTATGGGGTGGATTTTTCCCATAGGAGCGTTTTTAGCAGGGATTGAAACATCGTACTCTTTGAATTTTTTGTTTTTCCATTCACCTGAGCGCAGCATTCCGGATGTGAGCACGGTTATTTCTCCGGTCCGCTTTCGCACAGCTGCTGCAGGATCCGGTTCGCCTTCCGGCCCTTTTTCAATTATCGCACGCCTGCCAGATTCGGTCGCTTCCAAGATAAAGTTCCTTACTGCCTTCTGCTTCAGCAATCCGCGCTTCGTGAATTCGTCTGCCTGTTCCGCACTCAGAAGATGCAATTTGAAGCTGCTCGGCACGCCTTCCTGCTCCTTCAGCGCTATGAGTCGCCCGCCTTCTATCCGCACAAGGCCTTTGTCCTTCGCCCATTTTATTCCGAACTGCTTCTCTTCGGGGGAAAGGTCAGCTATCTGCTTTCCTGCCTTTGCTTTCAGGAAAACGCGCCATTCGGGGAGTATCTCTGTGCCGTCGAAGTACTTCTGCCCTTCAGGAGTGGGTTCTGCATAGGTTTTCTCTTCAACGGTTTTCCGTATCATTCCTTTTTCCTCCAGCGAACCAAGGGGACGCATGAGCGCATTCTGGTCGAGCGTGAACGCCACTGCCATCTCGGAAAGCAGCAATGGCTTCTTTGCCTTGTTCAGGTATGCAAGAATTTCATGCTCGTATTTGTATTCCATAAATATCTCCCTTTAAGTTCCTGATTCATCTCCGCGAAATGCGGAGGTAGAAATAGGACAGTACGAGAATTGCCGCAAGCGTGAGCGCTGCAATGCCTTCGGAGCTGAGTAGTCCCACTCGTATGTTCTGCTGGACGTCGGAGAAGAACTGCACGACTTCCTTGTCCAGCGTCTGCTCGACCTCGTACTCGAGCGAAAATTGCACCAGCGTGAGTCCGCTCCACTCCAGAGTCCTCGAGAGTGCGGGGAAGTTTGCATCGTGCATGTCACTTGTTATCGGATTCACGTAGGTTATCATCGCGTTCTGCGGAGGAGTTATGGAAAGTGTAATTACTTCGTCAAGCTTTATCGCCCCTGTTTCCGTGCGCGCGAAGTTCAGCGAATTGTCGTTTAGCACGTATCTAGTGGTCCTGGGTTTGTACTTGTCCATCAGCACTATTCCGGTGCTGTTCGCCACCTTTCCATCAGCATCGTAATAAGGGTATGCGGAATAGCTCAGGATTATCTGGCCATACCATACATCGGAAAGCGAGAGCGATCTCTGAAGCGGTTGTGGCCTTATAAGGACGTTCCTAATGTCCGTGCTTCTCGCACTAATGTGGATCTTTATCTCTGTTATGTTCGATATCTCCTGCCATTTGGAGAGCGTGTTGGTGTTGAACCCGCTCTCGTAGAGCTGCCTGCTGTACTGGCCGAATATTATGAGATTTATCCGCTCCTCCACTGCCGCGCTTCCGTCGGCATTCATCTTTATGGAAACGTCCAAATTCTGAAGCTGGAACTCCGCGAACGCAGCTGAAGCGAGCAGGAGCAGAATGAAAAAACGCACAGCCGGATTTCCCATGTTTTTCATTCGGCGGGTGTTTTTAAAAACATGCGGGTCGAGGAATGAAATTTGCGGTTCGAACCGATCAGAAGCACCTTCTGGTAATTGCTCTGAAAGTCCGGAATTGCGCAAAAGCACTGCAAAATATTATACAAGTTCCTGGCCTCTGAAAAGCCGCTCGCAGAAGACGCACCTGTACATCCCGTTCTCCTTGCGGAATTCCTCCACTCCGCGCTCGGAATTAGTTATGCAGTTTGGATTTGGGCATTTCCCTGTTGAAATTTTTTCAGGCAACTCGGCATTGAATTTCTTCTCCACTTTCTCGTTTTTTATTATGTTCACGGTCGCGTGCGGGGAAACGAGCGCGATTATGTCTGCCTTTTCCTCGCTTACGAATATGCCCTCTATCTTCACTATATCCTTCTTGCCCATCTTCTTGCTCGGTACGTTTATCATGAGAGCAACGCGGTAGGGGTAATTCTCTTCAATCCCAAGCAGTGAGAGCACCTTCCTCCCCATGCCTCCGGCAATGTGATCTATCACAGTGCCGTTGGAGATTTTTTCCACTGTTATCATCGCGACTCACCTTAGACAATGATCTATTATTGCCATTCTTACCGGTACCGCGTTTGCCGCCTGCCCGAAGTACTTCGCATGTGGGCTTTTGTCCACTTCTGCCTCTATCTCGTCTATTTTCGGGAGAGGGTGGAGCACTATCACGTCCTTTTTCGCCGCTTTGAGGTCCGAGGTCCTTAGGCGGAACTGCTCCCTTATCTTCTTCGCCTCGTACTTGTCCGCGAACCTTTCCTCCTGCACTCTTGTAACGTAAATAACATCTGCGTCTGCAAAGTCAGGCGCGCTTTTCTCCATTATCTTCGTCCCAAACTTGCTCTTTATTTCTTCCACTATCTCCTTTGCCAGCTCCATCCCTTTTGGAGCAATGAGGGTAATTTTTGCGCCGAACATCGCGAGCGCATAGATAAGGGAGTGCATTGTTCTCGCATGCTTGAGGTCGCCGAACAGCACTATATTCAGGTCTTGTATCTTCCCTTTTTCCTTCCTGATTGTGTAAAGATCCACGAGCGCTTGAGTAGGATGCTCGTTAGCACCATCTCCTCCGTTTATCACCGGATGTCCTGCAAGCCGCGCGGCGAGCCGGCTGCTTCCCTCTTTCGGATGCCGGAGCACCATTGCATCGGCATAATTGTCCAATGTCCTTATGGTGTCTGAAAAGCTTTCGCCTTTCACGAGCGAGCTGCTTTCTGGAGCAAAATCGATCACTTTCATTCCGAGGCGCTCCGCAGCACTCTGGAAGGACAATTTGGTGCGGGTACTCGCCTCGAAAAAAGCAGTTGCGAGTATCCCTTTTCTTTCCCTGAACTTCCCTTTCTCCATCTCTTCAGCGCGCCCAAAAATCGCTTCTATTGTCTTCTTATCCAGTTCCCTCATTGAGATTATGTCCATGTATATCGTTATGTTGAGCGCCTTCCGGATTAAATAGTTTTTGGTATCCGGTAAAAGTTCGGGGTTTTCTCATCTCACTAATTTCGCGGTTCAAGACGTTCCTCAGCATGTGCCCAAAGACGTTCTGAACCGGAAGCGGGAAACTAAGAAACCGGCAATCGTCTACTGAAATGAAAAAATTCCTCGTTTTCGCGCTCGCAGCGCTCTCCTTTTTCGCAGGATGATCCTTAGGATATTTGTACGCTGGGCCGAAAATAGCTTAAACCAGTTCTGCGTTCCATATTTTCCGATAGTAATGTCTGAATATGATTTGATAATAATAGGCGCAGGTCCGGCAGGCCTCACAGCAGCGCTCTACGCCTCCCGTTCAGGACTAAGAACGCTGGCAGTGGATAAAGGAGCTGCAGGCGGCCAGATAGCAACAACTGCCGAGATAGAGAACTGGCCCGGTACCGAATCCACGACCGGACCGGGATTCACGGAACGGTTGGCAGCGCACGCGAGGAAGTTCGGCGCGGAAATAACAGAGTTCACGGAAGTTGTGAGCCTGGAGCTCGAAGGGAAAACGAAGAAAGTCAAGACAGCAAATGGTGGACACGAGGCGAAGGCAGTAATAATCGCAACAGGCGCGCGCGAAAAGAAATTGGGAATAAAGGGCGAGGTGGAATTCAAAGGGAAAGGAGTGAGCTATTGCGCTATGTGCGACGGGTCTTTTTTCAGGAGCAAGAGCGTTGCGGTGATCGGAGGGGGCAATTCCGCGCTGAGCGAAGCAATTTACCTTTCGAAATTCGCATCGTCAGTTACAGTTGTTCACAGGCGCTCGGAATTCAGGGCGGAAAAGGCGCTCGTGGAGCAGGCAAAAGGAAATCCAAGGATAAAATTCCTCCTTGACAGCGTGCCTGAAGAGATATCCGGAGCAGGGAAGGTCGAAAAAATGAAGGTAAAAAATGCTAAAACCGGCGCAATAACCGATTTGAAGGCAGACGGTGTCTTCATTTATGTAGGAATGCTTCCCAACAGCGAACTCGTGAAAGCAAAGCTCAAATTGGACGATTATGGCCAAATAGTCGTGGACAGGGAGATGAAAACCAGTATTAAAGGGGTATTCGCAGCAGGAGATGTTACGAATTCCAGGGTGAAGCAGGTTACAACTGCCGCAGCTGACGGCACCATAGCAGCTGTTTCTGCTGAAAAATACCTTTCAGGCACATGATGCAAGTTGATCGCCTTGTTCTACCTCCTCGCGCTCATTCTCGTTGCGTTCGTTCTCCAGCTCTCAGTTCCGGGCTTTACGGAACTTTTCATTCTTGATCCAGCACATCCGGAGCAGGCATGGCGCATAATTACATCAATTTTCCTCCATGCTGATATTTCCCATCTTTTCTTCAACGCGCTCTCGCTCTTCTTCTTCGCGCCTGTTCTCGTGAGTATAGCAGGAAAGTCAGAATTCTACAAGACCTTCCTAATAGGAGGAATAGCAGGGAGCGTCCTTTATCTTGCACTCGTATTCCTCGGTATTTCCCCGTCAGTTCCTGCATTGGGCGCAAGCGGGGCGATATATGCGGTTTTGGGCGCAGTTGCGCTCTTCAACCCTGAAGGAGTGGTCTACATTTACTTATTCCCCATGAAGATGAAACACGCGGTTGTCCTGTGGGTGGTGCTCAACCTCGCGTACATCGCGGACTGGGAAAGCGGAATAGGAGGTGCAGCCCACTTAGGAGGGATGTTCTTCGGCTACTTGTACGCAAAATACCTGCGGGACAATAAAGGAGTCGGCTGGGCCTATTAAAAAGAAAATCAACTGATGAATGCTTCCAGCTCGCGCTTCGCATGTTCGTCGCTCATTTGCTTAGGCGGGTGCTTCATAAGATAAGCAGAAGGGCCGATTAGTGCGCCTCCTATTTTCCTCTCAAGAGCGACCTTCACAATGCGCACAGCATCGGCAATTATCCCGCCCGCGTTCGCCTTGTCATTCACATCCAATTTCACTTCTATATTGTAAGGAATATCCGCCCACATCCTTCCGTGGAGGTGCATGAAAGCGATTTTCGTATTTCCCAAAAACGGAACATAATCCGAAGGACCTACGTGTATCGCCCTTTCATCCAACTGTTTCGTAAGCTGGCTCTGCACGCTCTCTGTCTTGGAGATTTTCTTGCTCTCCAGCCGCTCGTGCTCGAGCATGTTGCGGAAATCGGTGTTCCCCCCAACGTTCAGCTGGTAGGTGTGCAGCAGATCCGCACCCCTGTCCGCAGTTAGTTTCGCGAGCACCCTGTGCACTATCGTGGCTCCGAGCATCCCCTTCATGTCGTCGCCTATGAGGGGGAGCTTCGCCTGCGCAAACCGCGTCTCCCATCTGGGATTCGAGGCGATGAATACTGGAATCGCGTTTATGAACGCGCAATTCGTTTTTAGGGCAATTTCAGCCCAGAATTCGGTTGCTTTCTGACTTCCTACGGGCAAATAGTTGATAAGGATTTCTGTTTCGCTCCTCCCTATCTCCTCAAGAATTTCCCTTTCCAGTTCTGCAGCAGGTCTTTCAGGCGCTGGCTCAACAATGCCCTTGAGGTATTTTCCCAATCCGTCGTAAGCAGGACCCTGCTTCACGACCACTCCGCTTTTAGGGAGCTTGACCCAGTTCACTATGTTCGGCTTCGCATAAACCGCATCGTCCAGCGTTTTCCCGATTTTGTTCGCAGCAACATCGAACGCGCAAGCAACCTCTATGTCCCTTACTTCGTAGCTATTTATCTCCTTATGCATTATCCCCACAACTTCGCGTTCGGGGTGCTGCCTGTAATACTCAATCCCCTGCAAAAGTCCTGATGCGCAGTTACCCACTCCAATAATGCCGATTTTGATTTTTTTCATGAAACCCACAACAGTTTGCTGTATTTAACAATTTATTATATAGTATAAAAGTTTTAAAATAGTTGTGTGCCCGTATACGAAAATGAATCAGCTTATCCTTCATATTCATGTAAGGACGGCATCTGCTCTGAAGTGAATACATGAAAACGAGAAAGAGGAGAAAAAAGGATAAAAAGAAAAAAATAGAGGGGGTTTTCAGCCCCAAAGACCTAAGGGTATTTATACTACCCTGACCTTTGCAAGGAACTGATCCCCTGCGGTTATGGTGTCTTCAGCAGTGAGCCCTGCAACAATTATCTTGTTGCCGACCTGCTTCACAACAACCGGAGTTGCAGTGAAGTCGATGCCTGCGCCAGCCATCGCGTCCGCGGTTACTGTGTTGACTCTGTCTCCGCCGACGGTAATCAGTACGCCTGTGGTCGTAGCCGCAGCGTCCCTGTCCAGAACCACCATCTTGGGGTTTATGGCAAAAGGAACTACTGCGTCAACGCTCGCAGCGTTGTTCGGCATTATCACCGCGCTTATCTGGTCCTTTGGCACCGTGCAGGTTGCCGCTCCTCCAGTTGCAGTGCATGCGCCTATCGTCTGGTCGATCGATTTGGCCTTTATGGTCACCGTGCTCACGGTTCCGCTCTCCCCTTCAGCAAGGGTGAGGGTTGTGGTCTCAGCTCCTACAGCAGCAGCTTCGCTCGTAGCGAACTGGTACGCTGCCTTGCCCAACCTTGTCGCGACCTTGAAGGTCACAGCAGAGCTGGACATGGAGTCGAACTTGGTTCCACGCGGAGAAATGAATTCTCCTTTGGTGTATTCCGCGCCGACCACTCCGCTCGGGCTGCTGTATCCAAGTGCCGAAAGATCAATTTTGTTTGCCGCGAGTATGTACGGTTCGCTAGCAGTTCCAACCACCTGCGTCAACGGCATGAAAACGACCTTGTCGGTCGCTGTGGAGCCAGCTTTACTGCTCACAAATCCACCTGAGCCGTAATACACTTCCGAGACGCCCACAGCATGGTCGTCCTTGGTAGAGCCGATGTATGCTGTTCCAATGTTCTCAATCAGCTCTATTACAGGAGTTGCCGCAGTGAAGTTTCCGCACGCCATTCCACCAATGGTGTTGTTATTGCCAGCCAAAGTCGAGTTTATGCAGCGATTCACTATCCTTATTAGGCCGCCGTCGGTCACAGTTCCGCTGCTTCCCGCTGTCTTATACTGGATGTCCGGGTTGCCGGAGTTGCCGACTGTGCTTGAGTTCAACACCACGTAGTTCGAGGAGCCGCTCTTCAGCATTACAATGCTTCCGTTCAGGGTGCTGTTTGTGTGCCCACGGACATAGTAAATCTCCTTGCCCTTGGTGTTCACAGTTCCTGTAGTTCCCTGAAGCGCGGTTCCGCTCGCCTGGAACGCATCGTCCACGTTGCTGCTTATCTTGATATATTGGTTCGATGCCAGCGAAAATGTCGTAGCGTCGTCCAGAGTCAGAGTTATCGAACCGCCAGTGGCATACTTGAGCGTGTCGTACTCCGTAGATGCGAGGTCCACTCCTTTGTAGCTCAGCTTGTACGCAACCGGCACCTCCACAATGTTTATCGCGTCTCCTGTAAGAAGGGCGCTTCCAAAGGAGCTCTTGTAAACAAGTATGCTCCTGAGCGCATCTGCATCGTCGAGATATTGGTTGGCCGTAGTGGCGATAGCGCCATCCCTGTTCTTCCAGAATAGGCGCACGGTCCAGTCTATGTTTTTACCGCTGTCTACCTTCTGGTTGTCCTTGAGCTCAAGTTCCTGCTCGAGCAGAGCCATTTCAGCCCATTTCGCGCCGAACGTATAACCAGGAGCGGTCTGGTACACCCTTACCTTGTACGTCTTTCCACCCACAGTCTTCTTCACCGTGGAGCCCGCATTTATCTGGTCCTGCGAAAGCACATTTCCGTTTGCGTCGAGGAAGCTCACGATCGCCGGATGCACGTTAAACTGTCCGGTCGGCGTTGAAATGTCGTCAAGGCGCACCTTTAGCTGGCCGTCGCTGCTCGTCATGCTGTCTCCGATGTTGATAATCCCGTACACGCTTTCCTTTGCGAGGTTGAGTGCTCCTCCTGCAGCCACCATATCCGCGTTGACAATGGGGGTATCAGTTGGTATTATGTCGGTTATTATCCAGTCGCTTCCAAGGAAGCTGATTTTGACCCTGTGCTTTCCTGTGTAATCCGCGTCAGCGTTCGTACACCATCCCCAGTACTTGGGAATTGTTGTCGATTCCGAAGTACACTTCACTATTCCCACGCGCTTGGGGTCGTCAAATTTCACTTGGTAGATAATGAGTGAAGGACTGAATTCAATCGCTTTGTCTGCGCTTGAGTACTGTGTGGTTCCCTCCACCCATATGTTCTGGGTTTCAGTGTACGTCATTCCGCTCTGCCCGTCGACTATCGTCTTTGCCGCGAACGGCGAAAACTTCGTACTGTCTATCTTGTACAGCGCAGTAGCCCCAAGCCCGATGTTCGAGTTGTTGCCGTTGCTGAACGGGTTTGCATCCACGTCGGTTTCCGAATTCGTCAACGAATAGAGGTCGTCTGTGGTTATGTTGTTTATCCTGTTCTGCAGGGTTCTGTCCACATAGTCGCCTATCAGGGTCGAAAAGTCGTGCACTCCTGCGGCCGTAGTACCAGGTACAGTAACCTCAAGGGTCACTTTCTCCCCGCTTACTGCGCACGTTCCTGTCCCTCCTGTTGCACCTGTCGAGCAGGTCGCATCCGCAGCAACTGCTGCAGTCAGAGTCCTCTTCGCATACGCTGCGCTCGCCAACTTAGCAGCAATTGCACCAGCAACTGCGCCGTCGGAAGCAGCTGCGCCGCTACCTAACACTACTTTCGCAACCGGTTGCCCGTTTGCGTCCACCAATTCGGTGTTCTCGAACATTAAGCCCGCGAAGGCCACCGAACTGGCGAGGATCGTCGCACCTGCGACAATCGCTCCGATTTTTTTCAGGTTTATTCCTTTCATTTTTTCACCTCATTTTTTAGCCGCCTGAGCATCAGTCCGCAACAGGGAGTTGCAGCAATGCCTAAGGAGACCTGCATGCACACAGGATGTGCGCACGCAAAACAACTAAGTGCGGCTTGAACAGGACCGGTTGTCGGTTCCTGCTTAGTCTCCATATTGCAGAGAAAACCCCTGCAGTCCTCTCAGTAGAACTCCACTGGGAGGCACAGTTAATCAAAAGGCAACTTTTATAAATGTTCGTTCTTTATTATAAATTTTTGTTTATAAAAAGTTGAGAAGGGTTCGTCATTCGTCTTTGAAAATATACGGCAAAAAACGCAATCAGTTCATAATCCCCATTGCTCCAATTCAGTTGAGATAAAGCGTTTTCCTATGCACAGTTGCCTCGATGGGGTTCGCTCCCTGGAACCCGCGTATTATCTTATTTACTGCATGTGCGAAACGCCGAGGCGCTCCGTAAGTTTTCGCTCGCTAGCCCTTCAGTCAAGGTTTTAATTAGCTGTAAATATTACATATGTAAACTTCTAATACATCTCCCTAATCCTTTCGGTTATTGTATCCTCGACCCCAAACCTCATTTCCTTATTGGGAACGATTATGAGTGCTTTCCACTGCATTCCTCTTTTCCACGCGACCCGCAATCGCCTGTGACCATCCAGCAGTATGAATTTCTTCCTCTTTTTAAGCAAGATCACTGGTGTGGAATATTCAGGAAGCGCTGCCTCTATCTCAACCATCTTGTCTGCGGCAAGCCCCTCCACTTCCCCACCTGCGTAAGTGTAGAACACTTCTCCTATTTCCTTATAGCTCACTATCTTCTCCTCCTTCGAGAATTTAATCTTGGGATAGAGCTTGGAATAGAATTCGACTATCTTGAAGAAAAGCCGCATTTCCTCGTGCGTGGAAATAAGTCCGTAGGGCATGGATTCATATCGTTATTCAATATTATTAAGGTTTCGCGGGTTTCGGGTTTCTTTGTTTCCGGTTTCGTTATTAATTTTCCCGTGCTTTGTCCAATATGCGCATGTGCAAAAAACTTCTCGGGCTTTATTCAGGACTTGACCGGGAACTCAAGGACAGGGAATGGAAATGCGACTGGCCAGGCGAAAGCCCCTATGAGATCGCACTCGGTGCGGTTTTGGCCCAAAATACTAATTGGAAAAATGCAGAAAAGGCGATCGCGAACCTAAAAAAGGAAAATCTGATCAACGAGCGGAAAATTTTGAAAATCAACCTGCGGAAGCTCGAACTCCTGGTAAGGCCAAGCGGATTCTACAGGCAGAAAGCGAAAAGGGTCAAAGAAATGACGAAAACCTATCTGAAAGTGAAGGAAATGAATGACCTGCGCGAGATGCGGAAAATTTTACTCGAAACGCATGGGATAGGAAAAGAAACCGCGGATTCGATCCTCCTATACTCTCTGAACAGGCCTGTTTTCGTTGTCGACAGGTACACAAAAAAATTCTGCAGGCATTTTCTGAAACAGGAGTGGAAAGATTACGAGCACTGCCGCGAATTTTTCGAGAAGAATCTTCAGAAGGATGCTGGGCTGTACAAATGCTATCATGCGCTTATTGTGGAGTGGGCGAAACGTCAAACGACGAAAGCCGCACGGTTAAGAATATAAATGCCATAACGGATGTTGAATATCGAAGTGCGAAACTAGTAGGGGAACGCAAAACCCGAAACTTCCTGACACGAAACCGAAACTAAATCTACGAGAGCGATGATAATGGTCGGCATAGTTGGATACGGGGCTTACGTCCCTTTATACAGGATAAAGACCGAGGAAATCGCGAAAGTGTGGGGCGAGGACCCGGATAGGATAGTCCTGGGATTGGGAATAAAGGAAAAAGCAGTTCCTGCAATAGATGAGGACTCGGCAACCATTGCGGTCGAAGCAGCAAGGAACGCGCTCGCGCATGCAGGGATAGATGCGAAAAGGATAGGCGCTGTTTACGTGGGAAGCGAGAGTAAGGTCTATGCAGTGAAGCCGAATGCGACAATAGTTGCAGAAGCTATAGGCGCAGGGCCGGAAAACCTTACTGCAGCGGATTTGGAATTCGCGTGCAAGGCAGGCACTGCCGGAATCCAGATGGTTATGGGCATGGTAAAATCCGGAATGATAGAATACGGGATGAGCATAGGGAGCGATACTGCACAAGGCCGCCCAGGGGATGCGCTCGAGTATTCAGCAGCAGCAGGGGGCGCTGCATTCATAATTGGAAGCGACAGGGAATCCATCGCAGTTATAGAAGATAGCTATTCCTTCACCACCGATACTCCGGATTTCTGGAGAAGGCAGCACGCCAACTATCCTTCGCACGGAGGAAGGTTCACGGGCCCTCCTGCATACATAAAGCACGTGACCAATGCGACAAACGGACTTTTGGAAAAAATAGGAAGGACTCACAACGATTACGACTACGTGGTTTTCCACCAACCGAACGCGAAATTCCCCCTTGATGTTGCGAAGAAGATGGGCATTCCCAAGGAAAAGGTGCTTCCCGGGCTTCTCACTCCTATTATAGGAAACACCTATTCAGGGGCAGCGATGCTCGGACTTGCAAACGTATTGGACGGGGCGAAACCTGGAACTTCGATACTCGTAACCTCGTTCGGAAGCGGGGCAGGGAGCGACTCCTTCTCCATAAAGGTTACGGACCAGATAGACAAGAAGCGCTCGCGCATAAGGAAGGTCGCGGATTACATAGCGAACAGGAAATACATAGAATACGCAATTTATCTGAAGCACAGGAGGAAACTGAGATTGTAAATCCGGGGATAAACGTTGCTGGTCGCATGGGAAGGGTGGCAAGTTCTTCGCGAAATAAAAAACAAACTCGTCTTGTGTGCCCCAATTGCCTCAGGGAAGTTGGCTTCAGGGACTACGCGAGCGCGAACGGCTTCATTGGCGATGCGTTCGCAGCAATCACGAATTTCATCGAATGCGCCGAATGCGGGTATTACGGGCTTCCGGTCGAGATAAGGAAAATACTGAAGAAAGGAAAGGGGAAAAAGTAATTTTCCTTGTATTCATCCAACTGGCCTAAGAATTCGTCGATCCACGAGCCAAAAACCGAAACTCAAAGGATGAATTCGCGGCCAGAAGCTGTGAAAGAAAAGGAAGAACATCAGAGAAGATGTACTCCATACGCAAGAATCATTCCTGCGAACACGAGCGAAACCGTGTTCACCACCTTTATGAGCGCATTGAGCGCAGGGCCAGCGGTGTCCTTGAACGGGTCGCCCACAGTATCCCCTACAACCGCTGCCTTGTGTGCATCGCTCCCCTTTCCCCCGAACTTCCCCTCCTCTATGTACTTTTTCGCGTTGTCCCAGGTAGCTCCTGAAGTGCACATGAGCAATGCGAGAAGGAATCCGGATGCAATAGCGCCTCCCAAAAGCCCCCCGAGCGCCTCCACTCCGAAAAGGTAGCCTACTGCAAGAGGGCTCAGTACTGCGAGCAGCCCGGGAACTGTGAGCTCGTTGAGCGCTGCTTTGGTGCTTATGTCCACTGCTTTTGCGTAATCAGGCCTTGCCTTTCCCTGCATAAGTCCCTTTATTTCCCTGAACTGCCTTCTCACTTCCTCCACTATAAGGAACGCAGCCCTTCCAACCGCAGTCATGAGGAAGGAAGAGAAGATGAAGGGAAGCAGGGCACCTAAGAAAAGCCCTATCGTAACTGCAGGGTTCAGGAGGTTCACGCTGGTTATTTTAGCCTCTGCTGCAAATGCAGCGAAGAGAGCTAGCGCACCCAATGCAGCTCCTGCAATTGCAAATCCCTTAGTAGTCGCCTTCGTAGTGTTTCCAACAGCATCGAGCTCATCAGTAACTTCCCTCACTTTTGCAGGAAGCCCGCTCATCTCCGCAATACCTCCTGCATTGTCCGTAATCGGGCCGTAGGAATCAACTGCAATCACTATTCCGCTAAGCGAAATCATCGCTGCTGCTGCGAGCGCAACGCCATAAATTCCGGCGAGTTCGAATGAGAGTGCTATCGCAATTACTATGAGGAGCGCAGGAAGAGCGGTTGATTCCATCCCCACAGCGAGGCCGCTTATGAGGTTTGTTCCAGCACCTGTTTTAGCCGCGTTTGCGACTTTCTGCACAGGCCCGTGCTCCTTTGCTGTATAATATTCGGTAATCCAGAATATGAGCACAGTGACCGCAACCCCTATTGCAGCAGCAAGGAAAAGTTCCATTTCCGGCATTGTGAAATAGGCGGCAGCAGCCATCAAAACCGCGGCAGCCACAATTCCCCTATAAAATGCCTTCATTATCTTCTTGTCTTTTCCCACCTTCACGAAAATCGAACCCAGCACACTCGCGAGCCCGCCTATTGCAGCGAGCACCAGTGGAAGAGTCACGTATTCAGGTGCAAGCGCAGCCCCCAGGAGCATCGCCGCGATTATGGTAACTACGAACGACTCGTAAACATCAGCAGCCATTCCTGCGCAGTCACCTACATTGTCCCCTACGTTGTCCGCAATCACTGCCGGATTTCTTGGGTCGTCTTCAGGAATTCCCTTTTCTATTTTTCCAACCAGGTCAGCACCAACATCCGCTGCCTTTGTGTATATCCCTCCCCCTACTCTTGCGAACAATGAAATGAGGGATGCGCCGAACCCAAAGCCAACCATGGGCGCGAGGTTTCCTCCGAATAAATAGAACAATGCGCTCAGTGCCACTAATCCTAAGCCAATGAGAGCCATTCCAGTCACTGCGCCCCCTTTGAACGCAATAGCAAGCGCATTCCCAAGCCCGCCTTTAGCCGCCTCAGCAACACGCACGTTCCCCCTGACGGAAACCATCATCCCCACATAGCCCGCGAGCGCAGAACTCAGAACGCCTATTACAAATGCAATTCCTGTTTGCATATTGATGAAATAGCCGATTACCGATGCGAGAATAACTACCAGCGGCGCAAGAGTCCTGTACTGCCTCATCAGGAATGCGTTCGCCCCTTCCTCTATAGCTTTTGAGATGTCCTGCATCTTCTCGCTTCCCGCAGAAGCCCTGAGCACGCTGAGCGTCAGGTATGCAGCGTAAAGCAACACCACTATTCCTGCGCCTAAACCAACAAAGATTGCATCAACCATATTTACACCTCTACATAAGTTCAACTGGATAAATCAGAAGAAAAAGGATGGAAAATAAAATTTATAAAGACAAGCGTCGCTCG
>JBGFRX010000019.1:0-4341 GCA_041694885.1 Microcaldota archaeon | reverse complement strand
CCTAAGGATTAGAGCGCCTTCTTCGTCCTTTCCTCGGACCTGAACGCGATTTCCCTTCCCTTCAATTCGGCCTTTTCGCCGTTTTCGAGTGTAAAAAGAAAGGTGCATGCGACCTTAGGGATTTTCAAAACGTGCGCGTTTTGAAAAGACGGCTGCTGATGCGCCGGCAGACGGCCTTTCCTTTCCCCTTTTTCCGTTTCAACGACCAAAAGATTTTTCGTCTCGTCCACCACTTTTCCTTCCAGTCCGATCCACTGACGCGATGAGGAGTTGATTATTTTCACCCTCAGACCGATTAACTCGTGAAGATGGAGATTTTTCGCAGTGCGCATAAGTAGAATAAGAGGGAAAAAAATAAAGGGCTATGCAAATTATGCAAAGACCTCCTTGAGCTCGCTCTTCCTCACTTCCACGCGCCTCATCATCGTTATCTGCTTGAGGCGGTTGAATATCTTGCTCGCGAGCTTGCCGAAAACCACTTCCTGCATCAGCTGGTCCGTGCTGTGCTCGTTTCCAACTTTCTCGAGCTCTTCCATTATCGCGTGGAAAAGGTTCTTCTTCGTGTTCTGGGAAACCTCGCTTCCAGTTATCGCGAGAATTTTGACCCTCACGCTGTTGTCGTCCCTTGTCCTTACGTCATGAACCACGTTGATTATGGAGCGGTTCCTGCGCGAAAGCGTCCTTATGTAAGAGGGCGAAATCTCGTGCCCTATCAGGCGGGTGTGCGCGTTCTTTCCTTTCACATCCTCTATCCTGAATTTGAGCGTAGTGAAGACCGAGCTCTGCGATGGCTGGCCGGTAACCTCTGCAAGGGTGAGAGAAAGTATGCGATTCTTCAGATTTTCCTCGTCGCTCGACGCGATTTCCGCGATTTCCCGCCCGTCAAACACCTGCGGCGCAAGCACCGCGTACCACTGCTTGCTCTTCCACTTGTCCATGACTTTTGCCTTCTTAACCGGTGTAGCCATAAAAATCACTTTACGAACAACGCTGCGCTCTCCGAGTCGTATTTCCAGCCAGCTGGAAGACGCCCTGCCCTCGAATAGTATTTCACGAGCCGGTGGATTTTTGATTCCACGTGCAGGAGCTTGACCTTTCCGTGCGTGTCCGTCTTGTTCGCCTTCAGGTGGTTGCGTATTCCAACGGCCTTCCTTATCAGGTTTATCAGGTCGTCAGGATATTGCGGAAGGATGTTCTCTTCGGCAAGGAATTCGTTTAGCGTTTTTCCCAGCACCGCGCGCGCCGAGGGCACTGCGTACCGGTCCCTTAGTATTATCCCTATCATGGTGGGCGTGGTTCCCTTTTTCGCAAGGTCAGAGATTATTTCCCTGACTTCCTTTTCCGAATAGTCGAGCCATCTCGGGCTCACCTTTGCCTTAGGTCTTTTCCTGCTGCTTTTTCCATGCTTCTTGGAGTGCAATTTTGCCATTTCAATTCACCATTTCCCAACTATCGAATTGACATCAATCCGACTGAACATTTCACTTTCGTATTTAACGGGTATTATAAGAAGAATACCATTTGGCGAAGTCAGTAAAAGCATTAGACCTATGCGAGATTTTGTTTTTAAGTGTTTCGTTTTCGGCGAATGTCCTGTTTTCGCCTTCAGGCACGAATATAGGGTCGTAGCCAAATCCTCCACTTCCAATTTCACGTTTTGAAATCGTACCGCGAACCGTTCCGCAAAATGTTTCCTGCATTTTGGAATCAGCGTATGCAACGCACGATTTGAAATATGCCCTGCGCTCTTTTTCCTCTCCGAGCAATTTCAAAATCCCGGCATTCCCTATTTTTCCGAAAATCCATGCAGAATATGCACCAGGGAAACCGTTGAGCGAATCTATGAAAAGGCCCGAATCCTCCACCATGAGCGGTTTTCCTGTTTTTTCGAAAAGGGATTGCGCGGCTTCCTTCGCCACCTCTTCCACGTCATCTGCGCGGATTTCCGGGTAAACGGCGTTGAAATGCTCTAATTTTATTTCGTATGGCTTGAGGATTTCCCGCGCCTCCTGGAATTTATGGGCGTTGGATGTGATAAACAGCAGGGTTATAAAATCACCAAACCTATTGATGTGGAAAAATTTTAAATGAGTTGCGAGCGGGAAATCCATCCTTATTTTTTCCTATAGACACGGATTTTCCCCATCTGCCATTGCCATTGGAAGCACCGGAAAGCACCTCATTTTTTCTTTATAAAGCGCTTTTCAGAGATAAATGGCATGACCGGAATGAAGGCGTACAAATTCAGAATATATCCAGGCAAAAAACAAATTGATGAGATGAATAACCACCGGTACATTGCTAAAAACCTTTGGAACGATCTTCTTGTTTTCTGCAAGGAAACTCATGCAAAGGCCGGAAAATTCCCGACAAAACTGGAATTACAGGCAAGGACCAAGGATTCCGGCTTGTTTTCCCAGACCGCGCAGGAAATTTCCCATCGCCTCCACAGAGCCATGATGAGATTTTCCAAGTTGAAAAAAGAAAACAGGAAAGCGGGGTTTACCAGATTCAAGAATATGGACAGGATGAAATCAATACATTACCCGCAGTTTGGATTTGAACTAGGGAACAAGCTGAAAGTGAGCCCTTTTGGAGAGATAAACATCAGAAAGCACAGATCAGTGAGGGGAAAAATCAAAACTCTTACTCTGAAACGGGAATCATCGGGAAAGTGGTTTGCAATCCTCATTGCAGAGGTTGAAGAGGAACCCAGGAAACAGAACCATGGAGAAAGAATAGGTATCGATCTGGGGCTGAAAAGCCTCGTAACCCTTTCCAACGGGGTTACTATCGCAAATCCCCGGCATCTTCAAAAACACGAAGAAAGGATGGCATTCTTCCAGAGAAAACTCTCCAAAAAACAAAACGGATCAGTCAATAAGGGAAAATGCAGGCTGAAGGTTGCACGCATTCATGAAAAAGTTGCAAATGCAAGAAGGGATTTTCTTCATAAGATTTCACGTGGATTAGTCAACGTTTATTCTCTCATAGCATTGGAAAAACTTGCTTCCAACCGGATGAGCCAACGGAATTACGGGAAGCAGATAAACGATGCAGGATGGAATATGTTCGCGAATATGCTCGCATACAAGGCTGGAAGCGCCGGTTGCAAAGTCGTGTTCGTGAATCCCAGAGATACATCGAAAACATGCAGCAGATGCGGCCAAATACAGGATATGCCTCTGTCAGAGAGAACATATCACTGCCCGGTTTGCGGCAGCTTAGATAGGGATATAAATGCTGCAATAAACATACTCAACAGAGCTACGGCCGGAATGGCCGGAAGTAACGCTTGTGGAGATGGAAGCAAAATTCCATCAGCGAAGCAAGAAGCCAAAGGCTTCAGCCCTTGGTAATTCACACGTGATTTTTTATGGCTGCCAAAAAGGATAATGAAAGACAGGGCATGGAAAGCACAGGAAAGCCCGGAGCATCCGCGGCCGATATGGGAAAAGAAACGAAGGCCGAAGTGAAAGCCGAAAAACAGTTGCTGCATGGAGGGATAGGGAAGGAGATCAAAACCCAGAACGCGAAACCAGAGACGGTTCTGGTTCAGGAGAAGCCGCTCACTCCAGAGGAAGAAAAAAGGAGGAGTAGTTTGAGGGTGCTCGACGAAGCGGTGATGAGATTCAATATGTACCCGGTCGCGGCTAACGAAGAGGCGAAGAACAATGCACTTGCCGCGATGAAAAGAATATATGCCGAAGGAGACGGAGCAGTTAAGCAGAGCACGCTTTACGTGCTCCACGAAATGCTCTGCCAACTCTCCGAGTACAGGACGCAGAAAAACCTGGAATATTTCAGGAAGAGGTTCCCGCAGAACGAGCCGGCGCAGAACCGGCTCAACGTGTACAGGGCGATGTTCAATTATTCGGGCTCGCTTGAGGGCCTTGGCGAGATAGTGGAATTGCTCGCTGATTTGGGGGATGACGATTCTGCCAAGGTTCTGACCCATCATTTCTCGTTTCTTTGCGCGTTCGACGGAAGCGAGGGCGCGAGGATGATGAGAAACTCAATAGTCGATGCGCTCGGGAAAAGCAATTCGGTATATGCGCTTAAGGCGCTCCTCTCTTATGTCCAGAACGCTGAAAACGAGCATCTGGGTGGAAGGATAATTTCTTCTATCGCGGAATGGAAGGACAAGATGCATGGACTGAAAATTGGGCAGAAGGAGAAGGATGCGCTGCTTAAGAGGATAAACGAAGTCGTGATGCTCGAGAGGGAGGAAGGGCATTACAGGTAGTTTTCGGTTTCTGCGTTCCGACTATGAATAAACGCCTTACAGAAACCGCGCTACTGACGTGATGTGGGGTAATTATAAACTCGAAACTATTATCG
>JBGFRX010000040.1:0-19379 GCA_041694885.1 Microcaldota archaeon | reverse complement strand
TACTGCAGGTAGTTTGCGATCTTCCCTAACCATGTTGTAGGCAGCATAACCGAAAAAGCCCAAAGCCCCGAGGAGAACAGCAAGGGAAAACCCAACAGCAGCTTTGACAAGAACATTGGCTTTTTTATGCGTTTTTGGAAGCAGTGGCTCTTCCATAATGTACTCGTGTCCTTTTTCCTTCATCTCGGAATAGTCCGCAGCAGCCCGAAGCACTGCATCAACGCTAATAGGCGATGGATCGGCAAATTCGCCGTATTTCATTAGATCCGATGCGAGTCCGTTTCTTAGACCCTGCAGCCCACTGAGTTTATGAAGCGCTTCTGCGACTTCGGGTTTTTCCATTTCCTCGGCTATTTTCTTCTCGCATTCTTCAATATGATGTGTAAAGGTTTCCAAGTACTTAGTTATGTGGGTGCCTGCTTTCTTGCCGAGCGTGCCTGTCTCTTCATATTCTTTCAGTTCTATGATTATCTGCTCTAAATGCTGGAGTTCGCGCTCCAAATTAGCGATTTGCTCGCGGTGCTTTCGCACTTCGGATTTGTCAAATTTGGAAAGATGACCTTTACTGCTTATGTTCTGAATCTCGCTTTCGCATATTTCTATTGATTCAGCGATATTCTTTTTGATGTCAGTGATCTGATCAATAAATAGGTCGACATTCGATAGGTCGGCATTCCGCTCCTGAATCACGCGCTCTGCAGATTCGTATATTAAACGGAAATTGTGGATATGCTGTCGATTTAAGTTAATGTCTATGAGTTCTTTCTCGAGCAGTATTGTCATTTTTCCATCGAGTTGCGCGATTCCATCGAGCAGGGCTGCACGGCCTTCCTCCCGTTTCCTTATTCCGTTGCTCATACGCTCGAGCTTCGTAGCGACTGTATCGCCAGCCAGAGGTTCTATCATCTCAATGACTTCTTTGGGAAAGTTAGTTGGTGTACTCCAGCCATCTGTTTCGCCCAGTTTCACGATCTCCTGCGCAAGCAGCTTGTCCTGTGCCAGGAGATCTGCAAGCTGTGCCAAACTTTCTTTCACTTCAGGATCATTATGCAGTTCCGCTGCCTTTCCAAGCAAGTCCTTATAGCTATTCATGTTATCCAAAAGCATAGCCCGGAATGCAATGTATCCTTGTTCGGTTCCATTAAGTCCGCCTTTTTCATGCGCTGCTTTCAGTTCTTCTATGGCTTCAGGTAAAGTTGATTCAAGTAAAGCTGAAGATATGATCTGTAAATCCTGCCAGTAGGCGATTATTTTGTCCAGCCGGCGAAGGTCAATATCGTAAATGTCCTGCCCGAAAATCCTTTCCACTTGGGCAATGAATTTTTCTTCTTTTGCCAGTTTCAGGTGTATCTCATAAAGCGCATCTATTTTCTTTCCATTGAATACGTTATTCCATAGTTGGTCGCATTTAAACCTCTGGTGTTTAAGTTCTAGTATTTTCCGCTTTTTCTCGTCCTCAGCTTCATTCGCAGGTTTAGGGGGCGCTTCGGTTTCTTCAACCTTCTGGGCTTCCCGCATCTTCTCTGCTGCAGGCATTTTTTCCTCAACTTTTTCTACGATTTCAGCGGGCTTTTCAACCGGTGCTTCTTCCTTTTCCTGCTTTGGCACGCCACCTGGCTCGGCGATTTGCGCAGGTTCGGCAATCTGGGACTGTGCTTTTTTCTCTGCGTCTGGTTCTTTTACACCTTGCTGTATATCTGTTTCCGGAGACCCGAGAAGTTCGGATTCAAGAGAACGCATGCTCTTCCTGGTTTCCTCCACTTTCGCAAGCGCACTGCGCACTTCCTCGAGTTTGAGCATTTCTGCAAGCTGCGCTGTGAGCGCTTCCGTTTCCGAGCCCAGTGCAACAAGTTCGTGCGCCAGCCCTGCTATGGTAGCGTTCAATTCGTCGCGCACTTCCTCGTTCCATGCGAGGCTGTGCTCCGTCTCGGCCTGCTTTTCGGCAAGTTCCATAAATTCCATGGCTTTTCCTGAAAGGCATCGGGCGATATCCCGAATGCTACTGCGCTGCTTGCTCAGTTCGCCTACTTCACCCATAAGCACGTCTATGGTTTTACCTCTGATTTTCAGCTCTTCTCTTAGATGAAGTACCGCGTTCTCGTGCCCTTCTTTCTGCTGTTCTGCCTTTTCCACCTGTGCATTTATTTTCGCAATGATGGACTGGTTCGCGGATTCGGTACTTTTAATCTCGGCTTCCAGTTTGTAATATTCATCTACGGTCTCTACAAGCGAAACGTATTCGCTCCTGATTCCGGCTAATTTTTCAATTTTGCGCAACATCCTCTCTTCTTCCTGCAGGTTGGTTAGGGCATTACGAGGCGCGAGCACATTTAGTAAAACTTTCTCCTGGCGCATGAGCTCTTTCATTTTGGCAAACTCTTCCTTAGAAAGGGAGGCAGTAAGGATGCCATTCATCTCGCGCTCAGCAGCGTCCCTTTTGTAAATGGAGGATATCGCTTCTTCGAGCAGGGCTGCTTTCTTTTCCTGGCTGTTCGAACGCGCCATTTTGGAAAGGGCATCGTAAATTGCGCTTTCAGAGAGATCACACTCCATTTTACAGGAGAAGAACTGGTCGTATGCATTGTTTTTCCCGAGCAGGGTGCGCTTTTCAGCCGCGGTGCGCACGATCTCTTCTTCAAGCGCGCTTTTTTGTTCCTGCGCTTCTTTGGGCGTGAGATGTTCCTTTTTTTCGTGCTGGAGCGCCAGCATTATAAGCAGCTTGAAATTGCTATCTGCCTTCAGTTCTTCCATTATGCCCTTTTCTTCCTTGCCTTCGGTCCTTGCGTTCTCGATTTTAAGCAAAACGGCCTTGATCATTTCCGGGAAGATAAAATCGACTTTTCCTCCTTCGAAAAAAAGTGGCGCACCTATGTATTTATTTTCCTCGAGCACTATCGCAAGCTGGGAGAAGGTTGGCTCCACCTTGTCTTTTTCAAACTGCTTAAGCACAGCGTCAAAATCGTCGTCTGGCCGGAAGCCGAGCGAGGCAACAAGAGTGTCTCTCTGGTTCTCAAGATTGCGCATCACGGAGTTCAGCGCCCTAACCATCACTTTTTTCCCCGGGGTCTCTTTCTTCTCGAGTCCTTCAAGGTCGCTTTTTGCCTGGGCTATCGCTTTGCCCAGCTCTATCACTTTGCTGACACCCAGGATTTTTTCCTCTTTTTCACGGATGAGCCCGGTTGCGGAATCGCTCTCTGTTTTATCTCCTTTATCGTCCATGGAAGCCCCTTTTAATAAGCGTATTTTATACTGTAATTACCACGCTTCTTTTTATAAAGCTTTCCATTTATTGACACACAGTTTGCGGCTGTTTTCCATTTTATTGATTTCGCAGAATGGGATGGAAAAATCAGAAATAACCAAAGGTTAACAAATTTGTTAACCAAAACATATATTTTTGAACAAATGCGCAATTTCGTTATCGGGGCTCTGCCTGATTTCGGAACTGTTGCGAAAACGATTTTGGAAAAGATATGAGTTTGGTTAGTCCTTAATCCGGTATATTTTTACCATCCCATCGCTTGTTTTGTACACTAACTCAAAGCCCGGGAGATCCTCGAGCACAAATGCGCTGTACAGGTTGGAGTCGTAGAATTTCGAGCTCCGGTCGCTCCAGCCATCGCTTATGTTGTTGTTTTCAAGCCATATTTTGTCCTTCGTGTAGAGAAGGGTGTAGAGGTTCCATCTCCTGTCCGAGGTGGTGCCTTCGAATTTCACGAACGCCTTGTGCAATTTGAGCGTTCCGTCCGGGGAGCGGTTGCGCAAATCGTAGAGCGCGCTCGTGTTCTTCCCGTCCGCGAGCGTTGTTGCGCCTAAGCAATAGACGGGCTCGAGCTGGTAATCAAGCCTTTCTGTGCTCTCTACGGGCTTCGCTGCATAGGCAGTAATGCCTTTCTGGGAAAAGGAAATTGTGCACGAGTCCTGCGGTGAGGGAGATAGTGGAACGTAAATCTGACTCCAGAGGTGCTCGAATTCGCAAAGCGAGGAGCCAGGGCTTTTGCCTACATTGGTAAGGTTGTTGCGGGCGCACGCGAGGTAATTCAGCGCGCCGTATTTCCCTCCAAACGAATTGCCGCTCATGAGCAGCTCCGCATCAAAAAGCGCATACCTGGAATCGTAGCGAAGCATGCTCTTCCTCAGCTCTTCAGGGGTTCCTGAGAGGTAGTTGTGCGCTATCTCGCCTATCATCTCGTGACTCGCGTGCTCGTTCCTTATAACGGCGTTACGCTGGCCAAAGAAGTTCTCCCAGTGGCCGTAGTCCCACCAGCTCGTTATTCTCGAATCGTTTTCCGTATTGTACCTTATCCATTCCATGCTTTCTATCCAGTAATCGGAAATGCGCTCGCACCTGTATGCTGCGCCAGTCTTGTCTTCATTCGGATCGAATGGGTCTTTCATCAGGGAAAGGAAGCAGAGATTGCTATTGTACTGGTTATTCGTGCTTTTGTTGGCGTATGCGATTGCATCCTTTCCTGCTGCGCACACATCCAACACCAATGCTCCGCTTGCGCCCTTGAGCTGGAGTTGGTCGCAAAGACCTGCGAACTTCTGCTCTAGTGCTGCTGGATTGTCCTGGAAGCGGATCCCGAAGCTCGCTTTGATAAGGGAAACGGTGGGGCTTGCGGCCTGCAATTTGAGCTTGCCGCCCTCGTCAGTTACAGCATCGAGACCCGTTGTCTGAAGCAGGGCAAGAATCAGCCCTGTTGCGAGGAGTGCTTTGAATGCGTCTATGCCGAATCTGCCTAAGCCGAGCATGAGTGCTCCGTAAAGGCCGGCGCCGAGCAGCGCGCTTGCTGCGTCTCCTGAGAAAAGCACCATCAAGACGCCGAGCGCTACCATGGAAGCGGCAAGCGCAACGAATATCTGCTTGTGCCTGAGCACGAGGTCCTCGAACTCGCCGAAAACGAACGCGAGGGCCATGGAGAGCACGAAGCCGAGGTAAATAACGTATTTTGCTTTCAGCAGCCCGATCAAGGCGATGGGGAATATCAGGGCCAGGAAGAACCATGCAGGGTTTTCCTCCTTGTTCACGGCCATGCGGTAAGCCCCGTATGCAGAGGCAGCCAAAGAGAAGAACAGGACTGCCATGAGCACACTGTTCTCCTTTGCCGAATAGTTAAGATTTATGTCGAACACCGCGTTGAGGAAAAGAGAAAAAAGTGAGAATGCTGCATTTGCAAGCTCTGAGGGTCCTGCGAACGCCACTCCTATCACGGGATAAAAGGAATAGCCGAATATCTTCCCCATCCATCCCAACTGCGGCTCGAAAATCGCGCTGCTCGTGCTCTGCTCTGCAATGGTGCGGTCCAGCGGCGCATTATATCTGGCTATCTGGAGACCAGTGAGCGCAACGTCCTTCACAAGGTCGCCCAAAGGAGTGAATGCGAACAATAGGGCTGCTGCAAAGGCGAGGGCTCCAAGCGCATAGAGCTGCGTCTCATGGTCTAATTTGGATTTCTGCACAAGGAAAAGCACGAATGTGAAGGCAACAGCGCATCCTTCTGCGAACGCGTAGGAGATTATGGGATATCCAGAGAATGCACTTTTGAGAACTGTTGCAAGGAGCGAAAACAAAAGAAAGGCTGCGCTCAATCTGACGAAGGAGCCGATTTCCTTTTTCATGAGGAACAATGTTATTGCCTGCGGGATTGTGAAAAGCAGGAACAGTGTTGAGCCGATCACCTGGGAGGAGCTTCCTGACGAGAGCGCAAAATATCCTATGCCTGCGAGCGCCATGTATTTCAGGTCCTGCTTTTTCTGCGCCCATAGGAAGAAGGCG
This sequence comes from Microcaldota archaeon, assembly GCA_041694885.1. Lineage (GTDB taxonomy): Archaea > Micrarchaeota > Micrarchaeia > Anstonellales > Bilamarchaeaceae > JAHJBR01. The sequence goes on along the minus strand of JBGFRX010000040.1, from coordinate 13,600 downwards.
ATGAAGAACGAAAACGCGAAGAACGCATAGGGCTGCACTTCCGCTCCCCCTGCCATTGTCTTGAGTATGAATATCGGAATGAAGGATGCAAGAACGGAGGCGATGAGCGCGTATTCTTTCCTGTACCATGCGCGCAACCCCAGGTATACGAAGAAGCCTGCGAACGCAGCAGCGAAAGGGGGATAGATGTTGGAAATAAGAGAAAGAATGTAATTGTTGTATTGCCCACCCTGGGAATAGAGCACGTACCATGATGCCTCTAAATATGTTTTTAATGGTGCCCAGCGGTGGTCGACCTTCACTGTTGGATACCATGCGGTCTTGTCGTCAAGGGGGTTGTAACCAAGCGTTGCGATCTGCTGTGCACCATATATGTAATAATACGGATCGAGCTCCTGATATATGGGGCTGAGCGACTGGATGCGCACGAAGAAGTTCAGGAAAAAAATCAGGAGCACGAATGCCGGAATCATGTACTTCGCTGGTTCTTTCAGTATTTCATTTGGATCAGGAAAGCGGAGTTCCTCGTCCTCGTACGCCTTCAGGATTATGAAAAGGCTTATTGAAAGCGCATAAAATATTCCTGTATTCAGAAGCGCGAGCGAATAGGAGAAATTTATTCCCAAAACGAGGAATTCGAAAAATGGGATGAATGCCTGCACTATCCATCCAAGCGCAAAGCCTGCGAGTATTTTCTCAAGAAGGGAAAAATCGCTCTTTTTGAGGAGCGCGAGAGAGAGCAATGCGCCGGGAAGGAATGAGGAAAGGAAAATCACCGCTAAGGCGTATGCGAGGGAAAATTCGATCATTTCATCATCTCATTATTCGCATGCTGAAGCAAACCAGGTTGAATTCAATCGATCAAACCAACCGAGTCCGAAAATAAATGTCTAAAGGCTTGTTATGTCCTCTTCGGTGAGGTGAACTATGCCGCTCGTCTCCTCCTTCTGGAAGATCATCGGCGACTTCACCCCGACAACTACTACAGTAACGCGAACAGTGCCCCTGAGCTCTGGATTCACCCGGGCGCCTACTTTCACATTCGCGTTCTCGTCGAAGCTCGAGGTTATTCCCTCTCCTATCTTTATTGCCTCGCCCAAAGTCATGTCCACGCCGCCTTCGAGATGAATGAGCGCGCCTCTCGCGCCCTCATAATCCACGTCCAAAAGGGGGTGCTCGAGAGTGCTCTTCACCGCGTTGTTCACCTTGTCGTGGCCGTTGCCTTCTCCGAGCGAGATGAATGCGACGCCGCCGTTCTGCATTATCGCCTTCACGTCCGCAAAGTCCACGTTTATCAGGGATGGGAACATTATCGTGTCCGAAATACCTGTGACTGCTCTTGTGGTTATCGAGTCCGCGAGCTCGAACGCCTGGTTGATCGGAAGGTTCGGGGCATAGGAAAGCAAACGGTTGTTGTCTATAACCACTACTGTGTCGGCTATGGAGGAGAGTTCCCTTATCCCCCTTTGCGCGATTTTCAGGCGCGAGCGCTCTAAGTTGAATGGATAAGTTACCATCGCTACCACTATTGCACCGCTTTCTTTCGCAATGCGCGCAACTACGGGCATTGCTCCTGTTCCGGTTCCGCCGCCCATTCCCGCGACTATGAATACGAGCTCGTTGTCCCCGAGCTCCTTCTTTATTAGAGCTGCGTCCGCCTCTGCGCATTTTCTCGAGACTTCCGGGTCTCCGCCTGCGCCCAAGCCTCTTGTTATGGATTTGCCTATCAGGATTTTCTTGTGCGCATCGGTTATGTTGAGGTGCTTCGCGTCCGTGTTCACGGCTATCGCGAGCGCGCTCTTCAGCCCTGCCTTCATCATTCTGTTTACGCAGTTGCATCCTGCGCCTCCCACTCCCACCACAGATATCCTTATGCCCTCGTTATCTTCAGGAATGGGCTTTATCCCCTCCTCGGCGAGGGTGTGCTGCGGGCTCTCGGATTTCGTCGTCCTTATTATGTCTTCGAACACCGGATCACCCAGAAATGTTTTCGGTTTCGCGTCTTGTATTTTGATTTTTCCCGCTCTAAGTGAGCGGAACGCTTTTGCACGTGCGCCTTTTCGACGAGAATGTTTTTAAACAGATTAGGTGCGGGAACACGAAATGAAAATGGAGAAAAGAAATCGACAGCCGCTGCTATTTTGTAACTATAGTTACATAACACGATTCGGGTTTGTTTTTCTTCATAAGAAAAAGCCGCCGAGCGAAATGCATCACACACAAAAAAAGTTCAGTTCCCTTTTGGAAGCCACCGGAAAGCACCTCTTCCGGGCTTTATAAAGATCTTCTACGGCATTTCTTAACCCAGATGGAAAAAGGCGAACGCATGAGAACGATATGGAACAATATAGCGCGGAGGAACCCAGGTGGTTCCGGAAGCGGAGAGTCCGAAAATTCCAACCAGCGAGAAGGATGTGCAGGGAGATTCGATGATAGAGGATGAAATAGTGCACTGGTGGAAGAACGAGAAGGGCGAGCAGCACAGGACGATAATGCGGCTCGAGAGCGAGCCCCCGAACGAGAGCAACGGCTTCCCTCGCGACGGCACTGTAACCATAAGGGTGATGAACAGTGTTTCGGCGACAGCGATAAAGCTCAGCCCTTCCGAAGCGCTCCAGGTTAGCACCCAGTTGCTCGCAGTTGCCAAGGATTTAATGAACCAAAAAAGGCGATTGTGGCAGCAGCACGAGGATTAGCTTTATAAAATCAAAGTATATGGGGAGAACAAACCTTATGCCGAACGCATGAAATTCATCTTATCCAGAAGCGTGATAACCGATATTGTCTTGAAGAATAAAGAGCTATTTGCAGATGTGTTGCACCGGATCGCACGCCTCTCCTGATGCACAATCAGCGTCCCTTGAGCAATACCCTATTTTCGTCGCGCACTTGTGCTCCGCGCTGTCGCAGTACTGCCACGATTCGCAATCGAGGTAGGAGTTGCAGTAGTCCCTTTTCGGCTCGCACACATGATTCGGATTGCACAATTCCCATGAGGAGCATTCTTTGTCCGACGCGCAGAAACCGGTCCGCGCGACGCACTTGTTCAGGTTGCTGCTGCACCTGCTCCAGTTCTCGCAGTCCAGGTCGTTCTTGCAGAAACCGGACTTTGCGACGCAGTAGTTTGATGTGGAGTTGCAGAACTGCCACAATTTGCACTGGTAATCAGAATCGCACCGGTCGTCCATAGGTACGCACTTGTTCGCGAGCACGTCGCAGGTCTGCCAGCCAGCGCAATCATAATTGTCATAGCACAACCCGGGCTTCGGTCTGCACGTGTGCGTCTGCGGATGGCACCACTCGGTCTGTGGCTTGCACACGCTGTCGTTATCGCAGAACCCTGGTTTCGCGATGCAGTTCTGGTTCACACACACCTGCCATGTGGGGCAATCGGTGGTAAGCCGGCATTTTCCCGACTTGTAGGTGCAGAGATGATTAGTACTATTGCAGAACTTCAACGAATCGTTGCAGTCGGCTTCGGAATTGCAGTACCCGGTCTTCAGCACGCAGGATTTCTTGTCCACGTCGCACGTCTGCCATTCCTTGCATTGCTTGTCCGAAGTGCAGCTCTGCACTCCGGTGCAACCCATACCAAGCATGAGAAAACCGAAGAGCGTGAGCAGGAAAAGGAATTGCGCATTTTTCATTTGTGCACCAGATGGATTTCCACAAAGTTATTTAAATCCTTTCCAGGGTTTCGTCGAGCTTGACAAACGAGGAAATTTCCCCATCCGCAACTGTTTCCCCTTCTGAATATTTCGCGCCCTGCCTTCTCACCTTTATCGTGGTCCAGCCGGCTTCTTTTGCAGGAACCACATCCTTGCTTTCCCTGTCCCCGATCATCACGCACGTTTCGGGTTTCGCGTTTACCATTCCGGCAATCTTCCTGTAAAACCGCGGGCTTTTCTGCACTCCCAGCTCCTGCGAAACGAAGACGTCGTCGAAAAACATCGCCAGCTTTATCCTTATGAGCTTGTCCCATTGCTTCACCGCGAGCCCGTCGCTCGCGACGTAGAGCGGATATTTTTCCCTGAGTTCGAGCAGCGCAAGCGGAACGTCTGCATATGCGCCTATCGCGGCCTTGGTGTTCGCGTATGCGCCTGTCGCCGCTGCAACGAACTTTGCCTTTTTGTTTTTTTCCACTCCGAGCTCTTTCACCAGTACGTCGAAATGGCGCGAGTAGTTCGAGCCGTACTTCTTTATCACTTTTTCAAGATTGTGTTCGAGCATTTCGTATTCGATGTTGAGCCCGTGCTCTATCATCGCGTTCAGCGCGTTTTTCCTGGCGAGCGCGGAGAATTCGGTAGAGGGGAAAAGCACGTCGTCGATGTCGAAGAAGAGTTTTTTCGGAGCCATGAATATCGTCTCTCCATTCTCCTTCCATTTATTTAATACTCTCGACCTTGGCGGCAGGATAAGCGTTACGCACCCGTTGTTTTCCTTTTCCTTAACCGCAGCCATGGTAAATATTTACACAAAAAACTATAAAAATCTACTTTTTTGCAAAAACGAGGTAGGCAGTATGCATGAGCCCAATATGCGCAGGCCTCACACCGTACTCGCGCACCTTATACTCGCGCACTATTCCTTCAATCATGAAAATTTCCCGAAACCCGGTTTTGTGGCATTCTAAATAGAAATTCTTCGCCTGCTCCACGTTCGGAAGGTAGCCGGTGAGCCATCCGCCATTTTTCAGCGCTCCATACGAGTTCCTGACTGCCTTCTCCGCATCGGGCAAATCAAGCGCAACCAAATCCGCTTCCTTTTCATCTATCCCTTCGAAAATATCCTTGTTTTTCAGCTCTACGTTCTCTATTCCCACAATCTCCAGATTCCTTTTCGCAAGTTCATAGAACTCGGGTTTCTTCTCGTATGAATGGACCTTTTTGCACACGTTCGCAAGCTGGACTGTGAGAAAGCCGCTTCCTGCGCCTGCCTCAATCACTGTGCTGTTTTTTCCCACTCCTGTATATGCGATGATAAGCCCTGCATCCTTTGGGTGTATTATCGCAGGCCCGCGCCTGAGTTTTTTCAGCAAATCCGGAAAATGGAATTTCAAATCCATGCAAAATCACGTTATTTGCAGGTCGTTTCGTCGCGAAGTTCTATTGAGAAGACAATGTTGGAAAGCTCGACTGCGAACATGAAGGTCTATCATTCAGAAGCCGGAGATTTAACTCTTTCTATTTCTTCATTTTGTCCCGGTATTCCTCTAATTTTCTCCGCAAGTTTGCATCGGAAATAGATAGAATCTGCACTGCGAGTAGCGCGGCATTCTTCCCGTTGTCAATTCCCACTGTCGCGACGGGGATTCCTGGCGGCATGTTCATTATCGAAAGGAGCGCATCCAGCCCATCCAATTTAACGTTCACAGGAACTCCTATAACCGGCTTCGTTGTTTTGGAGGCGCAAACCCCTGGAAGGTGCGCGCTCAGCCCCGCAATCGCAATGATAACTTCGGCTGAAGTTTCGCGCAGAATTTTCTCGACTTTTTCAGGGCTCCTGTGTGCGGATGCAACTTCGGTTTTGAATTCCACTCCGAATTCCTTCAGCGTTTCCTCTGCCTTTTCCGCTATTTTCCTGTCGCTCTCGCTTCCGATTGTTATGAGTATTTTTTCCATCGGCTCACCCGTTCCATTATAAAAGCGTATCTTTAAAATACGCTCATGTATTCCGCACTCAAACTCAAGAAGCGTTACATCATCTTCCGGACGAAAAGCGATTCCATAATTTCCAGGGAGGACGTGAAATCCGGGCTCTATTCCTTTTTGCTGAAATTCTTTGGAGAATACGGCTATTCCAAGCTGGCTTGCAAACTTCTCCAGTACGAAGAAAAGGAAGGAACGGGGCTTATAAGATGCGAACGCAGCTCCCTTTACGGCTTGCTGGGCGCGCTCGCGCTCATAGAAAACCTAAACGGAAAAAAAGCAAGGACAATAGCGCTTGCCTCGAGCGGGACTATAAAGACGCTAAGAGAGAAGGGATTCGATTTTATTAAGGAAAAGGAGTAGGATGAAGAGAAAAAGAAAAAAAGGAAAATCATTTTCTGTTTGCGATGAAGCCGCCGATTGCTCCGAGAACCGCACCCATCACCAGGCCCAGCGCGGTTGCGGATACCAAAACGAAGAGGCCTATTGCAACCCCGACTTCTGTTCCAAACGCGGCATTTGCTCCGTCGCCTCCCAAAGCAGCGCCAGCGAAGCCAAGGGTGAGCAGCACGAGCCCGATTATGCCGTTGATGAGCGATGAAAGCGCACCTGCAATCGCGCCTGTGCCTGCAGCTTCTGCAACGCCAAGGCCGCCTGCCTTCACAGCATTGTAGCCGGTCCATCCAAGTACTATCATGGTTATGACAAGACCGATCGGTCCGGTTATGCATCCCACATAAGGCCCCACTCCTGGAATGAGCCCGATTACGCTCTGCACTATTCCAAGCGCAACGAGCGCACCTGTGGGTATCAAAGCCAGATTCACCATCTTTCCGATATCCATGCGATCACCACGCCCAACTAACTTCCGTAATTATTATAAATTCATTGTTTGAGGGATTTCGCGATCAGGGCCGCTCCTTTCCTATTCTTTTCCGCGCCGAGCGCTGAATCTCTGAGCATATTCCCGAATTCGCGCATTATATCCAATTGCAAGACGAGCCGCGCCTCCTCGCTCGTAAGCTGCCTGTTTTCCTCCCCAAGCCCGGTTATTCTTTCCTGGAGTCCGCTCACCTTCCACGCATAATACATGGAAATAAGGCGCCTGTGCATGCCCTCTGCTATTTTCGCAGCGAGCGCCGCCTCTTCCCTTCCCTGCGCATTCGCCATCCGCTCAGAGTTCTGCTGCACTTCGACGAACTTTTTCTCGCATTCGCCTATTTCCTTTTCATTTTCCTTAAGCCGGCGCCGCACTCCCACAAGGCGCTCGGTAATTTCGTAGCTCGCATCTGCTGCGCTGCTTTCCCGGAGCGTCTGGAGGATGAATTCCGGCTTTGCATTCGTTCTTTCGCCTATGCGTGCAAGCGCGCTTTCAGCTGCCTCAAAATCAGCGCTGTTTCTGGGGATAGCGGATTCGAGCAACGCGTTTATTTCTTTCGTCGCGCGCATGAGCAGTTTTTCCAATTCACAGTTTATAAACATTTTTGCCCTAAGACATTGTCCATGGAGAGGAAAATTTTCACGATAAAAAAAATCTGGGAGGAAAGCGGCCAGGTGAAGGTCTTCTCCCTTTCCCCAGAAGATGGGAAAAATATTTCTTTTAAGCCCGGACAGTTCGCGATGATTTTCCAGCTCGACAATAGCGGAAAATTCGGGGCACTCTCGCGCCCCTATTCCATTGCATCTTCCCCGGACAACCCCAACCTGCGCTTCGTGATAAAAATCACCGGAGGACAGTTCACCTCTGTCCTGGACAGAATGAAGGAAGGGGAAAAATTGGGAGTTGCGGCTCCGTTCGGCCATTTCGCGTACGAAAGCGAGGAAAAAATAATCTGCCTCGCTGCAGGAACCGGAGTTGCGCCAATGCTCGGTTTGCTTGAATACGTCGCGCAGAAAAAGAAAAAGGGGAAATTTACGCTGTTCTACAGCAACAAAAGGCGGGAAGGGATCATTTGCATGGATTTGCTGGAAAAATTCCGGGCCGAAAACCAGGGCATAAAGATCGTTTACACTCTTACCCAGGAGCGGTTCTCTGATTGGAAGGGCGAACTCGGGCGGCTGAACGAAGAAATGATAAAAAAGCACGCAAATTATGTACCTAATGCAACGGTATTCATCTGTGGGCCCATGGAATTCGCGAATTCCATGCGAAAAGCGGTGCTGAGATTGGGTGCTGACGAGAAAAGGATCAGAGCTGAGGCGTGGGGGTAAAGGTTTCAGCTGGCCTTTTTTTCAGGCGGGAAAAATACACCGTAATATTTTTCCAGAGTTTTCATATCCAGTACTTCAGGTTTTTCCGGAAGAACTGATGGAAGGCCTGCTTTGTTGTTCTTCAGCTTGGCCAGCCAGTCATTCATATAAGAAACCATTACTAATCCTGCACGGGCACCGGGTTGCATATCTCTGCGAAGAACCCTGAACAGCTTATCAAGTTCATCCTGAACTTCTTTCTTGTCCGTTTTTTCCCTCATGGTCTGAAACAGTTGCATGAATTTTTTCCAGTTCTTCGCTGCTTCCGTCTTTTCGTCTTTCCGTGGAATCGTCAATTGTTCAAAATTGCCTGCGGATTTCGCGGGCTGGTTTCTCTGTTTCTCCATCTCGTCCAAAACCCTGTTCTTCAAGCCATCGGGAAGCGGATATTTTGGAACGCGCTTGCCCAGCCCCGCGGCCCTGAACTGTGATTTGTTCTTGAGATAGGCAAGCGCAACCGCATAGTCCTTATCCGCCACTTGTTTGGCACCGGGCGTTTCCTTCCGCTTCTTCTCCAATAGCTGCAGAGCGTGGTTTATTCTTCTGCTTATTGCCGCTGTGGCCATCTTTCTCTTGATGCCGAAGCCCTCCCTGGAAATGTAACCAAACGGCAGCCCGGAATTGCCGAGCTTCCATTCCACCATGTCAAGCTCATTCATATACAACGCTTTTTCCCCGCCTTCTGAGGAATTCACGAGCAGATAAAGATTGTGGCGCGCAGTATTCAGGTTTCCCCTCCTGATGGCTTCCTGTATCGTGGTCTTGCAGGCGTCTTTTTCTCCTTCGCTTCCGAGCTTCCCTTCAGGAGGCGCCTTGAATGTATAGTACGTTTCTTTCATCTTGAACCATGGGCTGACAAGAAGAATATCGATTGCGTTGCTTAAGAGCTGTAGTGGGCTGAATGCGATTCCGAGCCGCTTGAAGAAGCTCCTGCTTTCATATACGTTCAGGACACCGTTTTCCTCCGCAATCTTGTACTCCTTTCCATTCACATCGATAATCTTGTCTCCCTGCCTTTCGCGCACCTTAATTTGCGGTGCCAGCCCTCCGTCCAGAACCCCCCGCAGCACGCTTCCCTTCTTTATATCATCGGGTTTTGCGCGGGTTTCAAGCACCAGCTTGTCCTCGAACAGGCGACCGATAAGCCGTTGACCCATCTCGAATGCTGCTGCAAGCCAGGAAAAGACGCCTGAAATCCTCCCTGTTGCAAAATCGAATCTGCCTATCCACGGGCCAAGGGTTATTGAAAAAAAGTATTTTACTGCTTTGCCAAAAGTTGCGGTAAAGGAAAACACTCCTTCAATAAATCCTGCGGCCAATTTTTTGAAGCCCTCGACTGTCTGCATAAACAGGCCTTTTTCCCTTGCTTCCACTCCCACCACTGGCTTGATCTCAGTGCTCACATCTATACCTACGTATCCCCTGCTGAGCCGGGCGCCTGTTTCCCTCACTCCTCGCCCTACGGTGAATTCCATCGAGGCCTTGCCTCCTGTTTCTATAGTGTCCGTTTTTACTGATATGGGATCAGAGGATATGGAAGCAGAGCTGTCAAGCCGTATTGGAACTGTAACCTTGCCCTGCACGTCTAGATAGCGTTCCCTGGCATCCTGCGGCACGAAAAGAATGTGCGCAAAATCCGATGGTTTTCCTCCGTAGTCCTTTTTATGGATAAGATATCTCTTGAAAAAGTCGTCGTATTTTACGCGCTGCGCCTTCTGCGCTTCTTTTGGGAAGCGCTCAAGATAGTCCTTGCGATACTCCTTGTTCATCCCTCTCAGCAGCACGTACGTTTCACCGTTCTGCTTTTCCAGCAAACGCAGGCCCTTGCTCTTTTCAAGCCCTTCAAGGACACGCAGAAGGGCTTGCGACTCCTTTGCTTCCTTGCTTTGCTGGAGTTCAGAGGTTAATCTGACCTCGTAAATCATTTACTCACGTACGGAAATTCCTTCTTGCCTGATGCGGAAAGTGTGAGTGTGAGCTCGCTTCCGTCTGCAAATTCTATCTTAACGATTTTGCCGGTTATGGAAAAATCAGTGGTGGTTTCTTTATTTACTGTTTCGATTTTATACTCTGCTTTGCCAAACCATGCGTGTACCGTTCTGTCCAGATCGTCCTCGGTGAATGCGCCTCCTGCGATTATGCTCAGGTTTTTTACGGTTCTTTCGCCTCCTGCTTCGAGAGTTTCTGCAGAGGTTCCATAGCCCACTGAAAAGTGTTTCAGGTTCTCAGGCGAAACGCCCCCTCTTGCAATCAATGCCCTGCTGTACTTTTCCCTTTCCAGGTAGTCGTTCCACCAGAATTTGCCCATGGCGAGTTCTGCGAGCGCATTCTTGTCCGCCTCGCCTGTGGTGAGTTCGACCATGCAGCCGCTGCCTTTTGGCTTATTTATTCCCTTGCCTGTTCCGTACCTGCCGAGAAGCGCGACAGCAGTGGATGTTTTTATGATGCCTGCGCCGATGAGAACCGCTGCCTTGTTTTCGGTTTCCCTCACCAGCCGCAGGTATTCCGCGCTGTCGGCAGTGCCTGCGGTGAGCATGATGCGCTGGGTAACGTTGTTCCTGTTCCAGTTGAAGGCAGCAACGTGCGAGTCGCCGGCAACATATTCAAACGCGTATCTTTCGCCTTCTTTCTTCTCCACCCTAAGAGCGCTGCTGAGCTTCTGCCCAACTGCTGTTTTGAGGGGGTCAATGGCACTGCCGAGGTTATCCATTTTTTCCGTAAACGCTGAAGTATTGTAGTTCTTCATCGCTGTCTCTACTTCTTTTTTCTGATCTATGGCCTTGCTCAGTATCACGCTGGTGTTGTCCGCATAGAGCGGAACCGTTCCTTCGGTCCAGGCAGCCACATTCATATAATATTTGCCGATCTGAAAACCGGTTGTCGCGCCCAAACTCTCTTCGCCTTGCGTATTTTTCAGATAATCTATGAGGAATGCCGCCTTGTCCCATTCTGCCCCTGCGGCCATTATGGTTTCAAACTGCTCCTTCACCATTGCGGATATTTTCGCGCTCTTGGTTATTGTCTTAAGTTGCAATGCATAAACAGTGTCGCTGCTCTCTTTTCCTGCTGCAGCCAGTAGGTTAGTGGTTGGAGTTTCCCAAACCGTTCCGAGCTGGTGCGCGCCTTCCTCGTTCGTGAATGCCATGAAGCCAGTGCGCCTGGATGCGCCGGTATTGGCCATTAATGCGGAGAATTCGCGTTTGTCCCTGCTGTAAAGACCCGCAAGCCCTGTCTTGTCAGTTATTTGGCCGCCTATTATCAGGCCTTCCAGATCCGTTCCGCCGTAGTTCCAGCCCTCTGTATGTATCTTGAAAAGGGTGCGGAGGTCCACTTTCTCACTGAGGTAGCCGGCGAATATGTTCGCCGCCTCATCTTCGGTGTAATTGTGCACCGCGACCTTCTTGTAGGTGTTGCCTCCCTTTACAAACACGATTGCCTTGTATTTTTCGCTCTCGTCAGTTGCATTCTTGTCGTAGAAAAGATGCACGATGTAATCATCTTTTCCTTTGGAAGCGTTCATGTAGATGTCTCCCTGCCTCTGGACTTTTGAGTCCATGCCTTTTATGTCGTAGTCCAGCGAATGGTTGGCTACAAGCAGGGATTCTCCTGTGCTGCCAAGGGTCAAACTTAGCTGCTGATTGCCGGAAGAATCAGTAACCAATCCTATATCGGTGTAAACCTCCATCTCGCCCTGACCAAATGCATTCCACTGGAAATGGAGATCTCCGGAACCCGAGGTAGTGTCCGGGCTGCCGTCGCGCTTGCTCTGGGAATAAGAAAGCGTGCCGTCCCCGCTTACCGACTGTCTGTTGAACTGGTGCGGAACAGGATCAACAGGCGGCATGTATTCCCATAGGTATTTCGTGAAAAGGGAAACATCCAGCTTGACCTTCACGTCTATGTGCGGGGTGAGAAGCCGAAGTATGTTAAGGTCGTTCTGGGAAAGGGCTGCGCGGAAATCATCAATTGTTGCTTTGGCATTTTTTACGTTCGCGGGCTTCAAAAGCGAATACAACTTGTTGCGCAGCTCGGGCGCCCTTTCGGAAAGCGCCTGGTCTATGGCATTCGCAATCACTTCCACAGGAGTTTCCTGCTCAAATCCAGCTGCATCAATCATCCTGTCGCCCTTATCGGGCCTTCTTGAAGGATTGGTGACGTCCGGATTCTCGAGCAGCAGCCCTATCATCCTCTGGAGGAAATCGTTGTTGGTCTTCTCTATCGCCTTCATGAAGTCCAATGAATAATAATATATCCTGTTTTCAGTATTCCAGTCGGACCTCTTCACGCGCCAGTCGACTACTGATATTATCTTGGCAATCGCGTTCTCCATGTCGCTTTTGGTGTTTCCTCCTGCAACCATGTATGGAATGACTTCCGCAAAGAGCGCATACTGCGCCTGCGACGCTATTCTCGTCGAGTCCTTCTTCAGGTAATCCGCAAAACTTTTCATCATATCCGGGTTGTCGCGCATCCTCGGGTAGGTGTATTTCAGGAAAGCGTATTTTCCGACGATGTCGAGGCGGTCCAGGGCGCTCGTGCCATAGTCCCTCAGATACGCGGCAATGTTGGCGTTGTATCCCTTGTCCTCCTTGACGAAGTTCACCAACTCCCTGAAAATATCGGTTTCGTCCTTCCCTTTCAGGTCAAGCTGCTTCCCTTCCTGTTTCGCGAGCCGCCCCGCGAGGTCCTTCACATCACCATACTTCCTTGAAATAAGGAAATTCAGCATCTTCCTGTTCGGCCCGACGGCATTTTTTCCATCTTCGAGCAGATATGCGTTTAGTTTCTCCAACCGTGCTTCTATATTGTCCTTTGCTCCAGCATAATAAAACGAGTCGAGTTTTGTAAGCGCGGTGTCCCTTCTTGCAATATGGTTGTCCATCGAAGTTAGCATTTCCACAAAAGGCCTGTCTTCCTCCATCTTTGCGGCATAGTATCCTGCCAGCGAGCTGTTGAAGCCAAGGAATTTGAGGGCTGCGATTTTATCCTCTTCGCTCTTGGCTTGTTCAAACAATTTGCGCAACTTGCTGGTGTCCGCTTTTCCGATCCTGGCGTCCTTTGCCGTAGAAAGGCTTTTTTCAAGAACCTGGAACATGTAGCGCAGCTCGCTTTTTTCGGTTTCGTTCAGGGACATGCTGTAAATCACGGCCGCAAGCTCCTTGCTGGCTTTGGCATCTGTTTTTTTTGGCTTGGTTTTGAGAAGCTCCGCGTTGCGCCTCTCGAATTCCTTTATTGCGCTGCTTACGTGGCTGCGTGCCTGGTCCACGCGCTTTATCTTCCCTGAGAATATTTTGTCTTTAAAATCTTCGAGCTTCTTTTTTGTTCCGCTATCAAGCTCGTCTCCGTACCTTTCGATTATGGCATTTATTTTGTGGAGTATTTTCGCAACTATTGGCTGAGTGGTGAAGAGCTTGTCGAGTTCCCACAGCTCATCCTTTATCATCTGCGCGGTTTTCGCATCGGTTTTCTGCGCCATAATCATTACCCTGAAAGTTTGGATGACATGAACTTGTCATAGTCGTTGAATTTTTCCTGCCCATCCTTTTCCGCAAGTGCACGCACTGCCTTTTTCCATTCTTCCCGGGCATCTGGCGCAAGATTGAGTCTCTGCGGGTCAGTAAAATAATAAAGGAGGGTTGCCCTGCTATCCATTCCTTCAGCAGTTTTTGGCGTTTTGCCATTGAAGTATGCAACGAATTTCT
>JBGFRX010000033.1:0-20462 GCA_041694885.1 Microcaldota archaeon | reverse complement strand
ATAAAGTAAGGCGAAAATATGGAGATTCTGGAAAGCAGGGTAACATCGAAATTCCAGCTCACGGTACCGAAGCTGGTCCGCGAAGCACTTGGCATAGAAAAGGGAAGCGAAGTGGTCTTCCTGCTCGAGGACAAAAACGTTTCCCTCGTTCCGAAACCCGCAGACCCTCTGGAAGCGATGAAGGCGCTCTCTAGCGGAAAGAAGTTTCCACGTATACGGAAAGAGATCCGCGCTGCGAGGAAAGAATGGTAGGCATGGATACGGTACTTCTCGACAGTTACGTATTTCTCGATGTTTTCCTCAATTCGGACAAGTCCAGCAGGGCTCAGGCATATCTGATGCGCCTGAAGAAAGGCGAGATACACGCTGTTGCGAGTTCGATCGCAGTTCTCGAAGTGAAATACCATCTCATCAGGAAGCTCGGGCACGGGAGAGCAGAGGAAGCGGTCTACATACTGAGAAGTTTTACCAATCTGGAAATCATCCCTCTGGACGAAGCCATCGCGGAAACCGCAGCTGACCTGCGGGTAAAGTATTACGACAAGCAGAAGCGGCCGCTCTCTTTTGCGGACTGTGCGCATATTGCAACTGCGATAAGAAAGGGCTGCAGCAGAATCCTAAGCGGCGACGGCGACTTCGCGAAACTGGAAGAGATAAAAACCGAGATATACTGAATAATTTGCCCAAATACGCAGAAGGTGAAAATCATGGCTGAAAAATCAATAACTCTGAAGGTCGCGGAAGCGCTCCAGAACGACGTGGGGAGAGGGATAGTGCGCGTCGATTCAAAAGTGAAGAAGGAGCTTAATCTGGCGACCGGCGATTTCGTCAAGCTTTCCGGAAAGAAAAGTACGATTGCGATTGTTTGGCAAAGCCACCCTGAAGACGAGGGCTTTGACTACGTGAGAATGGACGGCATCGTCAGGCAGAACACCGGAATAGGATTGGGGGACAAAGTGCGCCTGGAAAAAGTCGAGGTGAAGGAGGCGAAAAAACTGGTTCTTGCACCGAAGGAGGCGATGAGGTACAGTCCGGGCTTCGATCAGTACGTGAAAAGAAAATTGATAGGAAAAGGGATGCTGAAAGGCAATATCCTTCCAGTGGGTGTTTTCGGGACCGCGATTCCTCTCGTGGTTTCGCAGGTGCTTCCCCAGACGCCGGTTATAGTTACCGAAAGCACCGAAATTGTTGTGAAGAATGAGCCGCTCAAGGAACTCGAGAACGTGCCCACAGTAACCTACGATGACATAGGCGGGCTTACAAGCGCGATACAGAAGATAAGGGAAATGGTGGAATTGCCTTTGAGGCATCCGGAACTGTTCGAGCGGCTTGGTATTGAGCCGCCGAAAGGAGTGCTTCTTTACGGTCCTCCGGGCACAGGGAAAACGCTCCTCGCGAAGGCAGTCGCGAACGAGAGCGACGCGAACTTCTTCCACATAGGAGGCCCTGAAGTTGTCTCGAAATTCGTGGGCGAAAGCGAGGAGAAGATAAGAAAAATATTCAAGGAGGCAGAGGAGAGCTCGCCTTCTATAATATTCATAGACGAGATTGATGCGATTGCGCCAAAAAGAGGCGAAGTCACTGGGGAAGTGGAAAGGAGGATGGTTTCCCAGCTCCTGACTCTGCTCGACGGCCTCAAATCCAGGGGGCAGGTCATAGTGATAGCCGCGACGAACAGGCCTGATGCGATAGACGAGGCGCTGAGAAGACCCGGAAGGTTTGACCGCGAAATTGAAATAGGGGTTCCTGACCGCCAGGGAAGAAAAGACATAATGCACATACACACGAGAAACATGCCGCTCGACAAGGACGTGAATATAAACGAAATCGCGAACGTTTCCCACGGGTACACAGGAGCCGACCTTTCCTCGCTCACCAAGGAAGCGGCGCTGAAATCCCTTAGGAGGATACTTCCGGAAATAAATTTGGAAGAGGAGTTCATCCCTGCCGAGATTCTGGACAAAATCACGGTTACCCAGGACGACTTCTTCTCTGCTTTGCGCGAGATACAGCCGAGCGCACTGCGCGAACTTTATGTGGAAAAGCCGAACGTTCACTGGAACGAGGTGGGTGGGCTTGAGCACGTAAAGCGGGACATACGCGAAGCAGTGGAGCTTCCGCTCAAGAAACCCGAGGTGTTCGAGCGCGTGGGAATAAGGCCAATAAAGGGCATTCTCCTTTACGGTCCTCCTGGAACCGGGAAGACGCTGCTCGCGAAAGCAGCAGCGAACGAAAGCGAAGCCAACTTCATCGCGATAAACGGGCCCGCAATTTTGTCGAAGTGGGTCGGGGATAGCGAGAAAATGGTGCGCGAACTTTTCAAAAAAGCAAGACAGGCAGCACCCTCGGTGATATTTATAGACGAACTGGACGCGGTCGCTCCAAAAAGAGGGGGCGCAGCAGAAGGCAACATGGTCGCAGAACGGGTGGTGGACACTCTCCTTACCGAGATGGATGGTCTCAGGTCGCTGAAAAACGTGGTAGTCATAGCTGCAACCAACAGGCCGGACATACTCGATCCCGCGCTACTGCGGTCCGGAAGGTTCGACAAGATGATAGAGATACCTGTCCCGGACAGGGCTGCGAGGCATGCAATACTCGAGATACATACCAAGAAGATGCCGCTCGAGCGCGTTGACCTCAAGGAGATGGCCGAAGGCACGGAGGGCTTTACAGGCGCGGACCTGGAGAATCTGGTGCGTGAGGCAGGCATGATAGCCATACGCGACAACGTGAAAAAGGTCACGCAGTTGCATTTCGAAAGGGCACTCAAGACGATAATCCCGAGCGTGAAGAAGGATGATTTGGAGAGCATGGCGAAATTCAAGAGTTCCGCGCAGGCGATGTACAGATAAGCATAAATATTTCAGATGCGGATTGGTTTCATGGGCATTTCGATATTCATAAAGACAGCCGCGCTGGGAGTCGCAGCAGCACTCCTCGCGTTCGCGCTTTACGGCACTGACATGCTCTTTCTCGCAAAAGGCATAGCGCTCGCGCTCGGCTTCTCTATCGTCTTCACCGTTTTCTACCCCTATCTGCGGGGAATAAGGAAGGGCGACCGCATCTCCGTGAACGGTGCAGCACTTCCCCGTATTTTCGGATTCGGAATGAGCGGATTCGCGCTCAGCAACGGCGCACTCAACGACGAGATAAGAATACAGCTGGACAACGGAAAGGAGGCGGTCGGGATAGTGGAGAGCTACGAAAGCACATTTTCCCTTCCCCGCGTCCGCATCCTTTACGAGGAAAAGCTCACCGAATAATCTCTTAGGTGTTACCTATGATTTCCACGCGCGAAGCCCAGGATATACTTATTTCCACACTCGCGATCTCGTTCGCGCTTTCCATAGCGCAGTTCGGGCTCGGGATATTTGCGCTCCCTTCAAAGCTCGCATTTGTGGTCTCGTTCTTTGCGGTCACTGTGGGCACGGGCTTCGTGCTCCACGAGCTCGCCCACAAGTTCGTCGCGATGCATTTCGGCGGCTACGCGGAATTCAAAATCTGGTTACAAGGGCTTCTCCTTGCCTTTATTACCTCCATCTTCGGCTTCATATTCATCGCTCCTGGCGCCGTTTACATCTACGCACGCCGTATGAGCAAGATGCAGAACGGACTCATTTCCCTGGCAGGGCCTGCGACCAACCTCGCGCTCTCATTCGTCTTCCTTGCATTCGCTATCGTGTTTCCGATAAGCGCAGGAGGCATAAGCGTGTGGCATTTCGCCTCGAAAATAAACGTCTGGCTCGGCATGTTTAACATGATTCCAGTGTTTCCCCTGGATGGAAGCAAGATAATGGACTGGTCGTTGGCGGTGTGGGGCATATTTGCCGTAATATTCTTCATGATGTTCATTTCTTAGGTGATTTCGTGCTTCGAGTTTCCGGTCCAAAATCCAAAACCCTGAACCCCAAACGCAAAACCATCATGAAGGGCGCAGAAGCGGTTCTGAAAAATGCATCATTCATGGGCAGAAGAATTTTAGTGAAAGAGCGCATCCCGAAGACATACAGAATACGCGAACTCGACAACAAGCTTAGGCGCGAGCGCACCAGGCAGGAAACAAAGCTGCTCCACAGAGCCAAGTCCATAGGAGTGAAATGTCCGACCGTGCTTTTTGTGGACGAATTCTCAATAGGGATGATTAAGTTAGGGGGAAAGCGGCCTGAAATGAATCCAAAGGAATGCAAATCCGCCGGCGAAATCCTCGCGAAATTGCACAATGCAGGCATAATCCACGGTGACTTCACCCCTGCGAACCTGATCAAAAGCGGAAACAAAATTTACGTTATTGATTTCGGGCTCGGCTTCTTCTCGAATGATATAGAGGACAAGGCAGTAGACGTGCTTACGATGCTGAAAAGTATAGAAAACAGCCATGAGTTCCTGCGTGGATACAAAAAAGAATCCAGGGGATTTGAAAAAATAATGGAAAGGATGGAAGAAGTGAAGAGAAGGGCGAGGTATGCTTAACGTTTTTAAACATATACATACACCATAATCCCGGGGTCTGAAGATGGGCGAAAAACGAAAGCTCGTAAAATGCAATCATTCGGTCCAGAAAGCCGGCGAACCCTATCTTAAATGCAAAAAAACGGTTTATGATATGGATAAGGACTGCGACCATAGGGCTCCAACCGGCAACGGCTGGAAATGCAGAAACCGCGGCATGATCGAAGCACCCAGAAAATAAACAAATCAATAGATGATGAAATTTTTGCAGAGCTCCTCCACTTCGGATTTAACTTTCGCGAGAGCTGCGGGATCATTTCTTTTTTCCAGCGCCCGGTTTATGAATTCTCCAATTGTTTCCATCTCGCTTTCCTTCATTCCGCGGGAAGTGAGTGCTGGAGTTCCCATCCTGAGTCCAGAAGGGTTGAATGGCGTTGAAGGGTCATAAGGAATCATGTTCCTATTGGTAGTAATCCCTACGGAATCCAAAAGCACCTGTGCCTCCTTGCCCATTATACTCCTGTTCCTCAAATCAATCAGGATAAGGTGGTTGTCCGTTCCTCCGGATACGAGCCGGAATCCATGGTCAACGAGCGCTTCAGCAAGCGCCTTCGCATTCTTCACTATCTGCTCCGTATAAGCCCTGAAGGAAGGAAGCGACGCCTCCTTTAGCATGACTGCGATTGCGGCAGTGGTGTGGTCGTGCGGCCCCCCTTGCAGTCCGGGAAACACCGCTTTGTCTATTGCCTGTGCGTATTTTGCTTTGCACATTATCATCGCGCCCCTCGGGCCTCTCAGGGTCTTGTGCGTAGTTGTTGAAACGACGTCGAAATAAGAAGTAGGATTTTCATGCACTCCTGTTGCGCACAAACCAGCGATGTGCGCAATGTCAGCAAACGCATACGCATCGGCTTCGTCGCAAATTTCCCTTATTCTTTTGAAATCGTACTTTCTCGGGTACGCAGTGGCGCCCACTATTATCATCTTCGGCTTTTCCTCAACCGCTTTTTTGAGTATCAAATCGTAATCGATAAGTTCGGTTTCCCTGTCCACGCCGTACGGGACCATCTTGTACCATTTTCCGGAAAAATTCACCGGCGAGCCATGCGTGAGATGGCCTCCCTGCGCAAGGTCCATTCCCATCACTTTCCCGCCCATCTGGACCATTGCCATGTACACCGCCTGGTTCGCAGGAGAGCCGGAATAGGGCTGGACGTTCGCGTGCTCTGCGCCGAAAAGCGCCTTCGCTCTTTCTATCGCTACGTTTTCGATCATGTCTATGAATTCATTCCCGCCGTAATACCTTTTTCCCGGGTAGCCCTCTGAATATTTGTTCGTGAGCCAGGAGCCCATTGCCTCCATCACTTCCCTGGAGACGTAATTTTCGGAAGGTATTAATTCGAGCCCGTACATCTGCCTGTGCAGCTCTTTTTGCATTATTCCGTAAATTTCCGCGTCCGTGTCCTTCAGCATGATTTCCACCAGTACAAAAATCCGCAAAATCCTAAACGAACTCAATTATGCCCTTTTTATAATCTACCCGCCAAATCTCCGGCCGCTTCAAATTTTTCAATACATTCCTAAGTTGAGGTTCATTCCACAACATTTGCATTATTTTATCCGGGACACCGTTCGTTTCCGTTATCATTTGTTTTATTCCATAACCACCTAACCCAGTAATTTCGCTTTTTCTCATTATGAAGGTAAATCGCGCTTCTTCCTTTTTTGTATTCTTAGATACCCCGACTTCGGGAGGAGGGACTATTTTTATTTTTAGGGCGTTGGCATCAGCAGGAAAAGCAGTTTTTTCCTGAGCAGGGGACGGTGCGGAAATTATTTTTATATCCGAGCCAGTACCTTTGATGCTTATTGGAGGGGGATATTGTACGATTTCTTTTGTTTTTGCCGGCACAACAGCAGCTGGTTTTTCCTCCTTTGCATAAGAGCTGTCGAAAACGAACTGCGTCTTGTTGGCGAAGTTTCCAATCCTTTTGCCCTTTTTGTCGTAAACCGCTATTTCGCCATTCTCGATTTTGGCAAATCCCTCCATTGTTCTTATCTTGTCCCTCCCCCTGTTCCCGAACAAATCGAGCGACATTTTCCAGGTAAAATCAGTGCTTCCTTTCGGAGTGGTTTCTTTTCCTACGCTCATCTTCACCCGCTCGCCAATTCCTCCATTCACAGTGGCAAACTTCATCATATTCTCGCAAATGTCCGGCATCTGCCGTGTCATTATATCGTCTTCGGGTTCTTTCGCATTTTTGGGCTTCGCGCGGGCAACCATGCAATCATCCGAACCTTGGTGATAAATCAAACGAAAGGAAAATATTTAATTGAAAGCGTTGAAACTTCACAGGATGTTATGGCCCTAATCTGCATAATCGCGCTCACCGTGTTCGCGGTGATGGGAATCTTTTCGGTGAAGTACCGCGCGTACGCGAAGGAAGCGTTCCACTGCTTTGTGAACACGGTTACTTTGAGGAAGTGCGACACCAAACTGGACGAGAAGATAAAGACGGAAATCGTTTCCCGATTGCTTCCTGTCTCCACCTGGCTTGCAAAGGCAGTCCACAATAATTTCGAGCTCCTTTCCTCGGCATTCGTAATTTTCATGCTCGCGAGCGCCGCCTATTCGTTCCTCAGCGTTTACAATTTCGCTGTTTATGGGAACTGCAGCGGTCCGCTTGGCGGCTTCTGCATTCTTCAGGATGTTGCAGACGGACTGAAGATCGGGAAGGCAGCAGGGCCCCCTTTCCCCCAAAACCCGGAAGGCCAGGCATTCGGGAACGCGAATTACGGACTGATAGTGTACGAAGTGGGCTGCTATTCCTGTACATACACTGCAAAAGCAGAGCCCATAGTGCAGCGGCTCTATTCCGAATATGGCAACCGGGTGGAATTCATATACAAGACGTTCCCGCTTCCGGACCATCCATACAGCAACGAGGCGGCCTTGGCTTCGTGGTGCGCGTACGAGCAGGGGACTGAAGAATACATGAAATACAGGAAGGCACTGTTCGACAATCAGGAGGAATGGAAGAGGACTGGCAATGTAACTATAGTTACAATCGCCAACTCAGCCAACCTGAATATGGAAAAATTCAACTCCTGCTACACATCCGCGCGATACCAGCCCGAAATAGATAAACTGGAGAACGAGGGAAGGGAAATAGGCATATATGGTACCCCGACCTTCTTCATAAGAAACAAAAAGTTCGTGGGCGTGGTAACCTATGAAGAGCTAAGGGATGCGATAGAGGAAGAACTGAAAAAGTGAGCTTATGCTTGACGAAAAATTAAGAATGGATTTTCCGATTCTGCAGAAGCACAAAGATATAATCTACTTGGATAACGCGTGCACCACACTCAAGCCGAAAAAGGTCATCGATGCGGTGCGTGCCTATTACGAGGAATACGGCGGATGTGCAGGAAGGAGCGCGCACCGGCTTTCCCGGCTCGTAAACGAAAAAGCGGAAGAAGGAAGGGCAAAGATTGCGGATTTCGTCGGTGCGAAAAGCGAGAATGTCGTCTATACGAAAAACTGCTCGGAAGCCATAAACCTGGTTGCGAAGACGTTCGATTTTTCGAAAAAGAAGAAAGTGGTCGGCACAATCCTGGAGCACCATTCCTCCATGCTCCCCTTCGAGGTCATGGCATTGGACAAAAAAATTGAGCTGATCTACACGAAACCCATGCCCGACGGAACTTTCGATGCTTCGCAGTACAGCGAACTGATAGACAGGAACACCGCGCTTGTTGCAATCCACCACACCAACAACACCCTGGGGACGAAAAATCCCATTGCGGAGATCGTGAAAATCGCGCACGAAAACGGAGCCCAGATAATCGTGGACGCTGCGCAGGCCGTTCCCCATTCACAAATCGATTTCAAAAAATCAGGAGTTGATTATCTCGCATTTTCCGGGCACAAGATGCTCGGCCCTACTGGCATCGGCTGCCTTATCGCGAAAACGGAGCATCTTGAGTGCATGCCGCCCTTTTTGGTAGGGGGGGACACTATGGAAGAAGTGAAAACCGACCGCATTGTATGGGCAAAACCCCCCCGCAAATTCGAGGCAGGGATACAGCATTATTCAGGCATAATCGGCTTGGGCGAGGCAGCGGACTATTTGAAAAAGACCGGGATGCGGAACGTGGAGCAGCACGAGCAGGAACTGGGAAAAATCGCATTCGATGCCCTGGATGATGAAAAAAACCTGAAGATTTACGGCCCGAAGGAGAGTGAAAAGCGCACAGGAATATTCACATTCAATATAAGGAACGTAGCCCCGCACCAGGTTGCAATAATGTTGGACAGGATGAAAGGGATAGCGGTAAGGAGCGGCGTGTTCTGCGCCCAGCCCGGGATGGAACACATAGGTGCATGCGACGGCGCGGTTCGCGCTTCCTTCTATATTTACAATACGAAAAAGGAAGTAGAAACGTTTGCCGAAGAAGTGAAGAAAATCACGCAGCTTGGCTGAGGAATGACCATGCTCGCAAAAAATTACTCAAGGGAAATAGAAGCAAAATGGCAGAAGAAATGGGAAGAGGAAGGAGTTTACAGATTTGACGATTCGGAACTCGAAGCCCGGAACGCGAAACCAGTATATTCCATAGACACTCCCCCTCCGTTCACTTCAGGCGATTTGCACATGGGCCACGTTTTGTCCTATTCTTTTTTCGATTTTATTGCAAGATACAAAAGAATGAACGGCTATAATGTGCATTACCCGCAGGGCTGGGATACCCAGGGCTTCCCGACCGAAGTAAGAGTGGAAAAAAAATACGGGAAACTCCCTCCTGCGGAATTCAGGCAGAAGTGCGTGGAATGGACGCACGAAATGATTGCGCGGATGAAAAAGCAGATGAATGAGATGGGCTTCTCGGCCGACTGGAGGTACGAATACCGCACCATGGATCCGGAATACCACAAAAAAGTGCAGCTCTCGCTTATTGAAATGCACAAGAAAGGCCAGATTTACCGCGCCGCCTATCCTGTGCACTGGTGTCCCTCGTGCGTGAGCGCAATAGCCAAAGCGGAATTGGAGGATTTGGAAAGGAAGACGCTCCTCAATTACATCAATTTCACCGGTCCAGCCAGCAAGCCCCTGCAGATTGCGACCACGCGGCCGGAGTTGATTCCCGCATGCGTTGCAATGATGTTCAACCCTGCTGACGAAAGATACAAACATCTTGAAGGAAAGAAGGCGAAAACTCCTTTGGGAGAGGAAATTCCGATAATCGCAGACAAGGACGTGGAAAAGGAATTCGGAACCGGATTGATGATGGTGTGCACGTTCGGGGACAAGATGGACGTCGTTTGGGCGCACCGCTACAAGCTCCCTTTCAAAGACGTGATAAACCAGTACGGAAAAATGCACAATGCAAAGGAATTCGATGGGCTCAAAGTGGAGCAGGCGCGCGCGAAAATCCTGAAAAAGCTGAAAAACGAGGGCAAGCTCGCAAAGCAGGAAAAGAAAATCCAAATCGTGAAAATACACGACCGGTGCAAAACCCCTGTGGAATTCATAATGAGCATGCAGTGGTTCGGGGACATAAAGGCAAAGGCAGGTAAGATAAAGGAATTCGCGAATGAAATTGAATGGGTCCCTTCCTTCGGCATCTCCTACCTCATTGACTGGGTGGACAACGTTGAGTGGGACTGGGTGATTTCGAGGCAGCGGTTTTTCGGGACTCCCATTCCTTTCTACTACTGCGAAAAATGCAGCAGAACCGCTCCTGCTGATGAGCTTCCGTTCTATGCGGAAAGCGCGAAACCCAGGACGTGCGGGTGCGGGGCGCAGATGAAACCGGAAACAAGCACCTGCGACTGCTGGGTCGATTCAAGCATAACGCCGCTCATCATAGCCGGCTGGCCAGACAACAGGAAAATGATGGAAAAACTCTACCCTTCTTCCCTGCGTCCGCAAGGCGTGGAAATAGTGCGCACCTGGGCTTTCTACACCATCTACAGATGCGGGATGCTCACAGGAACAAAACCATGGAAAACAATACTCCTGAACGGGAACGTGCTCGCTCCGGACGGAAAGAAGATGAGCAAGTCGCTTGGCAACGTGATAAGCCCAGAGCAGCTCAAGGCAGAATACCCCACCGATGCGATAAGGCAGTGGGCTGCGCTTTCAGGAGCTATGGCAAAAGATCGTCCATTCTCCTACGAGGACATAAAATACACGAAGGCGTTCCTAAACAAATTGTGGAATTCCGCGCGCTTGGTGGAGATAGGGCTCGAGGGTCATTCAGGCGGCGAAGGCGAGCTCAAGCCAGTTGACAAGTGGATAATTTCCCGGCTAAACGAGACGATAAAGGAATTCACCGCGCACATGGAGAAATTCGAATACCATTATGCGATGTCCAAAATTTATCAGTTCTACTGGCACGACTTCTGCGACAATTATCTGGAATATGTGAAGCACCGGCTCTATGACCAGCAGACGTACGGCGCGGAAAGCAAAAAAGCAGCCCAGCACTCCATGCGCCAGGTTCTCTACAATACGGTGAGAATACTTGCTCCCATAGTGCCGCACATAACTGAGGAAATATGGTCCGAACTTTTCAAGGAGAACAAAAGCATACACCGAAGCGAATGGCCTTCTCCGGGCGAATTGGATCCTGGAGCAGTGGAGAAGGCGCTCATTGCGAATGAAATCGTGAAACTACTCAGGCAGCACAAGGCCTCGAACAAAAAGGCGATGAATTCCAAACTCCTGCTCGTGAAAATCAGGGCCCCAGACATCTCTGGCTTCGAGGAGGACATAAAGGGAGTGATGAAAATAGAAAAGCTGGAAATAGAGGAGTTGGACAGGGTGGAGCTGCTTGAAGCGGTATTCGCGCCTATAGAAAGACTTTAAATTTTTTGCCATCCAATTCATATCAGGTAGCCATATGAGTTGGAAGTGGAATTATATCCATGGTTTCTATGACCTGTTTGCGAAGGAGCAGTTTGCAAAAGGGCAAAACGCGAACGATAAAAAACCGGATTTTTGGGCAAATATTCCGCACGTGGACAAAGAGACGTTGCACGACTTTGGACAAACAATCAAATCGAGAACCGAGCGCGCCACCTACTTGGACACCAAATATTCAGAATATCTGAAAAAAATCAAACAAGTGGCCAGGCCTCCTGAGACGAAGAAGCAGGCAGTTGTTTTTAAATTCTGAACCCCATATTCCCACATGTCCTTTAAAATCCTCGAGCACACGGCTGATGTGGGTGTGATTGCCAAAGGGAACAGTTTCGAAAGCGCATTGGAGGAAGCGGCGCTCGGCATGTTCTCGTTCATGGGAAAGGCAAAACCCAAAGAAAAGATTGAAATTTCCGTTGAGCGCGAACGAAAGGACGAATTAGTTGTATTTTTGTTTTCCGAGATTCTCGCGAAATGCGAAAGCGATGGCTTCACTCCTGCCAGGTTGAAGGTCAGGAAATATGATGGCAAAAATATGGCAATCGAAATTTTCGGCGAATACAAAACCTCTGAAAATATAATAAAAGCAGTAACCTTCCATATGCTCGAGGTAAGCGGGAAGAAGTGCAGATGGAAGATACAGGTGCTCTTCGACATCTAAGCTATCGCGGTGATGCCATGATATTCGATTTCGGAAAAGTGAACGTGAAAAACGAATTTATCGCAGGGCTCACGCTCTTCTTAGCATCCTCCTACATACTTTTCCTCAATCCACAGATAATGCATGAAGCTGGAATGGATTTCGATGGTGCATTTTTCGCAACAGGAATCGCAGCAGCGCTCGGCACCCTTCTTCTTGCGCTCATAGCGAACAAGCCTTATTTGGTCGCGCCCGGGATAACGCTCAACGTCCTCGTGACCTATACGCTGGTGAAAACACTCGGAATTTCCTGGCAGATATCCTTAGCCGCATCGCTCGTGGTGGGTGTGATTCTGCTCGTGCTTTCTCTGAGCAAAATAAGAGTGTGGTTCGTGGAAGCAATACCTCCTGGCTTGCGCCTCGGAATTTTAGGTGGAATAGGGCTGCTGCTTGCCTCAGTTGGTTTTGCGCGCGCCCACCTTATAGTCCCATCGCAGTTTACCCTGATAACGCTGGGGGATATTTTCGCGCCCGAGGCGCTGCTCGCGATATTCGGCTTCCTGATAACCGGCCTTCTTTTCATAAGAAGGGTAAGGGGCGCGTTCCTGATAGGAATCCTGCTCACCACGCTGCTCTCGCTTTCGCTCGCGTA
The DNA here is from genome assembly GCA_041694885.1 of Microcaldota archaeon. Classification (GTDB taxonomy): domain Archaea; phylum Micrarchaeota; class Micrarchaeia; order Anstonellales; family Bilamarchaeaceae; genus JAHJBR01. The sequence goes on along the minus strand of JBGFRX010000033.1, from coordinate 7,792 downwards.
TTACAATAATTCCCTTCCGCATCTCGGCATCATCGACTTCCCCTTCAACCTCACTTCAGTTGCATTCAAATTCGACATCGCAGGGCTCTTCAATGCAGGCGTTCTCTCCGTAGTACTCGCGCTCTTCGTAGTCACGTTTTTCGACACCATAGGAACGAGCACAGCGCTGCTCATAAAAGGCGGGCACACGGACAGGAAGGGAAGGATAAGAGACCTCGACCGGGTTATGATGAGTGACTCGCTTGCGACCATTTTCGGCTCCGCATTGGGCGCTCCTCCGCAAGTCGTGTATGCTGAAAGCGCATCCTCCTATGATGCAGGCGGAAAAACCGGACTTACCGCTGTTTTCGTAAGCATATTCTTCGTACTTTCCCTCTTTTTCCTTCCGTTAATCCGGCTCGTACCCATGGAGGCAACAGCGCCTGTGCTCATAATAGTCGGTTTGCTCATGCTCGGAACAATAAGAGCCCTGGATCTGCGCGACTACAGCGAAAGCATCCCTGCGCTCTTCTGCCTGGCGGCAATTCCCCTCACCTTTTCCATAAGCCATGGAATAGGGCTCGCGGTGATAATGTACGTAATACTCAAGATATTCTCAGGAAAAATAGGGGAAATACATCCGGGAATGTGGATAACCGCAGCCCTTTTCCTGCTCGATTTTGCCGGCGTATTCTGAAAAACGAGCTTATGCTTTCCTGAATGGCGCCTGCTTCTGCGCCCCCTTCTTCTGGACGATTTTTCCCTTTCTTACATGCTCTCTCGTCTCCAGTTTGGTGAGCCGCCTGTCAAAATTCGAAAGCCACAAATCCAGCTTCCTGTCCAGTTCGTCAAGCTGCTTCTTTAATTTAAGGTACTCCTCGGAATGGCGCTCCATGTTTTCCAGCTTCGCAGGGAAAACCACTTCCTCCATTTCATCCCTCCATCTGCGCAAGCCGCCCCTCGTACTCTGCCATCTTCATCGCGAGCTTCCTCTCGAATTTGGAAAAGAGGTTCTCGAGCTCGTCCTTCTCCTCGCTGCTTATGGGCATGAGAGATCACGCCTGTTTCGGTTTGTTGTAAAAACCTTCGATGATTTTTCCGTTTTTGTCGCTAAGAAGAATCGCAGTCGATTTATCTCCGTCATTTATCGAAATCGTCAGGATAACAGTTTTCGGCTCTTTTTTCACGTTCGTTACTTCAATTTCGACGCTGAATATCTGCTCTTTTTTGTCTACAAGCGCCTTTGCAGTCAGTATGTTTTTGCCCTCGCTTTTAATGGTTAGATTCAACACATTCGTTATTTCTGGGCGGGTTTCAATTCCAGGCAATTTCTTTACTATTTTTGTAAGCGCGTAAGCAGTATTCCGCTGTTCTTTACTAAGATCCACTATTATGGGCACAGCACCTTTCAGCGCAGAAGAAGTCTTTTGCACTTCTTTTTGCAGCCCCTCAGCAATAGTTTTTTCCTGTTCTTTGGGCGGTTCGTATATCGGCGTAATGGCAGTCATGTTTCCACCGCTCCCTTTCTCTTCTCCAACCAATAAATAACTTTGCTTTGCCGGTCTTGCCGAAAGAGCGTATGTATGAACACGTTCATAAAAATCCGGGCAAAGGCGAAATCCATATAAATATTTGTATGAACAAGAATATTATGAACACGTTCATACAGTTTGTAAACAGGAAGAGGGAGCTCGAATTCCTCGAAAGCCAGGGCAGGAAGCGGCCCTTTTTCGCAGTTGTTTACGGAAGAAGAAGGGTGGGGAAATCCGAGCTCCTCAAGCGTTTCATAAAAGGCAAAAAGGCGCTCTACCTTCTCGCAACACAGGAGGTTGAAAAGGAGATCATGGGGGCATTTTCCGGCGCCGCAGCCGAATTTTTCAGGGACGACGCGCTTAAGATCAGCCCGTTCAGCCAATTCAGGCAGCTCATGGAATACCTGAACGAAAAGGAGCTCCAGGACTTCACGCTGGTGATAGACGAGTTTCCATATCTGGTTGACGCAAACAGCGCGGTTCCGTCCATACTCCAGAAATACTGGGACGAGCGCTTCAGGGCGAAGAAGCTCGGCATCATACTGTGCGGCTCGAGCATAGGCGCCATGGAGAGCGAGGTGCTTGGAAGAAAGAGCCCGCTGTATGGGAGAAGAACTGGCCAGTGGCGGCTCGAGCCCATGGGTTTCAGGGAATTTGCCCTGTTCTTCCCGCGCGAGAAATTCTCAACCCTGGTGGAATTACATTCCATGGCGGGCGGGATACCGCAGTACATCCTTCAGCTCAAGACCGGCAAAAGCCCGTACGAGAACGCGAAAAGCGCCATGGCATCGAGGGGAAGCGCGCTCTATCAGGAAGCGGAGATAATGCTGAAGGAAGAGCTCCGGGAGCCCAGGACGTATTTCTCCATCCTCAAGGAACTGGCTGCAGGCAGGAATTCGCTCTCCGAGCTTTCGAACGCCTTGGGCGTGGAACGAACCGCGCTCATGCGCTACCTCGGCACCCTGATGGAGCTTGACCTGGTGGACGCGGCAAAGCCTGTAACTGCGGAAGAAAAGAGCAAGAATACCCTCTACGTCCTGAAGGACAACTATTTCAGGTTCTGGTTCAGGTTCGTCTATCCGTTCAGAAAGGACCTGGACTCGTCCGACTTCTCCTCGTTCAGCAAAAATTTCGAGCAGAACTTCAATTCCTACGTAGGGCGCGGGTTCGAGCAGGTGTGCAGGGAAGCGGCGCTCTCTGCCCTGGGGCTGAGCAGCGCAAAAACAGGCAGTTGGTGGGGCTTCTACCGGGAAGGCGACGAGCGCAGGGAGCTGGAAATAGACATTGTTTCAGCTGATGAGGGCTCAAAGGAGATCGTTTTCGGAGAGTGCAAATGGAGCGAGGACGTGAATGCAGAGGCGCTACTCGCAAAACTTCAGCACAAAGCAAAGCATCTCCAGTGGCACAACGAAAAAAGGAGCGAACGTTATGCGCTTTTCGCAAAGTCGTTCACCAACAAGCGCAATTTGGGAGAAAACGTGCATCTTTTCGATCTCAGAGACCTCGAACGGATATTCAGGGGATGAAATGGCAAAATATTTCGGAACGAACGGAGTCCGGGGGAAATTCGATGAACTGACTCCGTCGCTTGCGCTGCGCCTCGCGCAAGCATTCGGCGTCTGGTGCAAAAGAGGGAATGTACTCGTTGCCCGTGATATGCGCCTCACGGGCGAATGCCTCTCTTCCGCAGTCAAAAGCGGCCTCGCATCAGTGGGCTGCAAGGTTATTGATCTGGGCATGTGCTCTGCACCTGCAGCGGAATTTATGCTCAAGGAGGAAAACGCCTCAGGGCTGATAATCGTGACTGCGTCGCACAACTCTCCGGAATGGAATGCGCTCAAATTCGTGGATGGAAACGGAATTTCGGTTTCCAAAGAGCGCGGGGAAGAAATAGAAGTGCTGATGGACAGCATAGGACTTGCGAAATGGAGCGAAGCACAGCCCATGCTGAAAATTGAAAACGCGACAGAGGAGCACATAAGGGCGATCGAAGCTGCAGCTGATACGGAAAAGATAAAAAAGGCGAAATTGAAAATCGCGCTCGATTTCGGAAATGGAACTTCCTCCCTTTATTCGAAAATGTTCAGGAAAATAGCTGAAACAACTGCGCTGAACGAAAAAATAGACGGCACTTTTCCAGGAAGGCCTTCTGAGCCGGGCGAGCAAAACATAGCCGCACTGGCAAATGTGGTGAAGGCCGGAAGATACGACGCGGGCTTTGCATGGGACGGGGACGCGGACCGGTTCGTGATGGTTGACGAAAAAGGGAATTTCATCGTCGGAGACAAGGTGTTCGCGCTTTCCGTCCTGCACAAGGCGAAAAAGATGAAAATAAGGAAAATAGTAACGACCGTTGCGACAAGCAGGGCTGCTGAAGATGTTGCGAAAAGGTTCGGAGCGGAAACCATGTACACAAAAGTCGGCGCTCCCTATCTCTCTGAAGCGCTGCTCAGGGAAAATGCAGACATAGCAGGCGAGGAAGTAGGCGGAGTAATCTGGAAGGAAATCTCGCTTGCAAAGGACGGGCTTGCGACCGCGGTGAGGATGCTCGAATTTATCGCCGAAAAGCCGTTTTCAGAATGGGTCGCGGAGCTTCCGGTCTATTACAATGCAAAAACCAGGATTCCGGCTGCAAAGGAAAGGAAAACGAAAATCATGGAAAAATTCGCAGAAACACAGAAAGGGAAAAAAACAATTACTTTGGATGGAGTGCGGATAAATTTCCCGGACTCCTGGGTTATTGTGCGCGCCTCAGGAACCGAGGACTACATAAGGGTATTCGCAGAGGCGAAAACAAAAGAAAAGACAGAAAAACTGGTTAAGGAATATGAAAAAATAATTACAGAACTCGAAACAGAAAACTGAAAACTCAGAGTTCCCCCACTCTTCTTTTCATCCTTCTCTTGAGCCTCTTCCTCTTCTTCTTCACCCACTTCCATCTCATCCTGTTCTTCTTTTTCCATTTCCTCGGCTTTGCTCCCAGAAAATCACCTGAATGAATATTTTCTCAGAATAACTTAAGGCGTCGCCTTTTTAAATGAGTTGCGAGCGGGAAATCCAGCCTTATTTTTTCCTCCAGGCACGGCTTCAGCCCCTGGTGCTTCATACCATCATCTCGCGCACTATTTCGAACACTTTCCTATCATTCTCCTTGCCGCACGTTTCAATTGCCTTATCCACTATTTCTGCAGGGTTCACGAACCGGGTTATTCTACTGTGCCCCATTTTGTAAGCATTTTTCGCAAGTTTTTCCACTATGTTGTTTTTCTCCCTGGACGTGAAATGCGCAAAGGCCTTTTCCTTGTCGATAACGCGCTGGAAATATTCCATGGCCGTGGGGTGTACTTCCTTTTCCCTTACTACTGGTTTGGACCTGGGTTTTGCATTTATTTCTGCGGAAACGGCAGTTGAAACAGGCAAATGAGCGGCTTTCCCTGCCATTTCCTCGCTCCTTTTCCTTATTTCGCTTACGACTTTTTTGTATACCTCATCCAAAAATTTCCCATACTCTCCTTCACAATCGTTCTCCACGATTATTATTTTCGCGCCATCTCCAGCCCACACTTCCATCAAGCCATTGAAATAGTCCGTGCTCACAGCGCCTACGATGGTTCTGATTTCCTTTTCCTTCATCGCATTCTTTCCTATTCCCTCCGAATCCAGCTGCTGCTGCACTTCAGCTACAGTATGGGCCAGCGTATGCGATACGATTTTAGGCACAAGCGAACGTTGATATCTGACCATCTTTCGATAAAACTCCCTTATTATGGCAAGATTGCCATGGTGTCCGTTGTTCGGCTTTATGGAGTCATAGATTAGGGAAAGTCTTTCTCTCACTCTGCGCCGCCACTCATCCATTCCTGGAACAGGAACCATAATGTAAGGTGTGAACGCATCTACGAGGTCTTCCTTAAGATTGCTTTCTTTCCATTTTTTCACGACATTGCTGACAACGCACTTCATCAACGTTCCACCTGTTTCAATTACCTGCGTGCAGCAGAATATGAAAAAGTATTCCGCATCCTTCCTGAACGCGGCAACCGCATCCCCATAGTCCTTTCCCAATTCATTTTCGCAGCGTACTATTTTTTCTGCCTTGGCTACCTGTCCGTGCACTTCCTGCGCAATATCAACGAGAAATGGCTCTTTCTCCATGCTCCTGACGAGAAGTTGTATTGAGAAGTTTACCTCTTGCTTCCTACCACCTATCTCCGCCTCGCAACAGAAAGGGGCACTAAGGATATCGTACGAAACGCCTTTGTTGGCAAACGCATCTTTCAGCGCCGCCTTGGCATTCTCCAGGAAAAGCGGATCGTGCATGTAAAGCGGTTTGGATTGCCCAATAAACTGCAAGGGGGCGCAGATGCTTGCGTAATCCAAAAACTCCCTCTTCTGATTCTCGCACCGTTCGAAAAGCTTCCTGCAGCTATTCCAGGTGTTTTCAATAAGCTCTGCACGCATCTGGTAAAATTCCCCAAGTTTGGTCGCCAGGCGGGCTAATTCACGTGCAATCCTCTCGTATTTTTCCTGGTTTGAAAGAGTTGTTTTCGCCTCCAGCGCAGGTACAATCCCTCGAGTAGCATTGCCCCCATTTTTCTGCAAATTATTGGTATTAATCCAGAGCAATTCGGTTTTCATGTTGCAATATGTGTACTAAAAGGTTTTTAATTGTTTTGCCCGCACAGGAATAAGTTTAAATAAAATTTCCTATAAAATCCTTTTTGGTGATTGGAATGTTTGCTACTGGAGGAATAATGTTCTTGTTGATAGGCGCAGTGGTGGTTCTGCTTCTGGTTGCGCTCGCGTTCATCCTAGTGTACAACCGGCTCGTGCAGCTGAAAGTGAGAATAGACAACGCATGGGCGCAGATAGACGTACAGCTGAAAAGAAGGTACGACCTCATCCCCAATCTCGTGAACACGGTGAAGGGATATGCAAAGCACGAAAAAGGCACGCTCGAGGAAATCACGAACCTGCGTACGCAGATAGTTACCGGGAGTCCTGCACAGAGAGCAAAGGCGAACGACCTGCTCACAGGTGCGCTCAAGTCGATTTTCGCGGTCGCAGAGAACTATCCACAACTTAGGGCAAATGAGAACTTCAAGGCATTGCAGGACGAGCTTGCCGGGACCGAAAACAAGATCTCCTACGTGCGCATGGCGTACAACGACACGGTCATGGAATACAATACCTCGATAAAGCAGTTTCCGATCAACGTTATCGCCGGTATGTTCAGCTTCAGGGAAAACCAGTTCTTCGAGGCAGCGAAAACCGAGAAAGGGCCGGTGAAGGTCGAATTCTGAATTTATTCTTTTTTTGGCTTTAGGGGCCTGAGCAGATGGAGAAAGTAAATATTTTCGACGCGATAGAAGCGAACAAGAGAAACTCCCTATTGCTGATGCTATTCATGGGAGCACTGCTTGCAGCTGCAGTAATGGTATTCTCTTATATCATGGGTCTGCGCGGCCCCTACCTGTTCGCAGCGTTCATTCCCGCAGCGCTTTACGTATGGCTCGCTTACGGCGCAGGTGCACGAATGATTTTGAGCATAACCGGCGCGCGCGAACTCCAGGAGAACGAGGAACCGTTCATACAGAACGTAGTGGAGGGGCTTGCGCTCGCAGCAGGAATCCCAAAACCCAAGGTATGGGTGATGGAAGACGAGGGGATGAACGCATTCGCAACAGGAGTTGATCCGAAAAACAGTCACATCGTCTTTACGCGCGGCCTTCTCAGGAAAATGAAAAGGGAGGAGCTGGAGGGAGTGGCAGCGCACGAGATATCCCATATAGGAAACTACGACATACGGCTCGCAACGCTCGCAGTGGTGATGGTGGGCGCAATAGCGATTTTAGGCGACTTCGCATGGCGTTCGCTGCGTTTCGGAATAGGGGGAGGAAACAGGAGAGGGGGAAACATCTACATCATATTGCTTGCACTCCTTTTCGCGATTCTCGCGCCGATATTCGCCGAATTCGTGCGCCTTTCACTGTCGAGGCAGCGCGAATACCTTGCTGACGCGACCGGAGCGAAACTCACCCGCTATCCTGAAGGTCTCGCTTCTGCGCTCGAGAAGATAAAAGGCCATGCAGCAGTTGCTTCTGCGACCAACACCACTGCCTCCCTCTTTATCTCCGACCCGTTCGAAAAAAGGTTCGCAGGCATTTTCGCTACCCATCCGCCCATAGACGAGAGGGTAAAGCGTCTGCGTGCAATGTAAGAAGTGAATTACCAAGGGCTGATCCTGCGGACTTCGTCCGCAAACCCTTCAGCAAAGCTGA
>JBGFRX010000035.1:0-21758 GCA_041694885.1 Microcaldota archaeon | reverse complement strand
TGCCTCTTTTTCCTTCTTCGTTTCCTCAAAGGGCTGGCGCTCGAATTCGAATCCTGAGGTGGAAATCACTCTCTCCCTGGAAATCGTTTTTTCTTTCGCTTCGGTTTCTTTTTCTTCCTCTCTTTCAGGAGTTATCCCTTCCTTTTCTTCTTCCTCTTTTTCTCTCTGTCTTTCCATCTGCTTCGGGATTTCGATTGCTTTTGCTTCGGGTTTTTCCATTTCCCTTTCCATTCGCATTTCGGGCTCTGATTCCTTTATTACCGGCGCTTTCGTTTCGGGTTTTAGTTCGGGAATTGCAGGGAGTTTCTCCTCTGGCTTCAGTTCGGGCTTCGCTTCTTCTTCAGGAGCAGGGGATTTTTTCTGGAGAAAAGGAATCCGGGGGATTTTTATCCCGAGCGGTTTGGGAACGACTACCTGTTGTTTGGGCTGGGCTGGCAACTGCCTGATTTCGGGCTGAGGCGGCTGTATTGACACTTCGGTTTTAGCAGAGTCCTTTGGCAGCCAGAGCAATTGCGCAGGAGGGGGAATTTTTTCAGGCGCCTTTGTCGCGACTTTTGCAGTTGATTTCTCTTCTCCTGTTTCGATTCTCGCTGAAACCTGGACGAATTCCTTGCCGCTCACCCGAGCTATCTTCACCATTCGCTCGTAGTCATTGAGGATGTCCTGGTAGACCTTATCTGCAAATTCCTCAGGGGAAAAATCAAGCGTCTTGGGAATCTCAACTTTGGAGGAGTAGGGCTTGTTCTCCTCTGCATTCTTCTCCACTTTCCTTGCCTCCTCAAGAAGTTCGGCGAAATCCATCTGCTATCCCTGATGTACGATTAAGGTACTGGGGGGTCACGGCTTCCACTTGCCTCCTGTGCGCGCAAGCTCGTAAATCTCGTCCTCATTAAGGTAGTAATGGGATACGATGCGGCCCACTTGGTCTACTTCCGTGTAATCGTTGGCAGCCATCCAGCCGAGCACCTCGCTCTTCTGCTCTATGTCCTCCTTTATCTCCTTCTCGCTTAGGCCTGCGTATAAAGAGAGCATGTCGGCGAGACGGGAAAGACCTGCAACCTGCCTTATCTCGTCGTTCTTCACATCCCATTTGTAAAGGAGCCGGAAGTCACCGTTTTTGTGCATTTCCCCGAACTCGAGTACGCGCCTTATGTTGAAGCGCCGGTGCCTGAACGTCACAACCACTCCTGCGAGCGCATCCAGCATCTGCTCAGGGATGTTTATCGGCGGGTTGGTTATCCTGCTTATCGTCTGGTCCACATTGTCCGCGTGCAGGGAAGCATAAACGCTGTGGCCCGTATGCATCGCTTCAAACAATATCTCCGCTTCGCGCTGCCTTCTTATTTCCCCTACTAAAATCCGGTCAGGGCGCATGCGCAATGCATTAACCATCAAATCGAGCATGGAGACCTCGCCCTTTCCTTCAGGGTTCGGCTCCCTCGTTACCATAGGAACCCAGTGGAGGAATGAGGGCAAAGTCAATTCGCGGGTATCCTCTATGGAGACGATGCGCTGGCTCGCTGGAACAAGGCCTGCGAGGGCGTTGAGAAAGGATGTCTTTCCGCTTCCTGTTCCTCCTGTAATGAGCAAGGAGAGCTCGTTCTGAACACACAGCCATATCAGCGCAGCGACTTCCGGGGAAAGCGTCTTGTTCTTTATGAGCGTGGTTATGCTCCACGGATTGCGGGAAAATTTCCTTATCGTCAGCGTGTTGCCGAAGTTCGAGACTGGGAAAAGAGTGGAATTCACGCGATCTCCGTTCGGAAGGTGCGCATCCAGGAGAGGGGTCAGGATGTTTATCTGCCGGCCGACTTTCCGCGCGATGAGCGAAGAATAATCGAATATCGTCTCCTCGTCTTTTAGCGTGAGGTTGCTCTTGCACCACCCATATTTCTTATGATAAACCCAAATGGGCTCGCGCGAGTTGTTTATCGCGACCTCTTCCAGTTTGTCGTCCGCAAGAAGCGTCTCTATCTCTCCCAAACCGAGCGCATTCTGGAGAAGATATGAGGCGAGAATCCTCTTCTTGTCCTCTGTAAGGTTGGGGAAGTTCTGGTTAAGGATGGTGAACGCCCCTTCGAAGAATTTTTTCCTGACTTCTTCCCCTTTCTTCGGGTCGAGCATCTCGGAGATGTCCACTTTGACCTCGGAAATAAGTTCTGCGCGCAGTGTAGTTTCGAGTATTATGCGGGTGTATTCTGCTATTCCCGGAATCATCACTTCATAGAAGGGGTTGAAGTCGTCCCTCTTCACGATTTTTATCTCGACCGGAATGCCGCTGCTCTCGAATCCGTAAGTGTCCAGCACGCTTACGCGCCTCTGTTTTTTTTCTTCGGCCATTTTTCACACCCCTACGGACTTTATACGCTACTCTTCCTCCCACAACTTTTTAATAAGTTTCCTGAGTTCCTCCCTCTTCAAATCGAAGTCCTTCTGCTCGCTTTCAGTTAGCGCCAACGACTCCCTTATCTCCTCCCCTGCCCTCTTCGTCTTCTCCCTTGCCTCGGAAACGGAAGTACCGGAGCGCAACTCCAGGAGTTCCGCTTCCTTCGCGAGCAGCTTCACCTGCTTCGCAACGCGGGTTGCAGAAGAATCAAGTGCGTCTATCCCGTTCCTTATCTCCTCGAGCGCCCTCTTCTTGTCAGTGAGCATATCCATTGCAGTAGAAAGTTGCTCTGCTGCTTTGTATTCCCCGCTCTCGCGGAATTTCGTAAGCGAACTATCAAGCTCTTTTTCAACGCGCTCCGCTTCCTTTGCCGCCTTCTCGTAGTCCGCCTCTATCTTCTCGAGCTGGTTCAGATAGTCGCCTATCGCGAGCCCTGCCCTCTCCTTTATCTTCTGGAACGTGGAATACGTTTCAACTTCCTCATCCAGCGAGGCGAATATCGCGCCGCTCTCCTCAGCCAATTTTTTCCTTTCTTCCCCTATCCTCTTGCGCAGGCCGGACAAACTCGAAATCAATCTGTCCACATTCTCGAAAAGAGGGAGCGTCTCCGAGGCGCTTGTCTGGAATTTTTCCATTTTTTCCCCGAGTACCTTGCCCATCTGGATGAGTTCCTCTATCGCAAGCCCGGATTTTTCATCTGGGCGAAGCGCCTTCATAGTTTCTTCCGCTTTTTTGAGCGTCTCCGCGAATCGCTGCACCTTTTCTTCGTTCTCCTTCAGCCGCGCGCTTATTTCCGAGATCCTGGTTTCTATTTCAGGAATGGTGCCCGTAAGAGAACCGAGCTCTGCTGCTGCTGATTCGGTCGAGGAGCGTAATGAATCCATCTTGCTTTTTGCGTCTGCAAGGACTTCGGACGCGGATTCAGCGCCCTTGAGCGTTGCGAGCGTGCCTTCCATCTCTTTTTTGAGTGTTTCGTATTCTACTTTCACGGAATCAAGAGCGCCTCGCAATCCGGAAACGTCCGCACTGCCAATTGTACTTGAGGAAATGGAATTGAGCGCCTTTGTTGCTTCTCTTTCCATTTCCTCCAATTCGGCCTTGAGACCCGCGATGCTCGCCCTTGATTCGAGAACCCCTCTCATCTGCCTCTCAATGTCAGAGCCCGTCAGTTGGGCACGCGTTTTTTCGAGCTGCTCGCGCACGAATTTCACGGAATCGCGCAATTCGCTTATCTTTCCTCTCAATTCCTCCAGCGCATCAACTGCCTTGTAGTAGTCTTCTTCCCTCCCTTCTCTAGTCTTCTGCACAGCAGCGCTCCTGCTCCCCAACTCCTCTATCTTCTCCATTATTTTCGCGTAATTCGCAACGAATTCGTCCTTGAGCTCTGCGACTTCCTTTAGCTGGACTTCGGTTTTTTTGTCCTTCTCCTTTATCAATTGCAGGAGCTGCGCCTTCTCGCCCTCCAGATGCGCCCTTTCCTCCTCGATTTTTTCCTCAGTGGGGGAAACCCATTTCAAATAGACCTTGGTGAGTTGGTATTCTATTGCGATTATCCCTTCGGACTCGAGCGCGTGCGCCCATTCCTCTATAGTGGAAACCGGAATGTTGAGGAGACGGGAGGCGAGGGCGAGGTCCACCTTTCCCTTTTCGCGCACTAATTTTATCAGCGCGTCAACTCCCGTGGAGATGAGCATGTCCCCGAATTCCATGCATTCGTTTAGGGTGTAATACTTAATAAATATTCATATTTAATATTGGGGCAATATCTCGGTAAAATACGTGCTTATCATGTCCAATAATCTCGATTACAGGGTAAAACGACTAGAGAAAGGTCCGCTCCAGAGGTTCAGGAACCAGAACGCGGTGCTCAAGAAATTCGGCGAAAACGGACTCAAACTCTACAAGGCGGCGAACGGGAAAAAGACGGCGAACGAAATAATAGCTGAAACCAGGCTCGACGCGGATTTTGCTGCCGAAGTCATCGCCTGGTTGGATGAGAAGGGAATGATTGCGCTCATTACAGTGGAAGGAGAAATAGTGGAAATGGAGAAGCTAGGCAGGAATGAGGGAGAAGAAAAGAAGGAAGCGAAACCTAAAACTCCTAAACCGGAAATCGGCGAAGAAAAGGAAGAGGAAATAAAAATTCCAAGGCAGAGGAGCCGGCTGCGCGAGATAGTCGAGCAGGAGGCAGGCGCAAAGGCAGCGAAGAAGGCCACGGAAGAGGAAGAAATGGAAAAGCCCGAAGCTGAGATGGAGAGAGAAGCCGGGATAGCTGTCCGGGAAGAGGAAATAACGGCAATAGAGCCGGAGCCGGCAAAGGAATCCGAACGAGAAGAAGATGAAATTGCCCATTCCGAAGAAAAACCCGAAGCAGAGGAGGAAATAGAGCCGATAAAAGAGGAGGTAGCTGCTCCTGGCGAAGAGGAAAAAACTGAAACTGAGGAAACCGAAGCCAGGGAAGAAGCGGAATCCAAAGATGAGATTGAATCTGAAGAAAAGGAAGAGCAGATTGAGCCCAAGACGGAAGAGGAGGAGGATGGAGGGAAAAAGGAGGAAATAGTCCCAGAGGAAGAGCCAGAACTCAACCCAGTGGAAAGGACGATAAAGGAAAAATACGGCGATGTCGGGCTCAAGGTCTACGCGCTCATAGACGGTCAGAAGACAGCAGAGGAAATAATGAACGAGACAGGAGTGAGCGAGGCGAAGCTCATAGAGATGCTCGAATATATGGAAAAGCAGGGCATAATCAAACTGGAGCATCCGGAGGCGAAGGCTGCTGCCGAAGCGGAAGAGGAAAAGGAGAAGTTCGTGCCTCTTGCAGAGACAGGGCCTGGGGGTCAGATGAAAGAGACCGCTCCTGTGGAAGTGCCTTCCAAAACTCCGCTCGACATGTTCAGGGGAATACAGATAAAGGCGAAAATAGCAATTCAGTACGGAGAAAAGGGCTCTAAAATATTCGACGCCGTGGACGGGAAGGCGAGCGACGTGGACATGGCACTAAAGCACAGCATTCCCCTTTACGAAGTCAGGGACATCCTCTCATTCCTCGCATCCAACCGCATAATAACTACCAGGCAGCTGGACAGGAACGAGATTGCGAAAAGGTATGGGGAAGACTGCTTCGCCGTTTACAAGAAATACGGAAAGGAAGGGGTGCTCCTCTACGAACTTATAGGAAAGGACATTGGAATAAGACAGATTGCCCGGTTGGTTACAAGGGAAAAGGACAAATTCGCGGAAATGTTCATATTCGTGCACAAGGTACTCGGCATAGACATCCCGATAGACAAGGATGTGGTGTATTCGCAACTCGAGGAAAAGAAAAACAACTGAAACAAATTACCTTTTTCTCCTTCCCTTCGCTTTCGTCTTCCTGGCACTTTTTGGCTTCGACTTCGAGAGCTTCAGTCCTGCCTTAGCCCCAGTTATCTTCTTCTGCTCGCCCTTGCTCACGCCCCTGAATATCAGCGAGGACGCGGAGAGATGAAGCGCCTTCACCATGTCCTTCACTCCCCTAAGCGATACATAGCGCCTTATTTTAAGCCCCTTTTCCGCGATTTTTTCCGAGCCGGCGTAGAACGCGCCCTTCATTTTCGCTATCACGTATTTCATTGGCATATTTTCACCGCTTTTGCTTCTTTCGTTAGGAATATAAATTTTTCGAGGGGCGTGGATTGCTGCGCTGCCCTTCGTTCCGGCACCTTAATCGAAGCTCGTCCTCATAATCTTGAAAAAAAGCGGCTTTCCGTTCTGGACGAGCGCATACACTGCCTCTTTCCTTACTTCCGCAGCCCTTTTCATATCAGCAACTATCTCCCCCATTTCCGGATGCCAGCCCTTGCCCACGATTTTCAGAAGATAGTGCGTCCTGTCCTCGCCCGGTCTGAAGCCCTTCCTGTAAACGCGCATCCACGGCTCGTCCGCGAACGAGGGTTTCGTGATGTAGCCGTTCTGCCTCAGGAATTTCAAAACCGCATATTTTTCTTCTGCAAGTTTGTCTTCCTTTTTTATTTTTTCGGAAAGCGAATCGAACGTCTCGCCTTCGAGTTGCAGTTTTCCCCTTTCCAAAAAATAGAGCGCTTCCAGGGGGTGGATTTGTATCTTTCCCTCTTCTTCGATTCCCGCGCCGTAGGTGCGGAAAAGCTTTTGCGCAACTGAATCGGAAAGAACTATCGGCTCCATAAGACACATGCCCCTGAAAAATTACCAATTGTCGCGTTCGGGCTTCTGCTTCCCCTCCGCAACAGCGTGCCCTTTTTTACGCGCTTCGCCCAACTGCTTGTAATGCCTGAAAAGGGAAAGGAAATTTATTATGCTCTGGCGCGGGATGTTCGAGAACACCACTTCCACACCAGCGGTTCCGGCAGTGTCTATCATCACCGTGCCCACGCCAAGAATGGAATCCACAAGCGTGTACTGCGTCTTTATTTCAACAACGTTGCTGAACGGTATCATCATCGCGCGGCTCGTGAATATCCCTTCGCGCACGGTAATCATCTCATCCTCCACGTATATGTACTGCCTCTGGAAATAGAGGAATGCGACTCCGGAGGCGATGGATGCGAGCACGAGCAGCGCGAAGACCGCCTGGTAGACGTTGAACGGAAAAAGCGGAGTGGCAAACAAGAGCACTGCGGAAATTGTAGCGAATGCAAGGAAAAACAAGAGATAGTACCTTCTGCCTGACGGCTTCAGGTAGATAACGTTCGCGGCGCCGGTGGATGCCTCCATGTTTCCATAACTGCTGAAAAGTTTAAACACTTATCGCTTCGGACTCAGGATGCGCGTATTTCCCTCCTTGGAATTTATCGAAATGGATTCCACGAAGCCCAGCTCCTCCAGCTTCGCGATGTAATTGCGCGCAGTGCGCTCGTTCATCTTCAGCCGTGAATACAGGTTCCCGCTCTGTATCCTGCCAGCTTTCCTTATTTCCGCGAGCACCACCCTTTCCTCGGGGGAAAGGTTCTGTACCTCTGCTGCGTGGAGGAGCTCCTGCGCTGCGTTCTTTACCTTTTCAATGTGCTGGATCGCGATTTTCTCCGCCCCTTCCTTGTCTGCTTCTTTTCCTGCGAGCCAGAGCGCATTTATCGCGAGCCGCGCGTCTCCCCCGTTTTTTGCTGCGAAGCCGGTGCACAGTCCGATGACTTCAGCGTCGTACACGCCCGGAAGCAGCCCTGCCTTCGCCCTTTCATTCACTATGTCCCTGAGCTGCTGCGGAGAATAAGGACTGAATTTCAGCACTGACTGGAGGAGCGAGCTTCTTATCCTCGCGTCCAATTTCGCCATGAACTCCTCCCTGTTCATTATCACTATCACGACGCAGTCCGTGCCGAAGTTCTCGCGCATGCGCAGCAAATCGTAAAGTATCCCGTTCTTCTCCTCGCCCGCAAGCATGTCTATGTCGTCAAGCACCACGAGCGGAACCCTGCCCTCCTTCTTCAGCATTTCCGCTGCATAGGAAAGCAGCTCGTCCGCGCTTCTTCCCCTTCTTGAAATCGCATAGCCGAGCAAATATATTATTTCGCCCAAAATGGAATACCTGTAGCCCTGCTCTACGCAGTTCACGTAAACTGCGTGCACCCTTCCCGTAGCTTCCTTCAGCTGGTTTAGCACGTGCTTCGCGAGCGTCGTTTTTCCTGTTCCGGGCGGGCCGTGAAGCACCATGCTCGCGGCCCTCTTTCCTTTCATTATCGGCGCGAGGTTGAATGCGATTTCCTTTGTTTCGTTTTCGCGGTGAAGAATCTCAGCAGGGACGAAATCGTGTGAAAAGACGCCCTCGTTTTTGAATACGGTGCTCGAAGAATCGTATTTCCTGAAAATATTCATGGAACGAAAACGGGAAGGATAATTAAATAAGTTTCTAATCGATAGCACGCTTCCAATAGTCATGGATATCGGTTATGAAATACTGCTTCTTCCCGCACTCGGGGCATTTCCCGTTCTTCCCGATTTTTATTTCGCTTGCTTCGAAGCCGAATCGCTTCACTAATATTGCTCTGCAGTTGTAGCAATAAGTGCTCTCGGTCGCTGGATCCAGGCGGTTTCCGCTGTACGCATACCTTACTCCTTCCTCGAGTGCTATTTCCCTTGCCCTTAGCAGCGTCCCGAGCCCGGTTGCAGGAACGTCCGTCATTTTGTACGAAGGATAGAAGCCGATGAAATGCACTGGGATGTTCTTGTCCAGGTCAACGACCCATCTGGATAATGCACGCAATTCATCTTCGGAATCGTTCATTCCCGGAATAACGAGATTGATTATCTCTATATGCATTATCCCGTGGAGCGCCTTTATTGACTGCAGAACCGGTTCGAGTTTTGCATTGCCCACCACATCAGTATAGATTCTCCGGTTGAAGCCCTTCAGGTCAATGCGCGAGGCGTCTATGAACGGCTTCATTTCATCTATCGCTGCAGAAGTCATGTATCCATTCGTTACGAAAACGTTGAATATTTTTTTCTGCCGCGCCAGTTTCGCGGTGTCGAGCGCGTATTCCATGAAAATAGTGGGCTCCGTATAAGTGTAGGCAATCCCGTCCGCTTTTTCCGTTTCCGCAATCTGCGCCATTTTTTCAGGAAGAATGTCTTCTCCTGGAATGAAATCCGGCTCTGCATTGAAGATGCCGCGCTCGCGCAGTGCCTGGCTTATGCTCCAGTTCTGGCAAAATAAGCATCTTAGATTACATCCGACAGTAGCGAAGGAAAGTGTCTTTGTGCCGGGCATGAAATGGTAGAACGGCTTTTTCTCTATGGGATCCGTGGCAACTGATATTGCTTTTCCATAATTCAGGGAATAAAGCGTTCCTCCCAGATTCTTCCTTACCTGGCAGAAGCCCTTTCCGCCTTCCGGAATATGGCAAATGCGACTGCACAAAAAACAGTTAACGCTTTTGTCCGGATTTTTCGAATAAAGGATGGCTTCCTTCATGAATAGAATGCGGCTTTTCAGGTATAAATACGTGCTGCCTAAAGGCGCGAAAGCGAGATTTTTTCCAATTCCAGGGCGCCAGCACTCCGTTTGAGGGAAAGCGGCTTTTCACCGGCGCAGAAAAGACGAAACCCCATTGCCTTGTCTGTTTTTCCGAACGAAACCAGCAGGAAATCCTCCGGCTCAAAATCGTTTTTGGCGAATGCGCTGCGCAAATCCCTTTCCCCTGAAAGCCAGAGGAGGAATTCCAGCCCAAGGGTTTTCGCGATGTTGGTCCTGTTTCTGAATGCCTTTTTCGCAAGCAAAAATGCGAGTTCGAATTGCTCTATTGAATCCGCCAATTTTGGCGAAAGTGGCATGAATCCGCTTCTTTTCGATTTCCCGATAATTTCGTTTTTTGAAAGCGGAGACGAGAGGCGGAAAATTTTCATAATCTTTATAAATACGATTAGGCATATAAAGTCAACTGTAGCAAACCACGAAAGTAATTCATGATCCGGTTCGCTGTAATTCGCAAACGAATAGAATAACGAATCAAAGGTGAAATTACATGTATCAATACCATGAATCGAGGACGAAGAAGGTCTCCTCAGGAACAGGGGGCTCGCGGGTGAAGTTCAGGGACAAGAAACTGGTTCATGCAGGAAAGCGGTTCACTGCGACCAAAGTCGGCGAGAAGGAAGTAAAGGTTCTTGAAAGGATGAAGGGCGGAAAAAGGAAAACCAAATTGAAGAAGGCGAGTTCCGTAAATGTGCTCACCAAAGAAGGCATGAAAAAGGCCAAAATCCTAGGTGTGATGGAATCGCATAGGGCAGATTTCGCGCGCGAGAACATAATCACGAAAGGCGCGCTCCTCAAGACCGAAATCGGCAAAGTGAGGGTTACGAACCGCGTGGGCCAGGACGGAATGGTTAATGGGATCCTTGTGCAGTGAAGCACCACGGGCTAATCCTGCGGACTTCGTCCGCAATCCCTTCAGCAAAGCTGAAGGAGCCCGTGGCTTCCGATATTGATGGCTTTAGGCGGAAGCCACATCCCGATAGCGTAGGGTGCGCTTCCCCATGCCAAAGAACGATGCATCGTTCTTTGCACCCCCAGAACGGAGCGCCGTTCTGATGGATGGCTGAAGCCGTGTCTATTGGTGAACAACGCTGGCTTCCGCGCACCCGTGGTGCTTCAGTGAAGCACGATTTTGTTTTTTCCAGTTCCAGTTTTTGGGTTCTGGAACGCGAAACTCTGAACTCAAAACTACCGTATGGTTCTCGGCTGGAAAGGCGGCTGGGGCCTTGTAAGCTCTGCCACAATCCGCTCCAGTTTCTCGAGCCGCGCCTCTATCTTCTGCAAACACATTTCGAGATAATCGGTGCGCACGAAATTGTGCGGCTGCTGCTCCACTTCATCTCCTTTTCGGGTTTTCATATGATTCACTTGTCACCTATTTTCCTGAAAAGTATTTCCGGCTTCCCTGTTTTCTGCCCTGGCTTCACGGACAAATTGCACAGGTCTTCCCAGCGCTTCGATCCGAGCGCGAGTTGCGTGAATATCGCCGAGCCCGCATTCGGAAGGAAAGGGGAAAGCAATATAGCGACATCCTTCACCTGGTTCGCAAGAACGTAAATGACCGCGGCAGCCCTTTCCCTGCTCTCCTTCACGGATTTCCAGGGCGCGTTGTCCTGGAAGTACTTGTTCACCCTGCGCGAGAAAGCCATGGTTTCGTCGAGTGCTTCTTTCAGTTTCAATTCGTTGAGCAGAGCGGTGATTTTTATGCACTGTTTTTTCTGCTCCTCGAGAAATTTTTTATCCGCTTCCGAAAGCTCGCCTGCAGGAACCTCACCGTTGAAATTGTTCGCAATGAAGACGGTTGTGCGGTTCACGAGGTTGCCCACGTTCGCAGCGAGCTCGGAATTGTTCTTCTCGGCGAGCTGCCTTTCCGAAAAATCGCCGTCATCGAAGGTTGGCACTTCACTCAGGAAGTAGTAGCGGAGCGCATCGATTCCGTATTTCTCCAGCAACGCGAAGGGATCAACTATGTTGCCAAGGGATTTGCTCATCTTCTGACCTTCAACAGTAATGTAGCCGTGCACGAAAATCGTCTTCGGAAGTGCGAGGCCTGCTGAAAGGAGTATCGCGGGCCAATAGACCGCATGGAAGCGCAATATTCCTTTTCCTATTACGTGCACTTCGGCAGGCCAGTATTTTCCGAATGTTCCATCATCAGTTCCGTAGCCGATACCCGTGAGATAAGTGCCGAGCGCATCGAACCACACGTACATTATCTGCGAATCATCTCCGGGAACGGGGACTCCCCAGTCCTTCGCCCTCTTTACCGAGCGCGAGATGGAGAAGTCCTGCAAGCCGCCTTTTATGAATGAGAGCATTTCGTTCTTGCGCGTTTCAGGAATGACTTTCAATTCGCCGCGTTCTATGAGCTGCTCCAGGCGCTGCTGGTATTTTGAAAGCCGGAAGAAATAATTTTCCTCCTCGACCTCCCCGGGCTTTGTCTTGTGCTCAGGGCAGACGCCTTCCGGAACCTCGCTTTCCTCGTAGAACGACTCGCATCCTACGCAGTACAGACCCCGGTATTTCTTCTTGTATATGTCCCCGGATTTCAGGCACAGCTCCCAAAGCCGTTGTACTCCGCCCCAGTGGTCCTCTTTTACGGACGTTCTGAGGAAGTTCGTGAACGAAAGCCCGATTTTCTTTCCCATCTGCCTGAAAACGGCGGCGTTTTCTTCGCACAATTGCGCAGGGGTTATTCCTTTCGCTTCTGCTGCGTGCACGTTCTTCAAACTATTTTCATCTGCGCCAGTGATTAGCGCGACGTCCTTTCCGAGCAAACGCTGATATCCTGCAATCGCATCGGCCTGCACGAATTCGAGCGCGTGGCCTATGTGCGGGGGGGCATTCACGTAAGGAATCGCAGTCGTGAGGTAGAATTTTTTTCCCGAAACGATTGGAATCACCTCTTAGGCATAGTAAATAGAAAACAATCCATTATTAACTTATCCATGAAGAAGCGCTCGAATTCGACGCCGATTTCGCATGCAGTGCTAAAAAAGCAAATCTGGCAATGATCGATAAGCTACAAAAACGCTTCTGCATCCTCTTCCTTCTTTTCCTGCATCTTCTCGTATTCAAGCGCGAGCTCTGCGAGCGGCCTTCCCTTCTCCCTTTTCCTTATCTTTATGTTCCGTATATCCACAAAGATAGGCGCATTGGTCGCTTCGCCCACTATTATCCCTTCCCCCACCCGCAGCGAGGTTATGCTTTTCGCAATCCTTGCATCTATTCCTTCCGAACTCTGCTGAATATGATCAAGGTCGTTGGGATTGGTCACGCGCAGGATGATATGGGTATTGCACTGGCTGAGAGCAGTAGTGCTCAGATTAATCGGGCGCTGAGTGATAAGGCAAAGGGATGCGCCGAACTTCCTCCCTTCCCGCGCAATCGTTTCTATTACAGAGCGCGAGACCGCCTCGTACGCCTCCGCCTTCTCCCTTGCGAAATTGTGCGCTTCCTCTAGTACTAAAAGGAATGGAGGTATTTTCCCATTCTTCCTCAGGTGGAAGAGTTTCCTTGCGAGCAGCGCCACGATGACCTGCTTTTTCCTCAAGCTGTCCACGTCGCTGAAGTCCAATATAAGGAGGTTTCCCGGCTTCACTGCCCCGGCGAGTTGCGGATTTTCCCGATTCCGGGAAACGATTTTCATCCGTAGGATATCCACGAGAGAGCGTTTGAGCGCCGGCTTCACGCTGTCGCCTTTTTTCGATTCGGCGCTTTGGTACGCATCCAGCCATGAGAGGAGTTCTTTGGTGCCATACGGCTTCCTGCTTTTCTTGTACTCGTTTTTCAGTTCCACCAGAGCAGTACGGAGGAGGGCTTTCTGGGGGTAGGAAAGCATGGGAAGCCATTCTTCGAACATCTCCGGCCTGACGTTCCTCAGAGGAATGGAAAAACCGCGCTTCCTGCTTCCCACTTCGAGCATTTTCGTCCTGTTCGCGTAGTCGCCGGATGCGAAGCCCATGTATTCGCCGTGTATGTCTATCACTATTACCGCTATTCTTCCGTCCTCTTTTTTCCTGTCCAAAAGCTCTTCGATAAGCACCGTAGATAAATGTGACTTTCCTGATCCGCTGATGGCAAGTATCGCCAGGTGCTTCTGTATCAAACGTGTAAGATCTACCCTAGCTTCGGTATTGTGGTGTTGGATTTTCCCAAGAAGAAGGCCATTTTCCTTCAGGCCAAGGAACGATTTGAGCAATTCCTCGTTTGCCGAAAAGACCTTTGCGCCCGGGACAGGTGGAATGGAAGTTCTCTGGAAAAACGCCCTTCCTTTGGCTTCACCATGTGGTTTCCCGTCTCTAATTTCGGGTTTCGCGACCCCAAGCACTTTTACCTGCGCGATTATGTACTCCCAGCTTCCTGTAGGGAAATTATTTTTCATCAAAGACACGCGCTCGTATTCGGCCACGCTTTCCGCCCTTTCAAAGTACCTGTTGGAGCGGAAAATCTCGTTTATGTATCCGAAGACGGTTCCCTGCTCGCTTTCGGTCTGCACGTACTGGCCTTTTTTCACCGCCCTTTCCTCCGGGTCGAAAACGAATGAGAATTCCGAGGTGGATGGGGATTCCTCCGTAGTTATTACAGTTCCTATCGGCTTCATGCAAGATCAACATTACTTTTTCCTGGCTTTCCTTACTTCTGCCAATACATCCGGGAGGTTATTGGTTATGATGCCCCATACCACTTCATAGTTCACGCCAAAATAGTGGTGAATGAGTTTGTCGCGTACGGCTGCAATATTTTTCCATGGAATTGATGGATTTGCTTTTTTGAAGTTTTCGGATATTGATTTTACCGCTTCGCCCAATATCTCGAAATTCCGCACGACCGCATCCTGGGTCTTCCTGTCTTCGAGGAAATCCTCATAATCCAGGTCATCGGCGTAAGCCATGATGTTCTTCAACGCCATTCCCATGTCTGCGAGCAAATACTCGTCCTTCCGTTCAGGCATATGCAACACTTTTGGCAATGCTCCTTGCGACTCTGGGCACGCGTATGCTCTTCAGTCCGGCCGGCGTTATGATGTCGACCTTTTTCCCGAGAAGGTTCTCCAGATGGGCCGCCATATCGAAAAATTCAAAATCCACGGGTTTTGAAAATTCCACGAAAATGTCCACGTCGCTGCCTTTTTTCTGGCGATGGATGGCATATGATCCAAATATTCCTATTTTCCTTATGTGATATCGGGATTTCAAATAACTCTTATCCTTTTCGAGCAGCGATAGGATTTTTTTTTTGGTCAGCATCGTAAAACCTCTTCCTGTTTTCCTATTTTTATGGCTTTTCGGGTTTTTAAAACTGCTGCCGCCTAAAAATGGTGCTTTCCGCTGGCTTTGACTTCCAGGATCGCAAAAACTATTTGTGAAGAGGCTGTTTTCCGGATCAGTTTCGCGAAAGCCAAATAAACTATCGAAACGAATTCGAGCCATGGATGTGGAGAACGCGCCTGACATACAGGAGAAGATAGATCACATACTCGACGTACTGGAGATGAGGCACATAATAGGTGCGAGAATAATATGCATGCGGAGCACGAACGCGAAGGCCAATGCGTACGCGAGAATCTGGAATCTGCCTAAGATATGGCAGAAGGCGCTGGAAGTTAATCCATTTTACGTAATCGAGGTGGTTAGCGAACACTTCGACAGATTGGGCGAGGAAAGGAAGATTCAGGTGCTCATTCACGAACTGATGCACATACCGGGGAAATTCTCAGGCGGCCTTGTCCCGCATAAGCACAACGGCGGGTGTATCGATAAGAAAAGTGTGGAAAAGGCGTACGTGGAATATCTGAAAAAGAGCAAAGAAAAAAACAACGGCGGAGCGGACGAAAGTTATTAATACTCTCTAACCTACATCTTAGCGCTTGTTTTAGGTGATAATAATGCCAAGGGAAAGCAAAAGGGAAAAGTTCGTAAAGAAGGCGAAATTCGGGGTTGCCGGCGCGCTGGGAAAATTCAGGGCGCTGAGGAAAAACAGGAAGATAAGCGCGTGCTACGTTTTCGGCTCCTATCTCAAAAATCCCGGCAAAGCAAGGGACATAGACGTCTGCGTGATCAGCAGCGGCATGAGCAGCGCAGAAATGGCGCGCATAGCGATGGAATTTGAAAAGCCGGTTGACGTTTCGTTCATGGAAAGAATGCCCTATTACATTGCAATAAACGTCCTGCGGGAAGGCAAACCAATCTTCATAAGGGACAAGTGCGCCTTTGCGAAGAAATGGAGGGAAGTCGTGGGGAAGCATCTTGCCTACAGATGCATGCGGCAGCGTATTTATGAAGGTGTTGCGAAATGGATGAAATCGAAAACACGCTCAATCGCATAAAAAAATATTTCGAGGATCTCGAAAAGTACGGGAAGACTGAATTTTCCGACATGCGGGATTTTTACGCCACCTCCATGATCGTCTTCAGCATAGTGAACGAAAGCATAGTGCTGGCGGAACTATTCATGAGCAGCAAGGCGATGGCTGCGCCGCTCACCTACAAGGAGATGATGGATGAGCTTGCCAGGAAAAAATTCATCGATACGAAACTGGCCTCGAAAATGAAGCTGCTCATAACCATGCGGAACCTCATAGCACACGAATACGGTGAAGTGAAGAAGGAGGACGTTGCCAAACTGACGAAAAAAATCGGAATTGTGAGGCAATTCGCGGCCGCGCTGATTGGAAAATACAAAAATGAGAATGCATAAGCTATCATAATGCGAATGAACTATAAATGAAATTTTGTTTTAGGTGATAATAATGCCAAGAGAAAGCAAAAGGGAAAAGTTCGTAAAGAAGGCGAAATTCGGGGTCACGGAAGCGTTCAAGAGCAGGGACATGATGCTCGGCTACCTCACGAAAAGCATAGACGAACTGGACGAGGCAATACATATGCTCACCAAGAAGCTGGAGGACCTCTATTCGTCTTACTTCCCGGAATTCAGGCACGATGACAAGAGAAAATACGCGGAAGTGATAGTCAAATTCGACAGGAAAAATACTGATTCGAAAATAGTTGAAGGAATCGTCGGGGTGGCAAAGGCGGCGGACCTTGTTGGGAAGGCGCAGAAATCGTTGGGTGCGGACTTGAGCGCAGCTGACATGAAAATAGTGAGGAAGTATGCGCAGCAGATAGTGGATATGCACGCGCTCCGCGATGAGCTGAATGCTTACCAGGAGAAGATGGCGCAGGAGGTCTGCCCGAACATGAAGCACGTTGCGAATGCGCAGATTGCAGCGAAGTTGATTTCGCATGCTGGCTCGCTGAGGAAGCTTGCGCTTCTCCCTGCGAGCACCATACAGGTTCTGGGCGCGGAGAAGGCGTTGTTCAAGCACCTGCGCTCCAAAGGAAGGATCGGCTCTCCGAAGCACGGAATAATATTCCAATATCCTGCAATAGGGGCCGCACCCAGGCACCAGAGAGGCAGGATAGCAAGAGTGCTTGCCGCAAAATTGGCGATCGCCTCGAAAGCGGATGCGTTTTCGCACAGGTTCATAGCCGAAGGGCTGAAAAATGATCTGGACAAGCGGCTCGAGGAGATACGCACTGCGCCCATGGCTCCAAACACGGGCCAAGTTGGGAAGGAAACGGAAGCTAAGAATGAAATAACAAAACCTGCTTACAAAAAAAGAAAGTAGCGGATTATGATGAAATTGCTTGTTCTTGCCGACATCCATGGCGATGAAACTGTGCTGGATAAATTGCGGGAACTGAAGAAAGAAAAATTCGACCATGTGCTTATCGCAGGGGACAGCACTGAAAATTCAGTTCCTTTCATGCGCGAACTTCTGGAGATCTTCCCGGATGCGTACATAATCCCCGGAAACAACGAAAGCAATGAAGTGATGGAAATAATGCGCGAAGCGAGGAATTACTCGCACGGAAAACGGCTGGAAATCGGGGATGATTATAATGTCGTGGGCTTTGGATTCTCGAATCCTACTCCCTTCAATACGCCGAACGAACTTGCTGACAAGGAGATATACGGAATGATGAAGGAACTGTATATTGATGAAAAGACGATTCTGCTCGTGCATGCGCCCCCTTACGGGATTCAGGATGAAATAAAGGGAAGGTGCATAGGAAGCAGGGCGATAAGAAAGGTAATAGAAGAGAAAAAGCCGTTCCTCGTCTTCTGCGGCCATCTGCACGAAACGAGCGGAAGCGGACTCCTCGGGAAAACACTGGTCGTGAAGGTCCCATGCGGAGAGAAATGGAAATTCTGCACTGTGGAGATAAGCGACGGAAAGGCAAATGCGGAATTCAAAAATTTCTGATTTTATGCGAATAAGGAAGGCAACGAAAGCGGATTTCGTGGAAACGCACAAGCTTCTGGTCAGCGTATTCCCCAATGCAAAGGCAAAAATAGGTGAGGAAGATGAATTTCTCGCTGCTGAGGAAAACGGCATCATAGAGGGGTTCGCGCATTTTTGCGAAGACCGGAAAAAAATAATTCTCAAAGGACTTGGGGTTGCGGAAAAAGCGCGTAAACGAGGCATCGGCGGGCTTCTTCTTGATAGAATCATCGGATATGCCAAAGAGAAAAGAAAAAACATTTATCTCAAGACGAAAATAAGGAATCCGGCGCTCAAGCTCTACTGCGCGAAGGGCTTTTGCTTCAGACGGCTGAAGGGGGAAACGCTCACTATGGTTTACAGAAACGCGAACTGACGAAGATAGCTTTATATATGGGAATACAGATAACTAAAAAAATCAAAATAGCTAATCCTAACGAGGTGTGAATTATGTACGGTGTATCTCCGCAGGCATACGACAGGGCAATAACGGTTTTCAGCCCTGACGGACGGCTTTTCCAGGTAGAATACGCAAAGGAGGCGGTGAAAAGGGGCGCGACGGCGATAGGGGTAGTTGCAAAGGACAGCGTGGCGCTCATAGCGCACAAGAGCACCTACAGCAAGCTCATAGTGCCCGATTCCCTAAGGAAGATTTTCGACATTGACACGCACGTGGCATTCACCGCTTCAGGGCTCATCGCGGACGCGAGGAAGCTCGTGGACACCGGCCGGCTCGAGGCGCAGAAGCATCGCCTTACATACAACGAGCCCCCACCTACAGAGACGATAGCGAGGAACATATGCGATTTGATGCAGGTTTACACGCAATACGGCGGAATAAGGCCGTTCGGCGTTTCGCTGTTGATTGCTGGCTATGATTCCCAACCACGACTGTACGAGGCGGAGCCCTCTGGTGCGATGACTGGATTCAAGGCCGATTCGATAGGAAGCGGGAAGAAGGAGGTTGACGAAATTCTCGAGCACGGATACAAGGACAACATGCCGCTTGATGATGCGATTGCGCTTGCGCTTAATGCGCTCAAGAAGACGAGCGAGGAAAAGCTCCAGCCGGAAAATGTGGAAATTTCCTACGTGGAGGGGAAGAACAGGAAATTCACAGGCCTTAGCGAGAAGGAGATTGCGAAATACCTTAAGTAATTTTCTTTTTTATTGCAGCATTACTGAGTAGTTGTACCCATCGCTCGTTATCCGCACTATGTTTGTGGAATTCCTGCTCGAATTGAAATTCCCGTAATATCTTATCCTTTTCACTCTCAGTTTTTCCTCTATGGTATACCGTTCGTCTGCAGGGTCAAAGGGAGAGCCGGTTATTATCGCGGTTTTGGGCGCGACCTTGAGCAGAAGAAGGTCTATCTGAGAAGTTCCCAGGCCAAGGCCGTAGTTAGGAATCTGGAGCACTTCGCATTTTGGGTCAAAGCCGTTTCCTGTAGAGATCTTTGCCTGCGCACCGTATGCGATGTCCCCCGTGGTCATGAGGCAAAAATCCCTGTCGGTTATCTTGAGCACTATTCCGTTGTTGTCTATATCTGAGAAGCGCTCGCTCCAGTTCCTTGGGTTAAGCACAAGAAGATTTATTCCGTTTATGCTTATTTCCGAAAGATATTCTGCTTCCAATGATTTCCTGCTCTTTTGCTTTGCTTTCTCTACGAGCGCCGCGTATGCTGCATCGCCCCCTGTATCGCCGTTCCACATGAACTGTTCCACTTCAATGTTGTCCAAAAGAGTGCCTAATGCGCCGTAATTCTCGGGCCGCGCATGGGTAGATATAAGCAGCTCTATGTCATCGACTCCTTTCTGCCTCAGAAAATTGATCAGGTAATTCGCGTTTTCAGCAGGGCCAGCATCTATGAGTATGTCGGCATCTCCTTTCTTTATCAGTATTGCCTCTCCCTGTCGTTCGTTGCCTGCTTCAGGGCTCCAGTCTTTGATGAACGAAACGTTGATGAAAAAAATGAAAAGTGTCTTGTTCGGCTCGAACTTGTAATCAGGAACGGTCTTGTTGAAAAATGAGCCGTTTCCGCTGCCAACTCCTGCGCCCTGCCCGGTTATCACGCTTTCCCTTTCCTCGATTATCGTCACCGGGCTCACCACGAGCCGCGTCTCATCTTCCAGGTCATTAGCGGAATTCGGCTGTTGGCCAGGGCAGCCGGCAAGAAGCAAAAGGAAAAATGCGGAAAGGAGAACGATTCCCCATGAGGGTTTCACCCCAAAGAAAAAACCAACTGTACTGGTCATAGGAGTTCTCCTCTTGCCTGCTCGATCTGCATTCGTGCCACATCCTGCTTTCTCTTGAAATCCGGAAGAAGGGCGTTGGAGAATTTGAGCGGAAGGAGTTCGTCGTAGATTTTTTCCATCAGATTGAAATAATACTCAGCATCCTTTTTCTTCCCTCTCCTGAGGGACTCGTACATCTCTCTTTTCAATTCGCCTGTTGCATCCAGAAGGCCGCTGAGGTACGCTTCGGGCATTGCGTTCAGTTCCGAACTCGAGGGCAATTCTTTCCTTTCAACTGCAGCGAGCACTATTTTCGCCTCTGCGTATTCCTGCATTATGTGGTTCACGTCCATCCCGTGTTTTTGCGCCTCTTTTGAGATTGCCGCTATTTCCCTTTCAGCCGACTTGAGCAGGGCTTTCGCCGCTTCCACGTTCCCGGCGTGCATCTCCTTTATGGAATTCGCGGTTATGCGCACTATTTCTCTGTTCTTCTTTATGAGTTCGTCAAGCGCCGCTTCCTTCTTCAGCAGCTCTTTTTCTATTTCCTTGATGTTAAGCATAATGGCACCATTACAATTTAGCTGTGCACCTATAAAAACATTCAGCTGCATCTCAGTGCAAGGGGAATCGTGCCTTTCTGCAAAACGTTTTCTATCGTCCCCTGCCTGTAATTGAAAATGACATTTTCGAACTGGATTATCTGGCCTCGACTGCATAGCGCCTCAGAAACGTTGAACACCACCGTTTTCCTCTGGAGCGGGGGGAAATACACGTACGGATCGAACGTAACGTTGTGACCGTTTAATATTATCTTCTGGAGATAAAGCGGGGAGGTTATTTTGTTCGAGAGTACGAGCGTGAATATGGTCACCGGTTTAGTAGTGATTGATACGATCCTTGTTTCGGTTTTGTTTGAATTTCCTGCTGAATTAATTGCGTATGCGTAGAACGAATAATTTCCAACTGAAAGATTGGTGAAATTCCTTTTGAGACGATATAAATTGGTATTGTAGGAGGCGTTTATCTCTTCTGGGGAAAGCGCGCGTTTCCAGATCTTCACCTCGTCCAAGTTCCCATAGAACGGCTCATTTTGGTAAGCGGATTTTTTCCCAATATTTACAACGGAGGTGCTGTCTGGAATCGCCCCTGTACGGGGGGCGTTCGCGACTTCTACTCCATTCACGTAGAGCCGGTTGTAGCTGCCGTCGTACACTCCCACGACGTGATACCATTCGTGGAGAGCAGACGTTGATGGCGCGTATAACCACGGCCCCCCTCCTATGCCGAATGCGAAGCGGAGATTGCTGAAAACCAGCAGATAGGATGTGCCTCCTCCCCAGTCATCGAACTTGCTCACCAACCACTCTATAGTAACATTCCGGGTGGGTCTTGCCCACGCCTCAATAGTAATTTCATTGCCGGTTATACGCAGGCTCTGCGGATTGCCAAGTGCGATCTGCGCGTTGGAGAAATTCAGGGCATTTCCGAACTTTCCAGTTGCATTCGTTGCTCCGTTGTTTGTTCCGTTGTTTCCGTAACTAGAAGAATCGTAAACTGTAGTTCCGGAAATGTTGTCGAAGCTCCAGTAGCCCACAAGGGAGCGGTTGAAGTCGATGAATGCAGACAGGTTTCCTGTTCCGTTCACACTCGTGTTCACGTAAACTGAATTCGCATAAAGGATTGAGTTGTTGGCAGGAGTGGGAGGTACGAATTGTATTTGCGGCTTTCCTTCGGTGCTAGCAGCAGTGATTGATACGATCCTTGTTTCGGTTTTGTTTGAATTTCCTGCTGAATTAATTGCGTATGCGTAGAACGAATAATTTCCAACTGAAAGATTGGTGAAATTCCTTTTGAGACGATATAAA
>JBGFRX010000032.1:0-5151 GCA_041694885.1 Microcaldota archaeon | reverse complement strand
TTTTTCCGCGCTTATTTTCCGATGTACTTGGTTAACATTCCCTTCGCCTTTGCGAGCGTGTTCTTTATCTGCTTCTTATTCGTCGCTCCTGCGCAAATCACCTTTCCGTTCTTGAAAAGAAGGAGAGAGACCTTGGGTTCCTTGAATTTCAGTATTGCTCCGGGAAACTGCTCCGGCTCGTATTCCACATCTTTGACTTTGTATGCGATTGCGAAGAGATCGAGAGGCATATTCAGGTTCGCGCTCGCGACTATGTTCGTGACCTCGAACTGCGGCTTCTTGTTCGTGACTATCTTCTTCGCATATGGCCTGAGCAGTTTCACGGTTCTGTCCAGTGTCTTCGCTATCGTGTCCTCGTCTTTGCATCCGACGCACACCACCTTTCCGTTCTTGAAAAGAAGCAAAGATGCTTTTGGCTCCTTGAATTTCAGTATTGCTCCGGGAAACTGCTCCGGCTCGTATTCAATTTCCTTTATCCTCTGCGCGATGTAGAAAAGATCCAACTCGAGCCCCAAGTTTGCCGACGAGACAATGTTGGTGATCTTGAATTCAATGTCCTTTGCCATCATACCACCTTAGAATAAGCAACTCTGCCTATTTAAAAAGATTTAAAAAGGGAATCTTTAAAAACCCCTAACCGTTAAATAGAATACTTTATTTGCCTGAAATTAATGGTTGGGGGTAGATTTTAATGGTAAAACGCTCAAAGGGATTCTTCTCAAAAGGGACGAAAACCACGAGAATGAGAAAAAAACTCACTGTAAATGATTTGGTGAAGCTGTTCTGCCCAGGGGACAAGGTGACGATAGCGATAAGGAACTGCTTCGCAGGCGTCCCGCACCCAAGGTACAATGGTCTGGGTGGAGAAATAGTGAAGAAGCAGGGCAACTCCTACATGGTGAAAATAAGGGACAAGAACGCGCAAAAAACACTCATCGTGAACCCAGTGCACATGAAGAAGGCGGGCAACTTCGCATAAAGGTAATTTGGATGAAAATCAACTCTTCAATCCCGATCACGCTCGCGAGCGTGGAGGCATTGCTTAAGGCAAGGGAAAAAGAAGGCGAGCTTGGCTACGAGCAGAAGCAGGCGTACGAATACGCGAAGAAATTCGCGAAAGGAGAAAAGAAGGTAGCGGAAAAAACCGTGGAGAAAATAATGGAGAACAAGAAGATAACCAGGGAAGTGGCAGTTATACTCGTCAACATTTCACCCAAATACCCCAAAACCGTGAAGACGGTTGCACAAAAGGATAAAGTGGAGCTGAGCGACACCGAAGCCGAAGAAATATTAAGGCATCTTAGTTAACTATCTTTAGGATAAAAAGGGGTGGAGGGCATGGAAGAATACGCATGGATAGTGGAATATCTCCCGCAGGGCCGCTCTGCGGATCTTAAGACCGAACCGATAGTACAGCTCATAGGTCACAAATTCTTCACCCTTCTCGAGGCGACCGTGAAGCCCGAGGCAACCGTTTCAATAGGACAGAAAGTCTACATAGGGAAGGAGCACCGCAACGAAATAGAGCGCATAAAGGGCAAGCTCAATTTCACCCAGCTTACGCAGAGCGGGAGAGATAATCTTCTGGTGGTGCTCAAGGCGCTCGTGCAGGAGCGCGAGCCGGACTTCATAACGTTCATAAACAAGGCAGCCCCTGTTTCCATGAGAGTGCACCAACTCGAGCTTCTTCCAGGGGTAGGGAAAAAGCATTTGGAAGCCCTGCTCGCGAAAAGGGAAACGAAGCCGTTCGAGAATTTCGCCGACCTCAAGGCGCGCATACCCTCAATTCCAGATCCTGCGCTGCTGTTCGTGCACAGGATACTGAGCGAACTCGAGGGAAAGGAGAAGCACTACATATTCCTCACCCCATTCTCGATGCGGCCTCTATAAGCATTTTTATTTTCTGCGTTTCTTACTATACTCCTGTTTTGAGTCAGGTGTTTTGTTCCGGGCTCATAGTCGAGAGCTTTGTTCGTCGTTTCGAATAAAATAGTAGACAAAGCCGGCAATGGTTAAGACGTCTGCTTTACACGCAGAAAATCCACGGTTCGAATCCGTGTGAGCCCATTTCTCATAAAAATTTTCGAGGGCAACTTATTTCCGGATAATATAACATGGCCTGAAAATATGCAAATTTATAAATGTTCTCAGCCATCGCTCCGCATGGCTGCGGAAAAAAAGTCGCAAAAAACAGGAACAAGGGGCTACTCGGTGCATGTGAAAAAAGTGCTGTGGATCGAGGCGGTGTGCGTCCTCGCAATCTGGCTGCTTTTCATTACTGGTCTGCTTCTCACGCTTTATCTGCGCACGCCTTCGGACGCGTCTTCGATGATGATGTTGCTCGTGATAGGCAGCATACTGCTCTTTGCCTTAGTGCCATTCCTCGCCAACTGGGCATATTACGGCGCGGTTTGGAAGGCGTGGCGCGAAGGAAAAGAAATAATATACAGGGAGAGCGAAAAAGGTGTTCAAAACTCGGTCCTTGGAAACCGCGAGGTCTGGATTAAAAACTAATTCTTATATTTCTTTCAGCGGTTGAAGTACCTCTCCATTTCAAACGCAGTCGGCATCTTCTCATTCTCCTTCTGCTCGGCGAGCCGCTGCTCCAAATACTCCTCGAGCAATTCCGGCGAAATGAAGCCCTTTAGAAATTTGTTGTCGCTCTCGAGCGCGGAAAGCGCATCATCTATACTATTGGGCAAAGCCCTTATTTTCAACTCTTTCATCTTTTTGGCGTCCATTTCCATTATAGTTCCCTCTGCCCGCTTGCCCGGATCGGTCTTGTTCTTTATTCCGTCGAGCCCTGCAGCAACCACTGCAGCGTACGCAAGGTAAGGATTGACCGAAGGGTCTGCACCTGCATACACTACTGCCGGCTCCTCCTCTTTGGCGTGCGAAACCGACAGAAGTGCGTCAGGGCTGTTCCTGCCCCACGCAGCATAACGCGGATTCATCCTGTATCTCCTGTATGAATTGGTCGTCGGAGCGGTGAATATGCTTAGGGCCTCGGCATGCTCTAATATCCCTCCTATATAATAGAGCGCGGTCTGGCTTAGGGCATAATCCCCTTTTGCATCGTGGAATGCGTTCGTAGGCCCCTTGCGTATCTTCTGCGTTATCCTGAGCGAATTCCCCACGTCATTCGCTATCGGGAAAGGCATGAACGTAGCCACATTCCCTGCGATGAACGCGATGTTGCGCGCCACATATTTCAGAGTTATGAGCGCATCAGCAGCTAATTTCGCGTTATACTCCCTTATCCTGAGCGACTGCTGGCTGTTGGGCGAGCGGCCGTGGCTGTGCGAGTCAATCGCATAGCGGAAGTGCTCGTCCATTATCTCCGCTATCTGCACCCTTGCAGCATAAAGCGTGTCATGCGGCTGGCTCAAAAAAGCGCCCTTTTTCGCGTTCCAGAAAGGCGAGGGGTTCCAGTATGCTTCCCGCGTGTCCACCAGATAGTTCGGACCTCTTTCCGGGGAAGTCTTGTCCCCCGTAACATTGTCGAATATGTAGAACTCGCACTCGCTCCCTATTTCAACTTCGCCTATTCCCATCGCCTTTGCGTTTATATTCACTCTCTCAATGAAATAGCGCGAGTCCTTCATGAACCGCTCCCTTCCAGGCATGGAGAAAATGTTCGCGATTATGCGCATCGTGTTCGGCTCCCACGGGATTCTTGCGAAGCTGTCTGGATCAGGCATTAGGGAAACGCCATTCCCTTCAGGTCCGAACACCTCGGCAAGGTCGCTCTCCACACCATCTGCGAACGCTTCCTCGCCAAAGTTCTTTCCCGCGACTGTTCTGTGCTTAAGTACGCCATCCATGTTCACGAAATGCAGATCAACCCATTTCAAGTCGTTCGTCTTCATGAATTCAAGCACTTCCTCCTTGCTTGGCATAAAACCACCTGTGACCGTTTCCAGTTTCGTTAACTATTTAATATAAATAAACTTTGCGTTTCTCCGGCACTTCTCACTTTTTTCCCCTTTTCGCTTCGAGTTCCCCCACTTTCTCCTCGAGTTTCTTTACCCTTTCAGAAAGTACATCAGGAAGCTCACCGTGCTCGAGCGCCTCGAACCTGACCTTCTCGCCTTTTATGCGCACCACTTCGCCAGGAACGCCCACTACAGTGCTGTGCGGAGGGACATTCTTGACAACCACTGCGCCTGCTCCGATTCTGGAGAAGTCACCCACCCTTATCGGGCCGAGAACCTTTGCGCCTGCTCCAATTACTACATTATTTCCAATAGTGGGATGCCTTTTTCCCCTATGCTTCCCTGTTCCACCGAGCGTCGCGCCCTGGTACATCAACACATTGTCCCCGATTTCACTCGTTTCGCCTATCACAACTCCCATACCGTGGTCTATTACAAATTTTCTTCCTATCTTCGCACCAGGGTGGATTTCTATCCCTGTGAAAAAACGCACTATTTGCGAAACCAGCCGTGGAAAAAAAGGGACTCCGAAAGTATGAAGTTTGTGGTTTACCCTGTGAAGCATAAGCGCGTGCAGCCCCGGGTAGCAGGTGAGCACCTCGAAAACGTTTTTCGCAGCAGGGTCGTTTTCGAAAATCGCGTCTATGTCTTCGAGAAGGGTTTTGCACATGGACTGTAGAAGGGAGTAAGAGTTTATAATTCCCCCACCATTAT
The DNA here is from genome assembly GCA_041694885.1 of Microcaldota archaeon. Lineage (GTDB taxonomy): Archaea > Micrarchaeota > Micrarchaeia > Anstonellales > Bilamarchaeaceae > JAHJBR01. Next base: position 502 of record JBGFRX010000032.1, on the reverse strand, counting down.
AAACTCTTACGTGCTGGTTCTGCTATGGAAAAATTTTGCCACGGGCGGGATTTGAACCTGCGACCCTCCGGTTTCAGGATGAAAGGCTGAATCGAATTGCACCTCGTGCCTTTATTTTCCTGGGTTTTCTTTGCACAAAGAAAAGCCACTTCAGCCGGATGCTCTCCCAACTGAGCTACCGTGGCAGGAAAGGACAACGGACCGTTTCCTGTTTCGGGTTTCGAGTTTTGAAAACTCGGAACTTCTGAACTCGAAACAGTATGGTATGCGTAGAGGTTTTTAATTGCTTTCTATTGCATTAGGTTGAAGATATTCAATTCGATGCTGCCTGTCATCGAATCAGCTCGACGTATACCTGCGCCCATTTATTCTCATCGCTCCCATAGGCATAGTCAGGAGCAACCTCTGCAGAGCCAATTCTATAGGTTCTACCCCTGTGATTTAACCAAAATTCGTGACCTGCTTCGACACTAAAACCACCATAGGTCACCTGCGGCACCTC
>JBGFRX010000036.1:0-5167 GCA_041694885.1 Microcaldota archaeon | reverse complement strand
CCCACTCGCAATTCATTTAAAAACATTCACTTTCCTATAATAGCCATTGCCCCAGCTTCTTTTGTGATGGTGATCGTTATGGAACATCTCGCCGACACGCTGGCGAAAAATTCCACAAAAGAATAAGGTAAAAAAGGTGGCATTTATGGAAGATGAAGCCATGTCCAAGGCGATGAAAACCGGAACCACCACAGTTGGCCTTATTTCCAAGGACGGCGTCGTGCTCGCGAGCGACAGGCGTGCGACTATGGGCTACCTGATTGCGAGCAAGGACATAGATAAGATTTACCCGCTTTCGGACAACATCGCGATGACGATAGCAGGAGGAGTGGGCGATGCGCAGCAACTGGTGCGCTGGATGCAGGCGGAAATAAAACTCTACGAACTGCGTCAGGGAAGGAAGATAACAGTGGAAGCAGCAGCAACCCTTCTTGCGAACATACTCGCCCAGTACAAATTCTATCCATTTTTCGTCCAATTGCTCGTGGGCGGCTTCGACACGAAATCGCGGCTGTTCAGCGTGGACATGCTTGGAGGAGTAACCGAGGAGAAGCTCGCAAGCACAGGAAGCGGCTCCCCGGTTGCGTACGGTGTACTCGAAGAATTGTACAAAGAGGATGGTGCTGCTGCTGACAATCTCAGGATCGCGGCCAAGGCGGTTTCCGCTGCAATGAGAAGGGATGCTGCGAGCGGCGAGCGCGTTGATTTGGTGCTCGTGGACGAAAGCGGCTTCAGGAGATATAGCAAGGAGGAAGTAAGGCAGATGCTTGCCTGATTATTTGTTTTCATATTTTCTTTTCCGGAGTTTTTCTGCCCCATAATGTGCAAATTTCTGCTCAAGGGCGACATGTGCGAATGATAACGAAGCTGGCGATTCACAAGGTAGCGGCAGCGTGTCACTGCGGGCAGCTGCTGTATTTTGACGGCGCTGCTGCATAGTTCACACTTCAATAAGCGACAAGAATGAAGGTGGTTGATTTGTATTACAAGGATATTGAAAAGACCGTAATGGAGATAATGCCCCGTGAATGCGAGGTCACAAAAATAGAGCCCGAAGGCCTCAACATAGTGATTTACCTCAGGAACGTGAGAGCGTTCTACAGCAGCGACCAGTTGATAAAGCACGTTGCAGGCGCGATAAAGAAGAAAGTGCTCATCCGCACAGACCCTTCAGTCCTCATGAACATGGAGGAGGCGGTGAAAAAGATAAAATCAGTGCTTCCGCAGGAAGTCGAGGTCTCGAGCATACGTTTCGTACCTGAGTTCAGCGAGGTGCACATAGAGGCAGTGAAACCTGGGCTCGTGATAGGCAAAGGGGGAGTAGTGCTCAAGGAAATAATGCTCTCCACGAACTGGGCTCCGATTGTGCTCCGAACCCCGACGATGGCTTCCTCGACTATCGACGGGATAAGGAAAAGTTTCGTCATGGAGGCAGCGGACAGGAAGAAGCAGCTTTCGGCAGTGGGAAGGCGAATATGCCAGCCCATGCCTAAGAGCGACTGGCTTAGGGTCTCGTTCTTAGGTGGCTTCCGTGAAGTGGGAAGAAGCTGCATGCTCGTCCAGACCCAGCACAGCAAAATCCTTGTTGATTGTGGTGTCAATCCGGTTACCGGGGAACCGACAAAGGCCTATCCTTACCTTAATACGATGGGTTTTTCGCTTGACCAACTGGATGCAGTGGTAATTTCGCACGGCCACATGGACCACATGGGCTTTGTTCCCTATCTTTACCAGTACGGCTATGAGGGGCCGGTTTACTGCACGCCCCCCACACGCGATTTCATGGCCCTTCTCCAGCAGGACTATATAAACGTGATGAAGAAAAGTTTTGGGGTGGATGCTCCATACACGAAGAAGGAGATACAGAAAGAGCTGAGGAACGTCATTCCAGTTGATTATGGGGAAGTGGTGGACATAACCCCGGAAGTGAAGATGACGCTCTACAACGCAGGCCACATCCTCGGAAGCGCGATGGTCCACCTCCATGTAGGAGAGGGACTACACAACCTTGTCTATTCCGGGGACATAAAATTCGGATTCACCCGCCTCTTTGATCCTGCGAACACCGCGTTCCCGCGCGCTGAGACGTTTTTTGTGGAAAGCACGTACGGCGGCTGGGACGACGCGATGCCTGCGCGCGCGGAAAGCGAAATGAATCTGATACGCGTGATGAAAGAGACGGTGGAGAAAAAGGGAAGCGTGCTCATTCCAGTGTTCGCTGTTGGCCGCAGCCAGGAAATCCTGCTCGTGCTCGAGGATTTCTACAAGCGCAACCCCGACTTCAACGTGCCTGTTTACATAGACGGCATGGTCCTGGAAGCGAGCGCAATTCACACCGCCTATCCGGAATACCTGCGCGAGAACCTCCAGAAGCGCATACTCTCGAATCAGAGCCCATTCGAAACGCCTATGATAAAAGTTGCGAAGGGTGAGGACAAATCCACTATAGTGGGGAGCGGGGAGCCGGCCATAATTCTGGCGCCCTCGGGAATGCTTAATGGAGGCCCGAGCTACGAATATTTGCGGCGCATGGCTTCGGACGAGAAGAACACGCTTATTTTCGTGGGCTACCAGAGCGCCCTTTCCCTTGGTTCCAAGATCCAGAAAGGGATGAAGGAGATACCTATGCTTGGGGAAGATGGAAGGATGGAGACGCTGAAGATAAACATGCGCGTGGAGACAGTGGAGGGCTTCTCGGGCCACTCTGACAGGCCGCAGCTCATGGCTTTTCTCAAGAATGTGATACCCAATCCCGAACGGGTATTCACCATGCACGGTGATTGGGCTAAGACAGAGGACTTCGCGAAGGCAGCGGGCATGATGCTCAAGAGGCAGGTAAGCGCGCCCCTGAACATGGAGACAGTGCGGCTTAGGTAGTAGTTTTCTTTATATTTTCGGGTTCTCGCTTCCATTTCCCTTATTCTTCATTTCATTTCTCTTCGCTCTGTGTTTCGATTTTTATTTTCGGAATCGCATTTCGCGCAGCATCCTTCCCGCGCCCGAGGATAAACATATTCAGTATGGGAATAACGTAGAACGGCACAGCTATCCCTGCGATGGAGCCGGTTATGAGCCGGAGTTCGTTCGTACTTTCCCTCAGACCAATAAGCTGCGACCCCCCATCCAAAGCGATGGGCACAATTGCAATAAGGAAATAAATCAGCGGAGGTGCAATCCTGTCATCCACCCTTCTTATGAACGGAAAAACCAGCCCGCCTAAAATCATAGCTCCGTAAATTGCCAAATCCCTTGCGCAGACCGGGAATTTGTAGCCCAGCACCCCGTGCTCGTCCACTACTTGCTGCCTGCCAGTTACAGTTATGTTGTCCCTGTTGCAGTTGTCCACGCTTCGATCTTCAAAATAGCACAGCGAGCGCTCTGCCAACTGGTGGCATGCAGGCGCATATATTCCATGGAGCATTTCGAACAGCCACGGCATACTTTCTGCGATAAACGGCGTAATGAATATTGGACCCAAGAACAGCGCAGCTATGGCCATGTAAACAACATAGCCGAGGTATTTTCGCATCAGCGTTTCCCCTTCTTCCTCCTGATTTCTTCCTCAGTTTCCTTCACTTCCCAGGGATAGATTATCCACGCATCCGTGCTCTCCATGAAAAAATCCGGTCGTAGTGCGCTCGCGGGCTTGTAGTGCAGCACAGCAATTTTCACCGCCGCAGCGCCAGCCCTTTTCACATGCTCCTTTGCAACTGCCAAGCTCATTCCCGTATCCGCAACATCATCAACAATCAGCACTTTCTTTCCCCCCACGTCAACCTGTAACAGCTGGCTCACTTTCGGGAATTCGCGCGTTTCGCCTATCGTCTTGTAGAATTCTATCCGCATTACAGCCACGTTCCGGTTGTCCAGATAATCTGAAAGAAGGCGTACTGGAACAAGTCCTCCTCTCGAAATCCCCACGAGCCAGTCCGGCTTGTAAGGCAAAACCTTTTTCGCAAGCGCCCTGCACATTCCCTCTATTTTCTTCCATCCTGGTTTTATGAAGCGCATAAGAAGGAATCGCGACGGAATTGTTTATAACTGTTTTCATCAGAATTGCAGGAATCTGGCAAGCCAAAAAAGCAAAATTGTCAAAAATCAGGGAAATCTGATAGTTTTAAAAACGTTTTGAATGATAAATACGTATGGAAGAGTTGAGAGAGCTTCTGCATACAGTGAACAGGCATTGGGACGAGGGCTTCACATACCCTTACCCGCTCAAGAGGGAAGCGTACGCGAAATTCAGCCGCGAGTTCGGCCATCCCCTGATAATCGCGCTCCATGGCCCGAGAAGAGTAGGAAAAACAGTCATGCTCCACCAGGCGATAAACGAACTCATTGCAAGAGGAGTGCCCCGCAAAAACATCCTTTTCTACATGTTCGACGAAAAAAGAGTGGAGCCGCTTGAGGCAATAAGGGAATGGGAGTCGCTCATTGGCCGCAAGGCCTACGGATCCGGTTTCTATGTTTTTTTCGACGAAATACAGAAAACCCGGAACTGGGGCGAGAAAATAAAGCTCATTTACGACAACCTCCACCCAAAAATAGTGGTGAGTGGCTCGAGCGCGAGCGAAGTGAGCAGGGGGAGCGAGAACCTTGCCGGAAGGATAGTGGAATTGTCCGCACACCCCCTGCTTTTCCGCGAATATCTCATGTTTTCAGGGGAAGGGAAGGAAGTCGCGCACGAAGCGCAGTACGAACGCTATATGAAGCGCCAGTTCCCGGATTTGGCCATAAACAGCGGGCTTGATCCAAGAGAATACGTGAAAACCATCGTGAAGAAGGCAATATACGAGGACGGAAAGGACGTTTTCGGGGTTGAGGAAACAGGGATTGCCGAAAGCATCTACCGCGTGATATGCCGGGATCCAGGGCAGATAATCTCGATAACGGACATATCAAAGGACTTTGGCATAAGCAGGCCTACGGCTTCGCGCTACCTTGCTGAACTGGAAAAGAGCTGCCTTGCGCGCAAACTGTACAACTTCCTCGGCAATGCGAGGAAAACCGAGCTGCGGGCGAAAAAATTCTATCCGTTCTGCACCACCTTGGCCGAATTCTCAGGTTTTGCCGGGAGGGACAAGCTCGCAGAGACAGAAGTCGCATGGAAAAGCAGAGCAGAGTTTTTCTGGAACGATGAAGGGAAGGAGATCGACTTCATAAAGGA
>JBGFRX010000024.1:0-22356 GCA_041694885.1 Microcaldota archaeon | reverse complement strand
GTGGCGCTCGATGTGTGCGGAATCCAGCACGTTGGGGATGTAAAGCCGGGCGAACTCGCCGCAGTGCGTAATGGAAAATTGAAATTTGAGAAATTGACTAGGAATGGGCGGCAGCGGGCGTGTATGTTCGAATACGTTTATTTTTCAAGGCCTGATAGTATGATAAACGGCAGGAGTGTAATGAAGGTGAGGAAGGCGCTGGGCTGCGCTCTCGCAGCGGAGCAGCCGGCAAATGCTGATGTTGTTATAGAGGTTCCGGACAGCGCAAGGACAGCAGCTGATGGATACGCTGCTGCTCTCAACATCGCAAGGGACGAGGGTCTGATAAAGAATCGATATGTAGGCAGGACGTTCATAATGCCGAGCCAAGAAAAACGGGTGGAATCTGTGAAGCTTAAGCTCAATGTGGTAAGAGATGTGGTAAGTGGAAAGCGGGTTGTTCTTGTAGATGACAGTATAGTTCGGGGTACCACAATAAAGGAAATAATAGCGCTCATACGTAAGGGGGGCGCAAAGGAGGTACATGTCAGAATAACATGCCCACCGATACGCGCGCCGTGCTTCTATGGCATAGATATGTCCACTTATAAGGAGCTGGCTGCGCACACCAAAAGCGTGGATGGGATAAGGAAGATGATAGGTGCTGATAGTCTCGGCTACCTTTCCATGGACGGCTTGAAAAATGCTATAGGAATGCCCATATGCACTGGCTGCCTTGATGAGGGCTATCCAACGCAATACGCGAAGGCCCTTGCAGACGAGCAGAAGAAACAGTAACAAAAACGAAACGAATGGGAGAAAATGACTGTGATCACGATATCTGCTCCTGAAATAGTTGCGCTCACTGGGCTGAAAAAAGATGAGGTTTTGGAAGGATTGAACAACCTTGGTATGCCAGCAGAGCAGGATGAGGATGAAATCACAGTAGAAGTTACACCAAACCGGCCGGATTTGTTTTCTGTGGAAGGTATTGCACGCGTCCTCAATTCATTTTATGGAAAACAAATACATTCGTATTCTGCGAAAAAATCACGGTTGTACTGTAAAATAGACGCCTCGGTGGGAAAAAACAGGCCTTACGTTGTTCTTGCGCTCGTAAAGAACGTACGTGTAGATGAAAGTACTCTCAAATCAATAATCCAACTGCAGGAAAAACTTCACGAAACGATAGGGCGAAAGAGAAAAAAAATAGCCATTGGGGTGCACAATGCGGATATGGTGAAATTCCCCCTAATCTACAAATTCGTCAAAGAAGAGAAATTCGTGCCGCTGGATTTTGGGCAGGAAATGACCATAGATGAGATTTTGGAAAGGCACCCGAAAGGCAGGGGTTACGGCCACCTCGTAAAGAAAGAGGGGGGTTATCCTATGCTTTATGACAGGGGAGGGGTGATCTCATTCCCACCGATAATAAACAGCGACCGCACAAGGGTGGACGAAAAGACGAAAAACATGCTTATTGAGCTTACTGGCACGCATTTGGGTGTGTTGAGCAGCGCGCTCAATATAATAACGTGCGCGCTCGCAGACAGGGGTGGAGAAATTTACGAAGTAAATGTAGGGAAGGAAGGGTACCCAAAACTAAAACCGGTAAAAATGCGCGCGTATTTTGATGCAATAAATAAATTGCTGGGTACGCAGTTGAGTAAACAGGAGATCCTTGATAATTTGAAGCGCCTCGGCTGGTCGCACGGTGCTAAGGCAACCTTACTTATACCTCCTTATCGAATGGACATAACGCAGGATGCGGATGTTGTTGAAGACGTGGCAATAGCGCACGGGTACGATAGATTCGAACCGTCTGTGCCGGATTTCTTCACTTCCGGAACACTCGCGTACAATAATGACGATATACGGGAAGCGATGATGGGTTTGGGTTTTGTCGAGGTCGTGAACTATGCGCTCACAAACGAGCAAAAACTCAAAGTACTCGGTAGAAAGGCCGCGCCACTCGGGATAATGGATCCGAAGACAACGGACTTCACTCTCCTGCGCACAAGTCCTGTTGTTTCCCTGCTGGATAATATTGCATCCAACAAATCACACGAGCTTCCGATCAGGATTTTTGAGATAGGCCGTGGTTATGAAGGTGGTGAAAGGATATGTTTGACTTTCGCGGTTTGCGCGGAAGCCCTTGATTTTTCGCTGTTGCGCGGCACGCTCCAGTCGCTCTCTCTAGTCATGGGTAAGGATTTTGAATTGAAAAACATAGTGAATGATTTTTTCACCTCCGGGCGCGGGGCTGGGATTTTCCTGAATGGAAAGAAGGTTGGGGAAATGGGGGAGGTGTCGCCGCAAAGATTGGAAGTGTTAGGAATAGAAAATCCCCTGGGTGTTTGCGAGATTGTTTTGAGTGAGTTATAATCCCACACTCCACACTTCCAGTATTGTAGCTTTAACTGGATTTTTATAAGTGGTTGTGGTTTTTTGTTTGGGTTTTGTCGAGGTCGTGAACTATGCGCTCAACAAATTTGTTCCACATCTTCTGTTTTTATTTTATAAACCTCGATGTTGCCCCTGAATGCCGCAAAAAAAACATCCAGGATTTTTTCATATTTATCCGCTACCATAAGTACGGATTTTGTTTTGTATGAAAAGTCCTTTAATTTGATTTTGTTGAAATTATAATAAAAATTCCTCTTCAATTTATTATAATCCTCTTTCCTTTTTGGAGACAAATCATAAAAATAAACCAACATTTTTTCACCTTTACAAATTTCAGAATTGTAACTATAGTTACAAATATTTTTATTTTTAACCATCAAATTTTTACTGGAACTACACCCCCACTATCTTATTATTTAAGCAGATTTGTAGAAAAAAGAGTATGGGAATGGAACCACGTGAATACCAGAAAGCGATTTACGAATCAATAATGAGTAAAGGAAACACATTAGTGGTGCTGCCCACGGGGCTTGGTAAGACGCTTATTGGTTTCATGCTCGTTAAAAACAAGAGTGTGAGAGGGAAATGCCTTTTTCTCGCCCCAACCAAACCACTCGTGAAGCAGCATTTTTCCTCTTTTTCCGAAACAACCAAACCCATAACCGGAGCAGCGGCCATAATAACCGGTGAGATCCAAAAAAACAAACGAAAAGAACTATACGACCACCAAGTGATTTTCTCAACCCCCCAAACAATAAAAAATGACCTCAAGAGCGGTGTATTTGAAGATCCCCAATCAATAACACTGTGCATATTCGACGAAGCCCATCGCGCAATCGGCAATTATGCATATACCTTGATTGCAGAGAAAATAAAGGAAAACGCGCTCATAATCGGCCTCACCGCTTCACCAGGCGGCAGCAGGGAACGCATAAACAAAATTCTTTCGAACCTTTTTATAAAAAACGTGCAGATACGCACAAGAGAAGACCATGACATAAAAGAATACGTAAAAAACCTCGAAATAAAATGGATGGAAACCACACTCAGCCCTGATTTAAAAATAATAAAAAACATCTTAGACGGCATGATTTCACAGTACGCGCAGCAGCTAACAAGAATGGGCTTCCCAGCACCAGTAAAATCCAAACGGCTTTTCATTGCGCTCAGGCAGAAAATCCTCGCGATGCCGAGCAACGCCAAATACTCCATCCTTGTTACATACTCAGTACTCCTCAACCTCCTTCACATGCAGGAACTGGTTGAGACCCAGGGCGCATCCACATTGAGGAATTATATGGAAAAAATGAGGTTGAAGGAAACAAAGAGCGCCAAGGCACTTCTCAAAAAACCCGAAATTGCAAAGATAAGGCAAATCCTTTCCATTACGAAGGAGGAACACCCGAAACTCGACCTGCTCCTTGATCTCATCCACAACCGTGGAGGCAAAAAAACGATCGTATTTGCACAATACCGAACGCAGGTGACGCTCATAGAACGGGAATTGCAAAGCGTAGGAATTCAAGCGCGCATGTTCCTCGGAAAGAAAAGCGGCTACACAAGGAAGCAGCAAGAAGAAACAATATCCGATTTCAGACAGGATAAGTTCAAGGTCCTTGTGGCAAGCTCGATAGGCGAAGAGGGGCTCGACATCCCAACAGTTGATTCAGTCGTTTTCTATGAACCCATACCGAGCGAGATAAGGAACATACAGAGGCGAGGCCGCGCAGGTCGTTTCCATGAAGGTGAGGTATGCATCCTCATTACGAAAGGCACGCGGGACGAGTATTTCCATTGGGCTGCAATAAACCGCGAAAGGAGGATGAAGCATATAATTTCACGAATGCAGAAAAACCCGGAGTTGGAGCCGCAGCAGCGCAAACGCCAAAAAGAAGAAATTGCGCGCGAAACAGAGGCCAAACCAAAAAAGGCGGGCCAGTCGCGACTAAACAGCTTTTTCCAATCTCCTTAGGATCTTCCACTGCTTTCCACCTTTTCTTCTCCTGTAATAATACACTGCCGCGACGCCGATTACGAAAACAGCGCTCAACCACAACACAGCATCATAATTCCTTTCCTCCTCAATCCCCGAAGCCATTTTCAATATTTCATCATATCTTTTCAGCGCCTTCAACCATTCCTTCTCTGAGAGATGGCCACTTGCAGCAGAAGCGAGCGATGCGATCTTTTTCGTTTCCTTTTCCGAAATGCGGCCGGAAACAGCAGATGCGGCATCGGCAGCCAGCTGTGAATTCCTGGATGCAGCACCCTCAAGATAATTCAAAATTCCGCTGATATTTTCCTCAGTTCCCAGGAGCTTGTCATATATCTTCGAAACCGCGCCCGAATTCCCCTTCTTCATCTCTACATCCAATTGGGCAATCATGGCAGAGACATCCTCACTTTTTATTTTGAAAAAATGCTCGAACTTCGTTCCTTTTGCCTCCCCATACTCGGAATTGTATTTTTTCAGGGTTTCAATCACCCTTACCCTCAATAGCTTCGCATCAGAAAGCAGCTCGGCACTTTCCTCAGCCGCCTTCATTTCCAGAACATCCAACACACTCCTTGTTTCTTTTATGGCAGCGGCGAGCACATACGCGTCCCCAAGCGCACCGCTCGCATCAAATTTATTGTAGAGGCCGCGCAACTCAATGAAAATAGAAGAAAGCCCCACATCCTCAACACCTGAATCCAGATATGCCGTGCGCATTTTGTTTATTTCACCGGAAGCATTCTTTTTGAGCGCCCTCAGCTGCCCAGGAAGCCACTTCCTGTCATATGTTTTAAGCAGCGTAACCTGTGCTTCCAATTCCTTTCCTTCCAACGAGTCCAAAAAGTCGCGCAGAAAATCCCTTCTCGAAGAGAGTTTTTCCACGAACCAATTTTCATTCTGTTCACCGCTGCCAAGCGCACGCTCGATTTTTTCAAATTCCAATGAAACAAGCCCGTAATTTTCTCGATATTCCCTTTCCAACCCCGCGTTCGTTCGTTTCTCTTTTTCCACTTGCACATACGCGTCCTGTATTTTTTGCACTGCTGTCGCGGTGTCGTTCCTTTCAAGCGCCTTCATCACCCCTCCTAATATTACCTTGGTCTCGTCGCTTATGTTCCTCGTGCTCAGGTTCTCTATCTCCTTGATTATGTATTCGCTGCTGTTGTCAACATAATAGCTCACCTGGAACCGCGCTGTTTTGCCCCTTTTCAGGCCGTAAATCCAAACCACAAGTCCCTCTCCAGTTTCTGCACTTTCGAGCCGCTCGCCACTTAAGGGTATCGCCATCTTTTCCTTTACATAAGGGCTCTGCGGAATCACAACAAGCGTCTGCAGATAATCCATACCAATGGCAGGCACGACATTCACCACATATTTTTCGTACACCCGCATTCCAACAGCAGTGCTGCTCCTGCTTCCAATTATTTCGGAATACGCGCCGGCAAGTGTATATTGTGCCTCGAAATCATAATCGCCTTCTGAAAGCTGCTTTTTGGCAAACCCATTTTCAAAAACGACCGGCACTCCATTGATCGAGAGTTGCTCCCAGGTGGTATTAGCATAAAACCCATCCACTTTCCCTCCGCACGAGAGTTTCCTTTTTTCATTCACCACTGCAGAGTAATCCTCAAACCCAACCGCCTTTTCAGATATTCTTTCGGTTCTGAGCAAAGTGGTGTTCTTCTCAAAAACAAATCTTTCCTTTTGTGATGCGTTTATTCCCTTCAAATATAAGCGCACCTTTCCATCTGCATAGGTAGTGCTGCGCAGCACCCCGGTGCCGTAAACCAAATCCCCTTCATCAAAAGGAATTGCACTCCCCACCTCTGCCTGCACGTTTTCCCCACTGTAATCAACAGTGTTCGTTATCTCCACTTCGAGTCGTGCACTGCCCGGCTCGTCAAGCATTGCATTTTCTGTAAAGAAAGAGCTCCACACCGAAAGGTACTTCTGCACCTGCAGCCGTATGCTCTTTCCTGCGTTTGCCTTTGCACTGAAGTATGCTTCGCGGAGATTCCTGAGTGAGCCCAGCGCTTCCGGATATGTGATTTTGCCGCCTGAAACAATGCCCTGCTCAACCCTTTCCAAACCAGCCTGAATGTCCCTGCAGTCAGAGCTGCACAACTCTACGAGGCGTATCGTTTCTGCCCGCAATCCACCCAAATCCGAATATTTTTCCTTTGCAGTAACAATGAGGTTTTCCATTATTCCGGAGCAGCCTGAGACAAGCAGAGTCGCGTTCCCTGCCTTATTCAGGACTTCGAGCATCGCCTTCTCCGCACCCACATCCAGTCCGTCGCTTTCCGCCCTCTTTATGAAATCAGACGCGTCGGTGCATGCGGCAATCACACTCCAATTCGTGTCGCGCGCCCCTTCAGCAGGAACAGCATATGCCTCTTCCGCGCTTTTTATCGCCGAAACAAAATCTTCGAACTTAAGCCCATATCGCAGCTCTGTCCTCCCGGCCCTGAACTCCTTTCTCGCATTGGAATGGAGCACCTTCGCCTTCTCAGGCCATGCGCCTTCCCCGAACTTTGCCTCTACTTTGGAAAGCGCGGCTATCGTCTTTGCCTCGTAATCCAAAATCACATTCTCGGCATCTTCCATAGCCCCTTCAAGCTCCCTTTCAGCAGCTGATGCAAGCGCCTTCGCGAGCGTGACATTCGCGATTGCCGCCTTGAGGTAGCCCTGCTCCGCATATGCGTATGCGAAAAGTCCGGCGCTCTTCGCACCTTCCGCCTTTTTCAGCAGGGCAGCGCCTTTTTCGCCCCTTTCACTGACCGCAGCCGCATCGTCGCCCACTATACTTCTGAAATAACTCCCTGCGCGTATTCTCCACAATTCCTCCCTGTCCACATTTTCCTTTGCCTGAGTTGCTTTAGCAAGTACGCTATCCATTTCGTCGAGCAGGACACGGTATCGGTGTTCCGTGCCGTTCCTGTAATTCCACAATGTCGATTTCATCCTGTTTACTTTCGCCATCGCGCCCCCATCCTCATTCCCCATAACATTCATAACCCATCCGAAGTCGAGAAGAGGGGCATCGTCGTTCACGCGTTCGGTGTTGTTCTCCAGCGCCCGTCTGATTCGTGCAAAATCAGCATAATCCGAAGCAGTGCTTCCAGCATCGATTGCGGAAATGAAGCTGGAAACGTTTTCACACACCTCATAACCGGCGATTTCCCGCGAGCATATCCCTGTATAATCCGCGTCTTTATAAGCCACCTTGAGGTCAAAAAGCACCTGGTTGAGCTCCGAAGCGCTTTCCTCAAGTGCGTTGAGCGCATTGTTCATAGTCCCTTTCCATGCCTTTGCATAGTCAGCAGAAAACCAACCCCTCGCGATCATTTGGCGCATACTCCTCGTTATGTTGGTATGGCACTCAATGTAACCACCGCTTAGGGTGCATGAGCATTTTTCCGGTTCCCTTCCAAGATCTTTGCACACTTTATCCACATTGAAAAAATAAGGCAGCAGACCGTAGTTGGTAAAGTCATCTATCTGCGAAACTATGTTTTTTGCCAAAGTGTAGTTTGCACGCGCCCTTTCCACATTTTTGTTTTCCACGTAAAGATAGGAAAGCTGACCGAGTCCGAGATTGTCCAACAGGCCCTGAAGAACATCAGTGTTCCACCTCGTCGGATATGCGTAATCAACAACGCTTGAGTTGTGTGGCCACAGATATTCCGTTTCCCACGGCCTTTCGAATTTTTGCGGGAATCGCTCTACTGCATACGAAACCAGAATGAGCAAAAGAAGCCCAAAACCCACATGTTTGAGCATGTTTTTATGTCGTCGGCAACCATTAAAACCTTTCGGAATTCCGTTTGAGATTCTTATGCGTTGCCTCCGTTCCCTGTCCGCGCCCAGGAGTGAGATTCTTTACCAACCGTGTTTTTAACTCAAGAATATCCATGCGCGCCTTTTGAGACGCAGGTGCCACGGGCACCTGGCCGTTGCTGTTAGCAAGCAGCTCCTTTACTATTTCCGCGAAATAATGCGCGTGCAAAGCGGCTTTTTCCAATAGAATTATACCAGGTACTCCGAATTCGGCTGCTTTGGCTTTCACTTCAGCAGGGCACGCAGCAGTGTGCATTATCAGGATGCACTTCGGATTGAGCTCGCGCGCGAGTTTCAGTATTTCAAAGCCGCTTTGCCTGTTTTCGAAAACCATACCCGTGCTTACCAAGTCGGTTTTGCCGCCAGCGCATTTTGTTTCCAGAAGGATTTTCTCGGCACTTTCCCTGCATTTTGCTCCTGATACGCGGACGATTCCAGGCACCCATTCCAGAACGTTCAGGAAAGAGGCGTACTCATGAATTTTCTTGTCTGCAAAAAGCACGTGCTGTTCGTTCATTTTTCCCATCCCCCGTATACTACATGGCTGTTTTCCCTATTCCACACACCTTAGAATAATCATCGTTCAATGTATTTCACCCTTCTTCCTTCTACAATGAATTTTCCATCCGCGAGCATCTGCGCAACCTTCTTCACCGCCTCGTGCTCGAGCGGTCTCAACTTTTTCCAGAGCACTTCCCCCCCGTTGCTACAATCCGAAATGTCTGCGCACTTCTGGTATATTATCGGCCCTGTATCCAAACCAGCATTAACAAAATGAATCGTGATTCCGCTTACTCTGCATCCGTATTCAAATGCCTGCCCGAATGCATCCATTCCTGGGAAAGAAGGCAGGAGCGAAGGGTGCAAATTTATTATCCGGTTTTCGTACCTTTCGAAGAATTCGGGCGCCTTTATCAGAAGCATGTATCCGAGCAGATAAATGTAATCAACTTTGTAGTTTTCCAAAATCCGCAGAATCTCCAGATCCATTTCCTCACGCGTTTTGAAATCCCCTTTCTTTATGATGTGGAAAGGAACCCCGGCTTTTTTCGCCCTTTCGATAACCTGAGCATTCGGGTCGTTCGTAATCAAAACCCTTATCTCCACACCCTTTACCTCGCCATTGTTTATTGCATCAGCAAGCGCCTGGAAATTCGTTCCGTTTCCGCTCGCAAGCACTGCAAAGGAGACCATCTTCCCACCAGAAATTCATTCCACACTAAATCTTAAAATAGCAGCAATCCCACTGAACCCCTTCAGCTCCTGACCAGGATCTGCTTCAGAGGAAAACACAACCACTGCCGATGTTTTTTCCGAGAGCTCTGCTAATTCTTCAGCTTTTTTGTCTGTCCGCAGGAGTTCGTCCGCAATAAGCACAATTTCAGCAGCTCCAAGTTCCACTGCCTTCTTCACCTCTTCAAATCCGTAGGCAGCAAAACCATCCTCCTTCTTTATGTGCATTTTCAATCGCTCGATAAGTTCGCCCTCCTTCTCAATACGCACCTCTCCTATAAGCCGGCCCACAATGCCCCTTTTCAAAAGTTCGTTGACTCCGTTCCTTTCCGCATGGCTCACATTTTCAAAAACAATCCGTTTCAGAAGTTCCGGGTTCTTCCGTTCCAGGTATTTTTTGAAATTATCCTTTTCGAAGCCCGGGCCCGCAACCACATAGTTTTCTTCATGCATTTCCATTTCTTTCATTATTTCCGCGTAATAACCAAACCGGTGTTCTTCGAATTTCTCACTTCCCTTGCGCGCTTTGCTGTAAATTTCAGGTCCAAACTCCACTCCATAACCCATCACAAGCGCAGTGAGCGCTTTTTCATTGTCCATTACAATTATCCGGATTTTCGGCCGTTTTGCCTCCTTCTCCGCCTCCCTGAGCCGCTTTAGGTGGTGCGCCTTCCATCTACTCTTGATAAGCGTTATCTTCCCGTCCTTCTCCACCTCGAGCGTGTGGTATTTTCCTCTTTGCACGAATTCTTCAGGGCCTCCCTGTACAATTTTTCCAGAAAGCCGCAGCTTGTTCGCGTATTTCGCAAACTCCACTTTTTCAATCCCGATCCTGACAAAAACCGGCTTCTTCACTTCCTCACTTCCGAGCTTCACACCCCTGAACGTCCTGCCTTCTGCGAAATCCCCAGGTTCAACTATCCGTTCCAAATGCCACAAATCATCGAGCGTCTCAGGAACAAGAGATGCTTCGCCTGTTTTCCTGTCCAAACGAAGAATACGCATCCTTCCACTACTCCAGCATTTCTTATATTCGTTGGTCTTCGATCACTATATATAAAAAATTAAGCGCACAAATATCCCGGGGAGATAAACTTGGGCAAACAAGAATTCCTTTCCTTCGGACCAAACCTCGCAGGCGCACTCATGCGCCAGAACAGTCAGCTCCAGAGCAAGCATAACTACTACAAGGCAAAAGCCGAGCGCCTTCTCGAAATAGGCCTTGAGATAAACTCACAGAAGAATACTGAAAAAACCCTCGAACTGCTTCTGCAGAAATGCAGGGAGCTTACGCGCAGCGATGGAGGGACGTTATACATGATCGAGCGCGCGGGCAACAGGCGCATACTCGAGTTCAGGACTTCCCAGACGCATTCAAAAGAATTCGAGTTGCAAAAAACCACAATCCCTCTGGACATGAAAACAGTTGCAGGGACAGTTGCGCTCACTGGGGAACCGCTCGAGTTCGAAGACATAAACAAAATCCCCAATGACAGGCGCCTTGACTTTGCAAGGGACTTCGAGGCTCGGCACGGCTACAAGATAATTTCCATACTCACGGTTCCAATAAAGGATCGCACCGGGCAGCCCATAGGGGTGCTCCAGCTCATAAACAAGAAGCGGGACTTCGGCACCATCCTCAAGGTTACGAATACCAGAGAAAACGTTATCCCGTTCACTGAAGCAGACAAACGCCTCGTCACATCCATAGCAGCGCAGACAGGTATGCTGCTCGAGGTCGCGAAACTATACAAGGACATGGAAACAACATTCGACAATTTCGTGAACGCGATACTCACCGCAGTCGAGGCGCGCGACCCTCTTTCACTAGGGCACAGTAAGAGAGTGACTTTCTATGCGTTGCATCTTATCAGGGCAATAAACGATTCCGGCCGCGGAGCGTTCGGCGCTGTAAATTTCACCGAGGCCGAAATAAACGAATTCAGGTTCGCGTCGCTGCTCCACGACATAGGAAAGATCGGAGTTAACGAGACGGTGCTCAAAAAACCTGCGCGCCTGAATTACGACCGTATGCTGGTGATAGAGCTCCGGCTCTCGCTCCTCCATCTTTACCTAAGCACCCGGCTCGGCAACGGCGAGGACGAACGGTTAAAGGAAGTTATGGGAGGTCTTCAGGGCTATCTCAATTTCATAAGAAAAATGAGCGCAAGCAATTTGGTGCGCGAAGACGAGTTCGAAATGCTCAAAAAGATAAGCTCCATGGAATTCGAGGTAGAGAGCGAACTCGGGCCGCCGTTCGGCGCCTTCGCGAACATCAGGGTCATCGAACCGGATGAGTTCCACGCACTGTCCATCAGGCGCGGCAACCTAAGCCCGGAGGAACGAAGGGAGATTGAGGACCATGTTATTCACACCATAAGGATAATCAAGAACATACGCAAACCCGGAAATTCCCTGGATTTGGATGAAATCGCAGGCCAGCACCACGAGCGTTCGGACGGCAGCGGCTACCCATTCGGCTTAAAGGAAGCGGATATCCATATTCTGGGAAAGGTGCTTGCAATTGCGGACATATATGACGCCCTTAACTCTGATAGGCATTACAGGAAGGCGCTTCCAAGGGAAAAAACGCTGGAAATAATGCGCGAAGAGGCGGAGGCCGGAAAAATAGACAAGGATATTTTCGAGCTTTTCGTTTCCGAAGTGCTGCCGAAAATGCCTAAAGAGGAAATAAGCAGTACAAACATTTAATTGCTTTCCGCATATCGTATTAACATGGCCTGGACAAATACATTTACTGGCAGCACGCTCATAGTCGCTGGCACAGCGATGACCTTCTTGGGTGCAACTGGCGGAGCGGAAGTAATAAGCGGAGGGATGATCGCAGGCAACGCATCCAACATCCTCTTTTTCGGCGGAATGCTCACCACGTTTGCCGGCTTCGCAACTTCTATAACAGACGAGGCGTTCGCGGGAAAAGAGAAGCAGGAAGCCAGGCCGGCAGGCAAAAAATAACGCTTAAGGTTTATTATCAACTACCTCCGATTGAAATCGGAGGCTTGTAACCTAAAACTCCCAATTCATCCCCTGATTCCAAATCAGGGGTCTCCTTGGGGTAATTTTATGAAATGCATCCTTGGCGGCACGTTTTCAATAATTCATTCTGGCCACGAGCGACTCCTGAACGCGGCGCTTGCGTTCGATGAAATAGCAGTAGGGCTCACGAGCGACAAATACGCGGACGCAAATAAAATCCACCCGGCTGTTCCTTATGAAGAAAGGAAACGAAATCTGGAAAATTTCCTCCAGAACAAAATGAAAAAAACCAGAATAAAGAGGAAACTCGAAGTCATGAAAATAGAGGACAAATACGGGTTCGCGCCTCAAACAGAAGCGGACGCGATAATCGTTTCCACTGAAACTGAAAAAGTGGCGGAAGAGATAAACCACCTTCGTGCATTCAATTTCCGCAAGCCATTGCGCGTGATTTCCATTCCTCTCGCTTACGCAGACGACTATATAAAAATCTCATCGCAGCGCATTTCCGGAAAGAAGATAACTCTTGGAGGGAAGCGCCTCAAACCAATAATTTTTGCGCTCGGCTCGCTCAATCCCTCGAAAAAGCAGGGATTGGAGAAAGCAGCGAAACGCCTGTTCAGGAAATTCGTAATAAAAGCGATGAAGGCGGAAAGCGAGATAAGCGAGCAGCCCTTCGACGAGGAGACGGTGGAAGGCGCGGTAAACAGGGCCAAAGCCGCATATACTGCAACTGATGCGGATTTCGGCATCGGGTTCGAGAGCGGAATTTTCAAAATGGGCGAAAACAATCTTCACGACATTGTGATATGCGCGATTTTCGACGGCGAAAAAATAACTTTGGGAAACAGCATGGGTTTCCAAATGCCTTCGCAAGCCATCCAAATGCTAAAAAAAGGCGGTTTCCAGTTCCCGGTCCCGGGCTTCGGGACGAAACTCCAGAACCCGAAACAGTTCAAGGACTTGGGCGCAGTAATGGCTGAATTGTCCGGAATAGCAGAAATCGGGTACAAGAAAGGCGCGATACACTATCTTTCCGCAGGACTGCTTGACAGGCAGATGATGAACGAGCAGGCATTTTTGTGCGCCATGATCCCCCGCATCTCGGAAGCTAAAAATGTTTTCAGGTACTTCTGAGCTGCCCGATACAAAAACAAATCAGAACGCGGCAAAAATGATTTTTTCCGCCTCTTCGAACTCAGGCGCGGGCCCGAAAACCATCCAACCAACCTCCTTTTTCCATCCAGCATGCGCCCCGCGCACGCACTTTTTCAGGGCTTCCAGGCTGAACTCGGCATATCTCTCGGTTTTCCTTTTTATCAGGTTCAGATCAACAGGAACGTTCTTGGAGATAAGGAACGCGAGGTCAAAGATGTCGCGCGCCTTTCTGCGCGTAAGCACCGCCCTCACTTTCTCAGCTAAAATTTCCCTTTCGTCCATGACCTTCAGTGAGAATGGGGAAAGGTCGTTGTAGGGCGGCGTATAGATCTTCAGAACAGGTGGAAGCAGGATATCCTTTCGTTTGCTTATTTCCACGCGCACGAAGCAGCGTTGAGATTCAGATTCGAACAACGGCCCTTCTGCGCCCACCCTGAATGTGAAACCAGCCCTGCTTTCAATGTTCTTCAGCACGCCTTTGATACCCCTGAAATCCAGCTGCTGCTGCACTACCCGAGTCAATTTTTCATAATTGATTTTTCCGATCGTGGTGAAATCCAGGTCTTCGGAAAACCTGTTTAGGCCATGGAAAAACCAAAGCGCGGTCCCTCCCTTAAATACCAGTTCGCTTTCGCCGGAAATCGCCCACAGCATTACGCTTTGGACGTAGTGCTTTTCCTGCTGATAGGGCGCGAGCCGGCCCAGCGCCGCAATGCGCTCGAGTTCCGCCTTTTCGATCATACGTACAACCTCCATTTTTTGTTCCACGTGCTCCCTTTCCCCGGAATGAGGTAATGAACTCCCCTGAGCAACTTCGCATTCTTCCTCAAACCCGTCCGCAACCCGTTTTTTTCGAGGATGTACCCAACCCTCTTTATCGCAGAAACCGAGCCCAGCCGGAGAAGATAGCGTTCTAATTTTTCAACATCTATGCTGCCCACCACTTCGTCAAGGTAAGAGAGTGGATAATAGGACGGATTGCACACGATGTCCACGACCGCCTTTTCCGGCTCAGCAACGAATGCGAAAAACCCGCCGCGCCTTATGCGCTCGTAACCGAATAAGTTTTTCGTACTTGTCCTTACGAACCTGATCCTCACCCTGAAAAATTCCAGAGGCTTTCTCGTTTTCGGGCTCATTACGGCTATCTCGCTTACGGTCTGCTGGAGCATACCTCTCAGGTAGAGCGCGGCAGCAAACGATATGTAGCACGGGTGCGTTATGTTGGATGCGACCGCGAACACGTCATTGCTTATCGCATATTTGCCTTTTTCCAGTTTCAGGATTTTGCCTTTTTTGGCCAGCCGCGTTATCGCCACTCCGGCGCTTGCCCTGGATATGTTCCGGACTTTCGCAACGTCGCCGAGCGTTATTACTGGTTTTTTCAGGGCTTCAAGTTCCATGTGCAAGTTATTTATTTAAAGTTTATAAACTTAACACTTTAGTTAAGTTTAGCAGAATTGGATAAATACTGCGTTTCACTGCGGCGAGATGAACGAGCAGGCATTTTTGTGCGCCATGATCCCCCGCATCCTCGGGCAATCTCGTTTCCTACAAATCTCTTTCGACAAACGCAGGCGGCTATTTCAGGAAGATAACGCACCTGCTGGACGTTTTGGAGCAGACATATGTGATAAAATCACTGCGCCCCTTCCACGGCAATATGGTAACTGAGCTGAGGAAAAACCCGAAAATATACTTCTACGATGCCGGTTTAAGAAACTATTCAGTGGAGAATTTCGCAGCCCTCGAAACAAGAAGCGATAAAGACCAGCTCGCAGAAACATTCGCGTTCCGCGCGCTTCATGCCCTCCTCGAAGGCGGGCAGCTGAATTTCTGGCGTACCACGGCGAAAGCTGAGGTGGATTTCGTCGTTTCGATAGGGAAGCGCATCGTTCCAGTCGAAGTCAAATTCGAGAAGTTCAAATCCCCATGCATAACGAAAAGCATGCACAGCTTCATTTCCACTTATTCGCCCGAGTTTGCAGTAGTGGCAACGAAGGACTTCTGGGGCGAAATGCTAGTAGGAAAAACCAAAGTGAAATTTGTGCCGCTCGTTTACTTGTGATGCCCGCAAACTGCCGCAACGCTAATCCTTAAGCAACTCGAACGGGCTATAGCAGCCGTTAATACGGCACTCCTCGATTTTTTTCGGCAGCTCGTTCCTTATCCCGTCCAGTCCCCAGTAATAAGTTCCGCCTACGTAGGCAACAGGCACATAACTCTCGTTTTTCGGAACTCCGTACGCATCAGAGAAAAGCAGGTATTTTTCCCAGCCGTCAGCAGTACTTATGTCGTACTCGAACCACACCACGCTCGCATTGTATTTCTTCTTCTCCTGCCTGAGCCATTGCTCGAGGAGTTTGCATGCAGCGCATTCCGGGCTGTAGAAATAAATCACGCTCACATTTTCCCTTTCCAAAATCATGCCTTCGAAAACCGCATCAGCAGCAGAGGTGTCGAGTTCGCTTATTTTGTTGCTATCAGAAGCGATGTCCTCGAAAGCAAGCGATTCGCTGAAATTCACGCTTTTATTTTGCTCTTCACCTACACCTAAACAACCGAAAAGAAGAACCAGCGCGATCGTTGCGATAAATCGCATGTTTTCCTTTTGCAGGCAACATTTTTATGTTTTATTACATGGAGATAATGAGGTCAGTTGCCTCTTTGAGCCACCGGAAAGCACCCCTTCCAATATTTATATATTATAGCTAATAATAGAACGAAACGCGAACCAGGCAGCGTTTTGCTGCCCGAAAGAGCAAAACAAAAGCCCGGACAAAAAAGGACCAAGCGAAAAAGGTGAGAACCATGGCAGAAGAAGATGAAGGTTTTGAGGAAGTGAGTGGAAGCGAGCAGCAGGAAACCCGGGAGCCTGGAAGAAGGCCGGATTTGCGCATAGTCCAGCCCATAACCGACCAGAACGGAAAGACGATCTTCAAGGGAGTGGGCGCGATGTGGAAAAGCGTAAGCAAGAACGGCAATGAATTTTACACGCTCAGAATCGGTGAGCTCAAACTCCTGGTGTTTCCAAACACTCCACGCGAGCAGCAGAGCGAGATCTGATTTTTCCAAGATGTGACTGATATGGTGACTGAGCCCGCTAAAAAAGCGCTTCGTGAATGCACTCGCGCTTTTTTAGATCAATCCACCATGGGGATGGCGGATTTCTCTCAATCACCAACAACCAAGAACAATGGTGATTGAGATGGCTGAAAAGAAAGACGAAAAGGAATCGAAATACAGGAAGTACGAAGATTTGGAGGATCTTCCTGGAATAGGTCCTGCTATTGCGGAGCGGCTCAAGGTGGCAGGGTACAAGGACATCGCAGGAATTGCGTCCGCGACCCCGCACGAGCTCGCCGAAGTGGGCGATTTCGGGGTGGAAGCAGCGAAAAAAGCAATAGAGGCAGCCAAGTCATCCTTGGAAATCGGGTTCGAGACAGCTGACCAGGTGCTCGAAAGGAGGAAAAACATAGGCAGGATAAAAACCAGTTCAACTGAGTTGGATGAGCTTTTGGGTGGAGGGGTGGAAACCCAGTCCATAACCGAAATGTTCGGCAGATTTTCATCCGGAAAGTGCATTGGAAAGCAAACCCCTGTATTTTTCTTCAATTCACATGCTCCCCACATAGAGGATATCGAAACAATATACGAACGATACAAGAGCGAAGAGTGCGAATATGGAGGCGGTTTCGTTTCCGTGCCCAACAAAGAAATCTGGGTAATGAGCATGGATGCGAACGGAAGGCCGCAAAAAGGCAAAATCGCAGCACTCTATAAGGAAAAGGCAGATGAGACGTTTGACCTGAGGACGGATCGCGGGGCAGTAGTGGAGCTTACTGAGAACCACCCCCTCCTCACTTTCGACAGCGAGGGCTTGAAATGGATTCCAGCTGGCTACCTGAAAGCAGGGGACTACGTTGCCGTACCAGCGGGCTTCCAATATGAAACAGCAGGGGATTGCGATAGCGATGAAGCATATTTCCTCGGAATGTTCGTTGCAGAAGGGAACGCGAATCCCCTGAGCATAACCAATTACGACGAAAAAATCGTTTCCAAAGTGCAGGAATTCTTAGAACGGAAATTCAAGCGACGGGCCACCTGCGACAGCAAAAAAAGGATTCTTCTATACAAGGATACGGAAAAAGTCCTTGGTGAACTGGCGTATACGGATTCGTACACCAAATACGTTCCAGAGCGAATAGTGCATGGAAGCGAAAAAGCCGCAGCAGCATTCCTTTCCGGCTACATAGACGGCAACAGCTACATTTCCAACTGCGTGGAGATGTGCACGGTTTCAAGGAAGCTTGCAAACGGGCTGATGTACCTGCTCGCACGGCTTGGCGTGAAGACCACCTTAAGGATGAAAGACGAGAAAACCTACAAAATATTCGTCCCAGGACCTTTCAATCGCGCAAAGCTAAGCGACCTTCTTTCGGAATCAACCAGGAACTTGGCCCCAATGTCTTCCAAATCCAAATCCACATGCGAAACCCATGGGATAGCCACTGCTCCTTTCCGCAAGCTCATAAAGAGGATAGATGGGAAGCTGGCAGGAAGCAGGCGCAGAAACAGCAACTCAGAGGCCGCAACCATGAGCACATCAGCAGAAGCACTCCGGTTCTACACATCCAGGCTCAGGGAAATGTTAGCGATAAGGGAGCAGATTTCCAAGGGAGCCACGGAGAAGGCGATCCTTGACTGGCTTAAGGAACTCCCATTCACATCCATTGAGATAGCAGCCAAACTGGGAATGAAAAAAAGCAGCTTCCAGAACTGGACGAATCGCAGAATCCCGCCAAAAGAAGCCGCACAGCTGGCCGCAGCGCTTGGCGAGATGATAGATGCGAGAATAAGCGACGAATCGCTGCGCAAGGACATGAAAACATTAGAGACGATTGCAACGCAACCCATAGCATGGGAAAAGATAGAAAGCATAACCCGGAAAAAATATGACGGTTACATATATGATCTGCACGTGAAAGAGACGCATAATTTCATCGGCGGCTTCAAGCCGGTGTGGCTGCACAATTCGCAGGTTGGCTTCCAACTCGCAGTGAATGTGCAAAAACCCCCTGAGCAGGGTGGCCTTGGAGGCAAAGTGATATTCATAGACACCGAAAGCACATTCCGCCCTGATCGCATAGTCCAATTGGCAGAAGCCCAGGGATTGGATCCGAACAAGGTATTGAAGAACATCTACATACAGCGCGCTGAAAACTCAGATCACCAGATACTTTTAGCTGAAAAGGCCGAAGCCCTGATAAAAGAGAACAACGTCCGCCTTATAATAGTGGACTCGCTTACCTCGCACTTCCGCGCTGATTACATAGGAAGAGGTGCGCTGAGCGACAGGCAGCAGAAGCTCAACAAACACATCCACCTTCTCCAGAAGCTTGCGGACCAGTACAATCTGGCGGTCTATGTAACCAACCAGGTTATGGACAACCCCGCGATAATGTTCGGCGATCCCACGACCCCAATCGGGGGGCACGTACTCGCGCACGCTGCGACCTACCGCATATACGTGAGAAAAAGCAAGGAAGAGAAAAGGATCGCGCGCTTAGTGGATTCACCCAATCTTCCGGAAGGCGAGCGCGTGTTCAAGGTTACGCCGGAAGGGATAAAGGACTGATGACCAAAGGGCTAAACCCCCACAAAATCCTTCGGCCCTTTCTTTTTTGGGAAGACCTTCTGCCCCGAGCACTTCACAGGTAGTTGGCTCTCCTCGGAAATACGCACAAGTTCGTTCAGCGGCAGATTCCGCCTGCAAACCAAGAAAGGAATTTTTCCGAAAGCGGTTTCCTCGCGCTCGACAAAAAAATCCTGCCTCTGCCACATTCCGGCTATGGTTACACGCAACGTAACTTTTCCTGTTTGAAGTATTTTTTCCCGTTCCATATGCCCCCTAAACCCCTAAACTTCCACGAACTTTACAGTGCGGTTGCCGCATATATTGATGTTGTCGTTTTCACCAAGTTCGATTATCTGCTGACCGTCCAATACGAGGTCTGCTGCGCCTTTGCACAAAATCTCTATTTCAGAGGCAACTGGCGCGAGCTTCGGAGTAAAAGAGCGCATGTAAGGGCAGATACCAACAACCTCGACAAGGTAGTTCGACTTGTCTATAGTGAAACCGCCGGCAGAGTACGCATAACCACTTGCGCCAGTAGGCGTAGCTACGATAACTCCGTCTCCGCCGAAAGCGTAGGAATTTTTCCGGATTTTCATGGTTATTTCCACGAAATTGTGCCTTCTTGCGTGCACGACCGCATCGTTTATTGCCCAGCCGGCATATTTTCCATTTATCTTCACAGAAAGCGCAGTGCGCTCCTCTTCAGGGATGTTTTTCGCCTTGAGCACTTTCTCCAGCATCGTTTTCCAATTCCCGGAATTCGTCTGGCACACCTTGCTTTTCATTCCCCCGACCCCAAGCACAGCTCCTTGGATTTCGTTCTTGTTGTAAAATATCGTTCCGTCCCCACCTATGATCACACATACGTCTTCCTTTTCCGAAACAACGGCCTGGCCACGCGACTTCAGCAGCGACTCCGCTTTCCTGGCAATTCCTACTGCCCAGGCCTTGGAAGGATTGAAGATTATCCTGAACTTTTTCATTGCAAGACCTGCACGTAGACGGTCCTGTTCCTTGGCCCGTCGCCTTCCACGACCAGCACCCTTTGCCACGTTCCAAGCATGAGTTTCCCCTTGTAAACCGGAATCACTACGCTTGCATTGAGGAGCGCAGAAACGAGGTGGGCCTGCGCATTGTCGTCTATTTTATTGTGCCTGTAATTGCCCTCGGGCGCAAGACGCTCGAAGAAGTCCACATAGTCCTGCTTAATGTTAGGCTCGTATTCGTTTACAGTTACCGCGGCGGTCGTGTGCGGAACGAATACGAGGCAGGCGCTCCCATTCCGCCTTTCTATTGCCTTTGCGACCCTTTCCGTTATGTCAACCACGTCCCTTTTTCCAGATGTTTTAAGTGTGAATTCCTCCATTCTACTTACCCGCTCCTCCTACTTCTTTTTTTTCTGAGCATCTCCATCGCCGGATGGTTCGGGAACATCTTAGTGTAATTCTTTATGAATGCGAGGAATGCACGGGGTCTTCCTATAGCCAGCCGGCCATCTATCCTCCTTGCAGGGAATCCAAGGCGGGAAAGCAGCAGCTCGTCACTGTTCCCGAATTTCGAGAGATATACGATTCCCTGCTCGCTTATACCACCTGCTGCGTCGAATGCCCCTGCGAGGTAGCTTGCCGAATATTCGTTTATGTACTTGTACCTTTCGAGCTTTTCCTGCTCTATTTCCTGGAAGAATTTCCTGTATTTCCCATGGTAGAGGTATATTTTCCCCTCCTCAAAGAGCAGCTTGTCTGACTCGGCAACCTTCTGCGCAAGCGCCTGCTGGGCGAACAGTTGCTGGAGCTCCTTACTCGCCTCTATCCCGAGCCCTTCCGCACTCCGCACCCGGGACCACAAGCCGATGAGGTAGGAAAGTTCAGGGGTGAGTTTTATCTTCATAATATCACTTGCTCAGTGAACAAGCCTTTCCTTTTCGTCGCGCCTGCGTTCCTGCTGCCCCTTACTCTGTTTTGGAAGCACTTTTTCCCCTTCCATCTGCGTCTTCAGCTCCATCGCAAGCAGTTCGTCTATGCCGAAAGCAAACTTCCTTGCCGCCTTCACTGAAAGCGAGTGCCTCATGAACATTTCCTCGAGTCCCTTTTTCTCTTCTATGGAAAATGGCTCCTTTCCCTCAACTATGCGCCTGTTCGCAATCTCGAGGAGGTGAGCGAACTTCTTCACGTCTGCTTCACTCTGCTCCCCTCCAGCGAGTGCGGAAAGCAGAGCCCTTGAAAGTATGAGGTTTTTCTTTTCTGTCCTGAGGAGAAGGCGCTCCATCATCTTCACGTCCTTGTCGGGCAGTTTACCCATCCGTAAGGCATGGACCACGCGATTCGCGAAACTTTTGAACGAATTCTTTAAATTCATCGGCATCGGGGTAATAGGTGCTATCAATATTTAAAACCATTTACCCCCAATTCATATTCATAAGCGATTCCAAAAAAAGAAACCATTACTTTCATTTCAGAACCAGCAACCGAAAACAGGAAACAACAAAACAACATGCAGGAAGGGGGCTCGCCGCCCCCCTCCCGCCTATTGCCAACCTACCTACCCCCCGCTGCGGAGGGCTCTGCCTTCCGAATCCACCCGTACGTGCGTTGGCAGCTTTCGTTTCGGGGCTGAAAACCGGAATAGGTTCTACAATGAAATCCGGAACAACCCAAACAGCGCCTGCTTTTTGGGCCTGTAGCTCATCCAGGTTAGAGCGACGGTCTTATATGGCACGCTTTAATACAGCAGCTAAGCTCGGAAGCTGATAATCTGTGGTTGCGCGTTTTGCGTTCAGGGTTTCGTAACGAAACTCAAAACACGAAACTGAAAACCACATATTGCTTCTCCGCGAGCTGTGTTAACTGCCTGAGCTAGCCGTAGGTTCTGAGTTCAAACCAATATCCCTTTTCTTTTTGCGAAAAAAGAAAAGGTCTGATGGCGTCACCCCAAAAGAAAAACGTGATGTTTTGATAAGGTGGAAATCTCAGCAGGCCCAATTTTTCCTACAATTCTACTGTTTCGGGTTTTGCATTCCGAGTTTCGCTGTCAGTAAATGAGCCCCCATCTATCCTTTTCATTATTTTTTACTTCTGCCATTTCGGGCTCCATGCACATTTCCCGCTGC
>JBGFRX010000004.1:0-5186 GCA_041694885.1 Microcaldota archaeon | reverse complement strand
ATTTTCATTTTCCCACCTCCTCGCATTCATTAAAATGAAAAGAATTTTTCGATTCGTCGAAAAATCTGATTTTCATTTTCCCACCTCCTCGCATTCATTAAAATGAAAAGAATTTTTCGATTCGTCGAAAAATCTGATTTTCATTTTCCTCAGCGAGTACTTCAGCAAAAAGAATTTTAAGCTTTGATTTCCACTCGACCGGGCTTTTTTGCGTATACATGCTTTTTAATATCTTTCACCCGAAAAAACACCAGTGATTTCATGCTGTACGAACTGCTCACGACTTCTGCAAAAAAGTATGCCGCACGGCCATTCCCGTTTATATATGCGGCGTTAATGCGGCTTTTCTCAGTAACGATAACCGCATTCTTCGCGCTCGCGATAATCCTTCTCCTTATACTCACGCTCACCACATTCGATCTGATGACGTCTTACGGCCTGCTCGCGACCGTGATAATAACCATAGCTGCAGCCCTGTTCTTTACATATTTCTGGGCCGCATACAAAGGAGCGATGATAAAGACGCTCATGAACGCTGAAATATCAGCAGTGCACCTTCACGATTACCTGCGCTACGCGCTCCAGAACGCGTCCCGCTATTCCTCTATATTCATGGTCAAGCATGCGGTGCTCCTACTGTTCAATATTCCGATAATTCTTGCGATGTTCTTCCTTAAACTCGATTATTCCTCGGTAGCAGGAATCGGCCTCATCCTGCTTGGCCTTCTTCTTTCCTTTACATGCAAATTCGTGTTCTCTTTCGCGTACATTGCAGCAGCAGTGCGGGAGCTTCCGGCAATTCCAGCAATAAGGAGCGCTGTCGGCTTCGTACTCAAGAACGTGGTGCGCGCATTCGCGATATACGTTCTTTATGCAATCGTCTGGGCAATGCTCCTTGTCCCGCTACTCAATATTGCCGTCTTCGTTTCCCTTTACCCGATGATGTACTTAGTGATGATAAATTTCTACAGGTCGGAATCTTACAAAGCAGCTCCTTTCCAGCCAGCAGCGCCCCCAACTCCTGCTGCACCACAACCAGCACAGAAATATTCTCCTCGCAAAAGCAGGAAACCCCCTGCATCCCCTTCTTCGTCTTTGGAACCATTGCTTCCATAAAAGAGGTACATCAAATCCACTGTTTGTTCCTAATACTGCATTCGCATATCTTTACACGTTCCTGATGGCCACAATGCAGGACTTCCAATATGCAGAAGAATCAGCCCAAAATCACAATCCTCGTATTCGAGAAGTTCCCCTCCACCAGTTTCCTAAAAAAGACCGGGTCTGCCTTGGTCTGGGGAATGTAATCGTAATGCATCGGTATCGCGACCTTTGGATTTATCGCCTTCACAGCAGCAGCAGCCTCCTTTTCGTCCATTGTGAACGTTCCGCCAATGGGAAGGAGCGCGACATCGCACCTGTACCTTTCCATTTCAGGTATGAAATCTGTGTCACCTGCGTGGTAAACCCGCATCCTTCCTAAGCTTATTATTACTCCACATCCGGAGCCCTTATGGTGGAACGGCTTCGCGATGTTGTACCCCTCCACGAATTCGATTTCCACATCCCTTATCCTGATCTTGTTTCCAATCAGATCCCGTGCATGTTTACACATCCCTGCATAAACCGTCTTGCTGTCAGCAATCTTTCCGCAATCAGCGCAATGGTCGTAATGACCGTGCGTGTGCACTATTATCGTCGCCTTCTTCTCCACCTTGTCTGGAAGCGCGTAATTGTCTATGTAAATCGCCTCCTCCTTGTTTTCGAGAAGGAAACTCGCGTGGCCGAATCGCGTTATCCGCACACCGCCGTACTCGAAAGAGCTGCTCATCCGATCGCCTGAGCTGCTATAATAAAAACCGCAAAATTTATCTTTGTAGGGGTAAATTCGGCTTCATCCAATAATCCGAAACATATCTGTTTTTGCGAACCCGGACCGGCGATAAGCGTTCAAAGTGAAGATTTATAGGATGTAGCCTCAACATTGTTTTTTCATGATTGTAGTTTTGGACGGGATGAAAAAGCGCGTGGCTTTCAGAAAAGGGAAGATATCGGACCTGCTGCGTCTGCTCTCTGTTCAGCGTGAGGAGGCACTCATGAAAGTGAATGGAAAACTTGCACCTGAGGATATGGAAATAGACGCGAATGACCGGGTCGAAATAATAAAAGTCGTCTTCGGCGGTTAGACGAAAAATTCGCCCTTCTCTTCATGCGGAAAGCCCGCCTATAGCAAACCACGACAGTATGACTTCTTCGGTTCGCTGTAAAATGAGAACGGTGCTTTCAGCTTCTTCTATTTTTTGGCAGCAAACTCATCGTGCCCGGTAGGCGAGGTACCTTCACTGAAGCACCATGGGTGCGCGGAAGCCAGCGTTGTTCACACAAGAACCAAACCTTTCGGATTTGGCCTTGCATAATAGCGCTATTTAAGCGCGGTCTGGTACTAAAACCGTTATGGACTGTTCGAAACTGAAAACTGGAAACGGAAAACCATTCTGTTCTGCCTGCGGCAATCCTGCTGCAGTGCACCTAGCGTATGCTTCGCACCATCTCTGCTCCGGCTGCTTCGTAAAATATTTCGAAAAACGTTTTTTCAGGACTGTGCGGGAATTCGGAATGGTGAAGCCACATGAAAAAATCGCAGTGGGGCTCTCGGGGGGCAAGGACAGTATTGTGCTTCTTCATCTGCTTGCGAAAATGAGGAAAAAAATGCCTTTTAAACTGGTTGCGATAACGATTGATGAAGGGATAAAGAATTATCGCGATAAGACGCTCGCGGTAGCGAAAAGGGAATGCAAAAAACTGCGCGTGCCGCTTACTGTGCTTACGTTCAAGGAAAATGCCTGCTTTTCGCTCAATGAAATAATGGAAAAAATAAACTCAGCTGCGTGCAGCTGGTGCGGTGTGTTCAGAAGGTATTTGCTGAATAAAGGCGCTATAGAGACGAGATCGGACAAAATGGCGATAGGGCATAATCTGGATGATGTTGCGCAAACAGTGCTCATGAACATAATGAGGAACGAGCCCGTGCGTTTAGCGCGGTTTTTGGAGCCCATAACTGAAGACGAACATTTCGTTCCACGCATCCGTCCTCTCCTGCGCACTCCGGAAAAGGAAGTTGCGATTTATGCAATGCTCCGCAGCATAAAAATCGCTTATTCCGAATGCCCCTATGCCCACTTCTCCTTCAGGCAGCACCTGAAGAAGCAGCTCAACGAAACGGAGGAGAAATATCCGGGAACGAAGCAGCGCATATTGAATTCTTTTTTGAAGATGGAAAAAATAATGCGAAAGGGACTTAAGGATGAAAGGTCTGAAATTGTCCATTGCGAAAGGTGCGGCGAGCCGGGCAGCGCTAAAATATGCATGCGCTGCAAAATGCTCGGAAAACTGAAAACGAAGCTGGCGGGATGAATTCATGGAAGTCGTTTTTCTTGGTACTGGAGGCGGAAGAATAAATTTGTTGCAGCAAAAAAGGTGGACAGGGGGCTTCAGAATCAACGGTTCGCTCAATATCCACGTGGATCCTGGCCCTGGTGCTCTGGTGCGTTCCATCCAGGCAGGCCAGAACCCCCTTAACCTCGGCGCATTGATAGTGACGCATCTGCACATCGACCACTGCTCTGACGCGAACGTGCTCGTGGAGGCGATGAGCAGGTACACGCTGAAAAAGAACGGAATAATAATCGGAAGTAAAAATTGCATTGAAGGCGACAAAAACGGGGATATGGCATTTACCAGATACCACCTCTCCAAAGCAAAGGAAGTTTATTCTGCGAAATGGGGCGAAAGGAGGAAATTCCCGACGGAAAAAGGAGCGTTTGAAATCGAAATTCTGAAGGCGAAGCACGAAGAGGAAACCGCTTTTGGATTCAAATTGAAAATGGATGGATATACTATTGGATACACGGGTGATACCGAACATTTTGAAGGGTTGAACGGACAGTACGCAGGCTGCGACTGGCTGATTGTGAATACGATGAAACCCGAGAAAGACGAATATTTAGGGCACTTTACAAGCGATGAGACGATCGAATTGCTTAAGACCTCAAAGCCGAAAATGGCGCTCCTTTCGCATATGGGAATGAAGATGCTGCGGGAAGGACCTGAGAAGGAAGCCGCAAGAGCAGAGAGGGAGAGCGGCGTGCGGACCGTTGCTGCAAAAGATGGAATGGTTATAAAGCCCGGGCTCGAAAAATACTTCTGAGATTGCGCCTGATTTTTTGCATGGGCGGCGGGTACTCAAAAAAGGTGAAAAAATGGGAATTACCCTTTACTTAGACAGGAAGAACGGCAAAATCGCGGTTAAGGAGCCGCAGGACGTAAGCTCCTTGCAGAACGGTTTTTACGGGAAAATGGAGAAGGGGATTGTTTACCTGGAGCCGGAGGAAGCCCTTTACCTGATTGACATAAGGAACGCGAAATGCGTGGACGAGGCACAGAACACACACACGTTCAACGACATTGCCTCCTTGTTTTTGAAAAGGAAAAAACTTTTGGCCCGATATCTTACTTTCAAGGACTGGAGGGACAGAGGGCTCATGTGCAGGCCAAGCGAAGAGGCAAAGGGCAATTACGGCCATGCTTCGGCGAAACGGTATAAAGGAGGCAAGTTTGAGATTGCTTCCTATGCGCTCCAGGGCGTCTTCTTCCTGGATGATTTGATTGCGATAATAGATGACGAAGCAAGCGGCAAGGAACTTTACGAGAAATACTGGCTTGGGCAATTCGGGACTTACAAGGCAGCACATCGGGGGAAGATTGCCAAATTGGACGTTTACGAGACGATTTATCTACTGAAGCACGGAAATCTTGTCCTGAAGAACGCGAAATTGGAGGAGGTGTGGAAGGAGGCAGACGACCGAATCAAGTACTTTGAGGACATGTATTCTGTTTACGAGGACTGGAGGAACAAGGGATATGTGCTCAAAACCGGATTCAAGTTCGGAACCCATTTCAGGATTTATTTTCCAGGCGCCTCGCCAATGAAGGAGAACGACGAATGGATACACTCTAAGCACGTGGTGCATATCTTCCCGAGAAGGAGCAAGATGCTCATCTCCGAATGGTCGCGCGCGATAAGGGTTGCGCATTCGGTGAAGAAAACGTTTATTCTTGCGATTCCGGGGAAGAAACCCGGTATAAAGATTAATCTGAAACGACCGCGCCTTGATTTTCTTCTTTAC
>JBGFRX010000015.1:0-23062 GCA_041694885.1 Microcaldota archaeon | reverse complement strand
TCTGATATCGCCCCATATTCCAAAAATGTCGAGAACATCTTTGATATTTACGAGGTTTTGCCTCGAATCATCGAGGCCGAGTTTTGCGAGAATGGTTTTTAGATAAATCCTCTCGTTTTCATTCAATTTTTTTTCCTTGATGCGCAATTTTGCGCGCTTCCACAACGATGGTTTCGAAGTTACTGCTGTTTCCTGCTGAAGAAGCTCGGCACGTTCTTTCATTCCAAGCGTGTTTATGCTGCTTTTTTTGGTATGTGGCTTCATCGCTCCTTTTTCTGGTTTTGCAAAGTCAGCGTGCGCCATTATGGCCTTTATGCTTTCCGCAAGTTCCTTTGCCTTCCTGCTCTTTCTTTTTCTCAGCTTCTCGGAAATCCCATAGATAGAGGCGATGGTTGCCAGTTTTCCTTTGAAAAGAAGGAGTACTTCCGGGTACTTGAGGCCAGTGTAAGAAAACGAGAGTTTGCTCAGTTTGTCCAATAGTTTCTTATTCGGTTTCGAATTTGGATTTGTTAAGAGAATGCCTTTTGCCATTCGCATCGAACACTATTATGTGCATACAATTAAATTGTTTGTGAAATTCCCAAGGGCTCTACGGGCTCATGGATTGGATTAATTCTTTCGCGAGAGCACGCTTTTTAATTTGGAAGCGTGCAGAATCTCGCAGCCGATTTTGTTACCGAAAACCAAAACACCTTCATCAGCGCTCACCAGCGTCGCCTCGAGCTCCTTTGCGAGCAGCACCAGTTCGAAGTCCTCCTTACTGTCCAGAATCCCTGCACGCATCGCCTCTTTGTATTTTTCCCTCAACTTTTTGAGCTTTTCCGCATTGTCCGGCTTGTTGTTGCGCGCGAAATCCTCCGCAAGGCGGAGGCCCTTGTTTATGCGCGCCCTTATGTCATCTATGAAATCATACAGAACTGCCGCAGGAAGATAGATTGCGTAAATATTGGGAGAGCGCCTCTTCACCACTGTTTCCAGTTTCGGGTTCAGCGTTCCGACGAAATTACCGAGTTCCCTGAATACGCTGTCAGGCATGTAGAATTCGCAGTTCTTTTTCTTCGAGACCATTTTCACGAAGCCCGAAACCGCTTTTTTCGGATCGGCCCCGAATGCCTTGTGCACTTGCGGGTTCACGAAAACGCCCATGTCGATCACGAATTTGCGCATGCGGAAGATAGGGGAGTTAATTTTATAAATCAAATTAGTTTGATGAGCCCTCTTCCCACTTCTGGAATGTTCGCCCCGAAAATGCCGCTCGCACCCTGCGTGAACGTCATCGCAATCGCGAGCGCGACAACTGGGAAGAAGCAGAGATTCACGAGCAGCGCATTGGTGAGGTCCGAGAATTTTCCTATAAGATCCAATATCCCCCCCTCGAATGCGCGGTACCACATCCGCAATTCCGAAAAAATCCCGGCTTTTGCATTTTCTCCCAAAGATGGCTCGGGAATCTGGGGCGTTGCACACAGGTTCGGGTAAGGCGAGGAGAATATCACGGCAAGGTAGGCGAGCGGATAAACAATGTAAATTGCAAGTGAGAACGAAATCACGTAGGCGCCTGCGCCGCGCGTGGGCGGAAATGCGCGCATCACTATTCCAAGCGGCAGGAAGATGGAAAGCGCATATGCGTCCATGAACCTCAATACGTACTTCTGGATATAGAAAATCAGCTCCATGAAATAGACCGTGTTCAGGAGATTGTCGCACACTTGCGCAAGGCCGCCCCACGCCCAGCCGCTCATGGGGAAAGCCATGAACACGTCCTGTGAAATGGAGGAGATTTGGTGCGCGAACAAACTTATCCTGAATGTCCATGCGCCTATATCTTCTGCGCAGTACATCACCGAATCCATATACAAAATCATTATGTCTATCAGTGAGTACTGGTTGCTCGTGAACATCGCGGAAGTGAGCTCCTGCTCAACTCCGCCTGAGTCCCTGTAGTGCAAATAGCCCGCGTGTTTGTAAGTGTATTCGTACATCTGCGCGGCGATTGACTTTCCGGCATCTGTTCCGTACTGCACTGCTGCTATCAGGAAAAGCGTCACGAGAACCGCGCTCGCAGCGAACACCAACTCCGCCTTTCCTGCCTGCTCGAGCATCTTGAAGTCGAAAAAACGGGAGAACATTATCAGAAGCGCAGCTACCATCACGGAAGCGAACGCGGCCATCAGAGCAAGAACCTGCCAGTCCATATCAGTTCCCCGTTTCCTGTTTCCTGTTTCGTTTTCCTGTTTTCATCATATCATTCTCGTCAGGTTCGTTATGTCTATCTCTTCCCCCAATGTTTTCGAAAGGTAGCGCGCGAACGTCACGAGTATTATGGTGTTGAAGAGCGGCATGAACACCCCCCCGAAGAATATCTTCGCGATTGCGGGCATCATCATGAGCGAATAGGTGAGCAGGAAGTTAGGCCCCCACAGGTATTTGAGGTAGAACTCAAGGAAGATATTGAATGCGCTGGTCGCACCAAAAACCCCGGCGGAATCCGCGCCTTTGAGGTAGTCGATGGTTCCGAGCAGGGAATCGTTCACGACCATGTATGTGGGGATTACGAGAAGGGGGTAGATGAAAAGGAAGACGCACGTAAGAGCGATGAGCGTGCCGCCTATACGCCGCGTAGGAATGAAGCTGCGCAGTACAAGCCCCAGAGGAAGGAAGTATTTGAGCATTCCATAAGTCCCGAAGTCCATCACGTATGCCTGTGCCTCAGCTGTTATCACCCCTATTGTTTCAGCGCTGAACGCATTATTCAGTACCGGCTTAATCACCGCTCCAAGTCCTGAGGTGGGCTTGAGCGTCGCTCCCAAACCCATTGGCACCGAGGTTATCTCCATCGTGGTGAGCCAGTCCACGCCCATGTAAACGGCATACTGCATGTTCATTATCCACAATGAATAGTCCGCAAAATCCATGAGGTAGTTGGTTGCCGAATAGTATATGCTTTTGTCAGCCCAGCTCGTGAAAGTCCCTGTTCCGAATGTTTTTTGCCCTGCATCTGGAAAAACCCAGCCGGTCTTCACGCTGCACATCCCTTCGAGCATCATGAACAGCACTACGAATATCGCGATGGTGACCGCAAACTCGTATACGTCCATTTTCAGCGCTGCGAGTGCCTGCTGGTTCTGGAAAATCGAGGCGAGAAGGTAAAGGAATGATATTATCGCGGCAGTTGCGGCAAGGGCTACGAGCGAGGTGCCTATCCATGCGCTTCCTCCGTACGCGAAAATGCCCTCGCTGAACCCGCCCCTGCACACGAACGTGTCCATCAAAGGAACGAACTCAGGAAGATAAAATCCCATCATCATCACTTGAATCTCATCATCGCATAAACCTCATATGAGTTTCGCGAACGCACTTATGTTTATTTCCGTGCCGAGCATTTTCGCGACCTCCCTCGCGAATACGAGCGTTACGAAGATATTCAATACCGGCAGGAGGATGCTGAATATTATTATGAGATGTACCAGGTCCTTCATCATGTCCAAAAACATGTACACGATGAGGAGTATCGCGGAAATCATCACCGGCGAGCTGTAAATCAAGGTGAATGCACCGAAAAGCGACAGAATTCCGCCCATGCTGAGCTGGCCGAAAATCGCGAACACCGCTTCCCTGAAATAGTGCTCAATCGTGCCGAACGTGCTCTCCGGGAACTGCACTGAGTAAATTCTCGAGCCGATGTAGAACATGAGTGGATATATCGTGGAAAGCGCTATTGCGATCCCCAGTATCGCATTTCCCCCTCCGCGCGTCTGCGGGAATGCGCGCAGGAAAAGGCCAGCTGGGAAGAAGAAGGGCATGAACCATTTCTGTATGAAGCAGAACATGAATACGAACACGCTCCATTCACCGTAGGTCGTTATCAGGAATTGGAGGGAGAACGAAACTGCGTCTATGAGCGGCCTCAGCGCTGGCCCAAGCTGGATGGTCATGGCCATCCTTATCGGGCCGATAGGCACGAAAAGAGAGTATATGGAGTTGAGTAGGATGTTTGCGCTTATCATTGCACCTGACATGCTGCTTATTTTGTAGAGCATCTTGTAGCTGTAGTTCGTCGCCTCGTCGAAAAGGTTGATACCGAAAATTGACTGCACCAGCGTGGAGGAGCTCAGTACGCCTATAAGGAACACTGCGATTATCGCGGTAATGAAGAGCTCGTTTAATTCCTGCTTTGCCATCGCGAGCACATTGGGCAAAGAGAAAAAGTTTCCTGCTATGTAAAGCAGCGCCACTGCCATCGCAACTATGAATATCGCCAGGAAGGAATTGGTTATCATCGAGGCGGCGAAGCTGTTTATGTCCGATGAGGCGGTGCATTCCTTCATCAGGTTCAGGTTCTCGTTCTCCCTGAGCGCTTTGGTCGCGTCGTTGAACAGTTCAGTTAGCGCGATCTCATTGTTGTACTGCATCCTGCACAACGGGTCAGATTCGAAGCCCGGGATACAGGATGAACTATCAGCGTGCGAACTGAGCACGAACAGAAGAAAGACAAACATCATTCTGGCGTTCGTATTCATCATTTTTCCCTCATATAAGGTGAGTCAAACCGGCTATCTCCACGTCGCCGCCTAACATGGGTGAAAGGGATTTCACTGCTGCGACAGTGGCGAAGATGGAAAGGAAGGAGAAGAACATTGAGAAGAATAGCGCTTTTGCGAGCGCGTCTATGCCTGCAAGTATGGAGGAAAAACTCTGGTTAACATGGTATCCACCCACCCCGCCTTTGGAATATGTGGAGCTGAGCCACTTGCCGAGAAGATCGTTTTTAGTCCCGAAATAATCCAGTATGCTCGTAGTGTCGTCGTTCCTGTGGTCCTCCTCGAACGTTGCGGTGTCCTTGCAGTTTGAGGTAGAGGTTAGCACGCCGAGCTGGCTCAGGAATTTCTCTGATATGCCTTCACTGCCCGAGAGTTCGGTCAGCACCTTGTACTGCTCCTCGTAGTTGGGGTCATCCTTGATTTTGGAGGGAAGCATGCTCAGGTCAACGGATGTTTTTGTAAGAACGCTCCTCTCATCTTCAGGAATTGAGGAGGCATAATTGAGCGCAGCCACATTGTTGTAGATGCTGTCTCCGAATATGAAGAAGATGGGGTAGATGAAGTAGAGCGAAAGCGCGAGTGCCATGAGCAGGCCGCCCAATTTGCGCGTGAGCATGAAAGAGCGCAAAAGAATGCCGGCAGTGAGCAGGACCGGGAAAAGTGCTATTCCTATGAAGCTTATCAGCACTTCCTGGAAGCGCACCACGGTGAGCACCTTCACCCCGGTGTCGAACAGAAATGCAAGTGCGTTGTTCTTCGCATTGAGGAAGCCGAATATTGCATGGGTGAAGGTCGCGCCTGAAAGGAACGTGGTTGTTCCCATTGGCGAGAAATCCAGGGAAAAGGAGGAGAGGAAAGTGTACCATGAATGGGTTATTCCTACTGCCTTTACGAAGCCCGCTGTTTCATAGAACACAGATGCCATGAAATTTTTTGCAACACGGAGGTGGCAGGGAAGGAGTGCATAGCCGGATTCGGATTCAATGCGCGCTCCGTTCACGGTAAACGTACTGAATAATGGAATGTCGTTATTGCACACTTTGCTTACCGCGAAGGAATCGATGCCTTCTGCAAAGGCGGTCATCAATTCTGTGCCGCTCGCATATACCCCTAAAATTATGGAAAGAAGGACTCCTGAATAGAAAAGCTCCACTGCTTCGGTTTTTGCCCATCCCTTCACTTTCTCGTCCCTGAGGAAATTCCCGAACATGTACACCAATCCGGTGAGGAATATTCCCATGAGCAGAATTACGCCTGCAAGAGGGCCATAGGCGGAAAACATGACGTCGAATTTCTGCTGCTGGCTCTGCGACTGGGCAAATGCAAGCGAAAACGTGAGAACGATCAAAGCCAATGCGGTTTTTTTCATTTTCATGATGTCTTACCCATGAGGAATTTTGCCACTGCATTCATGAATGCGATTGTTAATGCTATGGAAAGCGCAGGGAGGAAAAGCGAGATCAGCGCAAGGTGCGCTATCGCGTTTATGAATGGAATGAGAAGGAGGAAATTCGCGTATGTCGCGAACGGAACGAGGTAGGAGAAGAAGGAGACGCCTCTTATCTGCACGCCGAAAACTCCCATCTGGGGAACGTATGCCTCGTACTTGTAATCGCATGGCGGGTTCAGGCCGTGCTGGGCGCAAGCCATGTCGTTCAATATCACCTGGTTCAGGGCGTAGGTGAACGGAAAAATCGTCTGGAACGCGAACGCTAATGCAATGAGGAAAATGCCCGAATCGCGTGTGGGAGGAAGGATGAACAGAAGCATTCCAAGAGAAAGCGCTATGGGCGCGCCGAAGTTTATGAAACTCAGGCCCATATACTGGACAGTGAGGGATGTGTAAACCACGAGCAAGCCGAAACTCATCATCCTCACCATGGAAAGAATCGCATCTGCACCCGGCTCGACTTTGTATTTGTATGACCAGGGAACAGGCCCGATGAGCAGCATGAACGAGCTGCTCAGCGAAGTTCCTGCCTCTATCACGAGCAGGTCCTTGTACATGGGCAGCACGCCCTTGTTCAATATCGTATTCAGGAACGTCTGCGACGCCTCGATTGGGTCAGCACCCAGCAGCGAACGGGATATCGCATCCACGCTCTCGAAGCATGCGAATGCGGCGCCTATGATCAGCACTGCGAAAATCAGGCTGTGCATCTCCACATTGAAATATGCCTCCCATTCTGGGATGCGGAATACTTTTCCCCCGATGTAGGTCGCCATTATTATCAATGCCATGAGGGCGCCCACGAGGGGCACAAGAGTCGGGTAAAGGAATTCCATTTCAAATCACATTCGCATCGCCGCATTGGGAATTAATTATCATTGCATCAGTTCACTTCGCATTGGTTCTTGCTTATCATTCCGCATCGCGTTCGCATTTTCGCATTGGGCGTTTATCACATGAGCTTGCTTATTCCGAATATTTCCGCTTCGCCTTCCACGAGCACCGCTGCTGCGCGGTACATCGTTATCGTGATTATTATTTCTATGAAAAAGCACACGAATATCAGGACGAGGAACTGCACCTGCGACTGTATCTCCATTATGAGGAAATCAAAAAAAGTCGAGAATGCGACGGGGGAAAGGATGAGAGTGAAGATATACTGCGCATTGAACGAAAAAAGCGTCTTTATCATCAAATTAAGGGAGTGGAACAGGAATTCGCCTGCGCTCACGATGGAATTCCAGAACGAGAACCAGTTCGACGAATCTTTCTGTATGTTCGCCTTGTAGAGCTCTTCCTGCTCTATTTCGAACCTTGTGGCCAGCTTTTTTATGCTTTCTGAGTCCTCGCAGTAACCCACTGCAGTTGGAACCACACCGAAATTAGTGGGCTGGTACACTTCGAAAATGAGATAATTGGTGAGCAGCACTGCAAGCGGATAGACGAAATACGCGACTGCCGCGAGTGCGAGTATGCTTGAGCCGGTTCTGCGCGTGAAGGCGAACGCACGTAGCCCTGCGCCCAGAACGAAGAAGGGGAACATGTAGTTCTGTATGAATTCGAGCAGCACCTGGCGCAGGAGCACCATGAGGAACGCGCTTCCCACTGCCTCGACGACCACCGTGTGCGCATTCGAGAGCGGCGTGAGACCTGCGAGAGGCGTGAACGAGATCTGAGGTATTGATATCAGTAGCCCTGCCATTGTCTGGGGGAAGAGCGCGGGGATGGGGATTGAGAATCCCATAGTCGAAAGGAAACCAAACAGTAATTCGTAGAAGTAGAGCTGCATATAAAGGGAGAATACCTTCGCTTTCAACATCAGAACGCTCTGATGCGCAGCCTGGACATGGTCCACGCACGTCCCTCCGCACGCGATGACATTCACTATAGTGGAGAAAGTCTCGAAAAGCACG
This sequence comes from Microcaldota archaeon, assembly GCA_041694885.1. Taxonomy (GTDB): domain Archaea; phylum Micrarchaeota; class Micrarchaeia; order Anstonellales; family Bilamarchaeaceae; genus JAHJBR01. The sequence goes on along the minus strand of JBGFRX010000015.1, from coordinate 15,158 downwards.
AAGAACATGAGCACTATTATCGCGGAAAAGACCAATGCAGAAAGATTGTCCCTTCCAATTGCAAGAACATCCTGGGACTGGAGCGCGTTGCCCAGCATGTACATGAGCGCAGTGAAGCCGGCGCTCGCGATGAACGCGATTCCGATGAGCGGCGCTATCTGGTCAAAATAGCCCTGGAGCGTGCCCTGATAGAAAGTAGCGGCTAAAAGCGCAGGAAGCACTGCGGGAAACATGCTATGTTTGTATAAATTAAACCTTAAAAAGGATGCGAAACAGAATCAAGAACAAAGACGACGGTGGAAATATGGATGAGAATATTGACCTAAGGGCTTTTGATTCGAAATGGCAGAAGGAATGGGAAAAAAGCAGGGTTTACGAAGCGAATCCGGACGCGAAAAGGAAAAAGAAGTACATAACCGCCGCCTTTCCCTACCCCAATTCGCCCCAGCACATAGGCCACGGAAGGACATACACTGTTGCGGACGTTTACGCGAAATATTGGCGCATGAAGGGCTGCAACGTGCTTTTTCCAATGGCTTTCCACGTAACCGGAACGCCCATAATAAGCATGGCGAGGAAATTGAGGGAAAAGGACCCGGAACTGCTCGCGATTTTCGATAAAATATACGGGATAAGTGCGGATGAGGCAGCGAAACTCACGGAACCAATTGAGCTCGTTATGCACTTCTCCAAGGAGATAGAACGGGGTATGAAAGAGATGGGCTATTCCATTGATTGGAGAAGGAAATTCTACACACTCGATGCGCACTTCAACAAATTCATCGAATGGCAATTCCTAAAGCTTAAGGAACTTGGTTACCTGAAGATAGGGGAGCATCCTGTGCCATGGTGCCCTTCGGATAACAACGCAGTGAGCGCGCACGACACAAACGGGGATGTGGATCCGGAAATCGAGGAAGTCACTGCGATAAAATTCAAATTCCTCGAGGGCGCATTAATCGTTTCCACATACAGGCCTGAGACGCTCTTCGGGGTCACGAATCTCTGGGTGAATCCGAATGTAATTTACGTGAAGGCGAAGTATGGGAACGAAATAATCTATCTTGCCGAAGATGCGGCAAAGGACCTGAAATTGCAGCTCGAGCTCGCGATAGTGGAGCGGTTTAAGGGAAGTGAGATTGTAAACGAAGTTGCGGAAAGCCCGCTTGGCACTATAGTGCCGATATTTCCCGCAACCTTCGTGAAGCCGGGGGAAGGCACAGGCGCGGTGATGAGCGTGCCTGCGCATGCGCCCTACGATTATCTTGCGCTCAGGGATTTGGGAAAGGTAGGGGAATTGGGGCTTCCGGTAATAATAGACATAAAGGGGTATGCGATTCCTGCGAAGGACGTTGTGGAAAAGATGGGTGTGAAAAGCCAGAACGATCCACGTGCTGAAGAAGCAACTACGGAAGTGTACAGGAAGGAAGTGCATGAGGGAGTGATGAAGACCGGGGATAGGGAATACGACGGCCTTCCTGTTGCGAAGGCACGGGAGAAACTGCGCACCATGCTCATGGAACAAAACAGGGCACTTCCTCTGCACATAATAGCCAATGGCCCGGTTTCCTGCAGGTGCGGAACGAGCATAGTGGTGAACGTGGTGAAGAACCAATGGTTCATTGATTATGGGGATGAGAAATGGAAGGGGCTTGCAAAGGAGTGTCTTGCGCAGATGGCAACGCTCCCTGAACGCACCAGAGACGACTATCTTTACACTATTGACTGGCTCAGGGCAAAGGCCTGCGTAAGGGCGCAAGGACTTGGAACCCCTTTCCCATTCGACAAGAGCCGGATAATAGAATCGCTCTCAGATTCCACCATTTACATGGCATTTTATACTATTGCGCACATGCTCGGTAAAATCCACCCGCAAAAACTGAATGAGAAATTCTTCGATTCCGTGTTTCTTGGACGCGAAACCGGGAACCCGGAACTGGAGACCGGGGAACTCCGCAAGGAGTTCCTCTATTGGTATCCGCTGGATTCGAGGCACAGCGGCGCGGACCTCGTAAGAAACCACCTCACCTTTTTCATATTCAACCATGCGGCTATATTCCCTAAGGAACACTGGCCTAAGCAAATAGTTGCTAACGGCTTCGTGCTCATGGAAGGGAAGAAGATGAGTAAATCCCTTGGAAACATCCTTCCGCTCAGGAAGGCGATAGCTGAATACGGGGCTGATGTGGTCCGGCTGAGCATAGTGGGAGGTGCTGATTTGAGCATTGATACGGATTTCAGCAGGCAGGTCGCCTTAGGAGTGGAATCCCGGCTCAGGAACATCTTTTCGCTCGTTTCCCATTCTTCCAAAGCAGCGAAGGAAAAAATCGACTTCTGGCTGCTTTCACGGCTGAACGGGCGACTTGTGGACATGGAAGGAATGCACGAGCGGCTGGAATACCGGGAACTGATGAAGAGGCTGCTTTACGATACGAGCGCAGACCTTGCGTGGTATCTCAGGAGGGCAAAGGAGCCGCACCTGAAGGAATTCTTCGAAAAGTGGACAATCGCGATAGCGCCTTTTGCCCCGCACCTCGCAGAGGAAATATGGCACCTGCTTGGCAAGAAGGGCTTCGCTGCAAATGCAACCATGGTTTCCGCTGATGAAAAGCAAATTGACAGGAAAGCGGAGATGGGCGAGGAGCTGGTTTCCAAAATCATCGAGGATGTGGGGAAAATATCCTCTCTTACTGGAATAAAACCGAAAAAGGCAGGCGTATTTGTTGCGTCCGGATGGAAGCGCGCCGCGTATGAAATCGCACGGGTGGAGAAGAATTTCGAGAAGGCGATGAAAAGGTGCATGGCAGAGCCGCTGCTCAGGGAGAAAGCTGGCGAAATGCCCCGCTTTGTGAAGCAGCTCGGAAAGAATATTTTTTCGCTTCCTGAAATCCTGGATTCGGACGAAGAATTAGGGGCGCTTTCCGATGCCCGCGAATTCATGGAAAAGGAGCTGGGCTTTGGAGTGGAAATCGCTTCCGAAGCGGACGCTAAGCACGAGAAAGCCCGCAATGCGATGCCTGGGAAGCCGGCCATAGTGTTGGAATGATATCATTAAATAAAAGATAAAACCAAGCCAGAAACTATGGCATACCTGATAATCCGGGACATTAAAACCCTTGAATTTTGATAAGGAAGGCAAAACCATTTTAGTGGGATTTATCGGCCACAGAAAAAATGTTTGCGACCGATTTCAGATAACGGTGTTTGTTTGGCACTTTTCATTCCAGTTGAAAAAAAATCCGCGCAGGGGAAAATCCTATCGCTGAAGAAAAAAGGCGAATACGATTCCTCTTACCGTGTATTTGAGAAAGAAGGGAAAATCTGGATTCCGGTAAGAAAAAAAATTGCCGGCGCGGTCGGGATTGCGGCAGAGCCGCTGCGCAGAAAGCCGAAGAATATTGACGAAGCGCTATTGGGGATTTTGAGCGACGCGGAACGCGGCGGAGTAATGAGTTCCTTTGACCTTGTAGGAGATATTGCGATTGTTGAGATTCCCGAAATGCTCGTGAAAAAGGAGAAGAAAATTGCTGAAGCGATGGTGAAGGTACACCCGAACGTGAGAGTAGTCGCGAAAAAGGAGGGGCCAATGGAGGGCAGGTACAGGACAAGGAAAATGAAGATTATTTTCGGGGAAAAAAGAACCGGGACGGTTTACAAGGAGAACGGCGTGCGAATGATGGTGGATGTCGCGAAGGTGTATTTTTCCCCCCGGCTGAGCTTTGAACGGAAAAGAATTGCGAGGTTGGTGAAGGACGGCGAGAAAGTGCTTGCGCTTTTTGCAGGAGTTGGCCCTTTTCCATTGGTGATCGCGAAAACGAAAAAAAATTGTGAACTTGTTGCAATTGAGCTTAATCCTGCTGCAGTTGAATACATGAGAAAGAATATTACGCTGAATAAGATGAAGAATATAACTGCGATTTGCGGGGACGTGAAGGAGATAGTTCCGCGCGAATACGCTGATTGGGCCGACAGGGTGCTCATGCCGCTTCCCAGGGACGCGGAGGAGTTTCTGCCTGTTGCGTATTCTGGGGCAAAAGACGGCGCCACGATTCACTTCTACACTTTTGCGGACATAAAAAATCCGTTTGCTGATGCCAAAAGGAAGACAGAAAAACATCTTGCGAAAGAAAATTATGAAATAATAAACAAGAGGATCGTGCGGCCGTTTTCCCCTGCGCTTGTCCAGGTAGCGATTGATTTTCGCGTGAAGAAACCAAAAAAAATGGGAATAAATATTTAAACAGCGCCGCGAATAAATTAATGAAAAGAGGTGCAGGGATGGCTGGGAAAAAGATGAACGGGAGAGTGCTGATAATAGGCGCAGGTGGAGTGGGCAACGTAGCAGTGCACAAGTGCGCCCAGGTGCCCGGGGTCTTCAGGGAGATAATGCTCGCGAGCAGAACGTTAAGCAGGTGCGAAGAAATAAAGCAGGAGATAAAGAAAAGATACAAGAGGGACATACAAATTGCGAAGGTGGACGCGAACGATGTTGCGGACATAGTGCGCCTCATAAATGAGTTCAAGCCGGATATCGTAATGAATATAACGCTTCCTTTCTACGACCTGAAAATCATGGAGGCATGTCTGCAGACGGGAGTGCATTATCTGGACACTGCGAACTACGAACCAATGGACGTGGCGCATTTCGAGTATAAGGAGCAGTGGGCGTACCATGAGAAATTCAAAAAGAAGGGAATAATGGCTGTGTTGGGCTGCGGATTCGACCCCGGGGTTTCCAACGTCTATTGTGCGTACGCGCAGAAAAACCTTTTCGATGAAATACATTACGTGGACATACTGGACTGCAATGCAGGAAGCCACGGAAAGATTTTTGCAACTAATTTCAATCTTGAAATCAATTTGAGGGAGTTCCTGCACAACGGAAAATACTGGGAAAATGGGAAGTGGGTCGAAACGCCGCCGATTATGGATACGAAATGCGTGCATTTCGAATTCGATTACCCGGTTGTGGGCAAATACGAAAACTACCTTATTTGGCATGAAGAAATAGAATCCTTGGTCAGGCATATAAAGGGGCTCAGGAGGATAAGGTTCTGGATGACCTTTTCGGAGAATTACCTCACGCACTTCAGAGTTCTCCACAACCTCGGGCTCACGAGGATAGACGAGGTGGATTACAAGGGGACGAAGATAGTGCCCATCCAGTTCGTGCAGTCACTTCTTCCGGACCCCCGCTCGTTGGGGAAGAATTACACCGGCAAGACGGTAATAGGTTGCGTGTTCGAGGGAGTGAAGGACGGCAAGAAGAAAAAGATGTACATCTACAACGTGTGCGACCATGCCGAATCGTACAGGGAGACAGGAGCGCAGGCGGTTTCCTACACCACGGGAGTTCCGGCTATGATAGGCGCGATGATGATAATGAAGGGTATCTGGAAGGGCGCGGGGGTTTACAATGTGGAGCAGCTCGATCCTGACGAATTCATGAAGGCATTGGACAAATACGGGCTTCCTTCGGTGAAAGTGGAATTCAATGGCGAGCTTCCCAAGTGAAAAAGATGGGTTTTTCCTGGTGGCTTACGGACAAGGAGGCGCTCGGGGAGTTTCCGAAATCAATTACGGATAAAATGGAGACGCCCTGTTATCTCATAAGCGAATCCATTATTGAAAAGAACCTGAAAGTCATGGACTGCGTGCAGAAAAAAACAGGGGCGAAAATTCTTCACTCGCTCAAGGCGTATGCGGTGCACTCGACCTTTCCTCTGATAAAGAAATACCTGCATGGAATGAACGCCGCATCGCTGAACGAGGCGCGGCTGGCGTACGAGGAATGCGGAAAGGAGGTGCACACATTCGCCCCTGCTTATCTGGAAAGGGAAATGCCTGAGATAATAAAATACTGTGATCATATCGTCTTCAATTCCCTTGCGCAATGGAGGAAATACAGGCCGTTAATTGAGAAGTCGGGAAAGAAAATAAAGGTGGGGTTGCGGGTTAATCCAGGTCATGCCGAAGTGGAAACCGGTATGTACAATCCCTGCATACCTGGTTCGCGGCTCGGCATGCAGTCCAGGCAGCTGAAAGGAGAAGACCTTTCCGGGATAAGTGGTTTGCATTTCCACGCGCTCTGTGAGCAGGGCGCTGATGTTTTTGCGCGCGTGCTCCAATCATTCGAGAAAAAATATACCGGATACATACGGAAAATGGAATGGATAAATTTCGGGGGCGGGCACCACATCACAAGGAAGGATTACGATGTAGAACTGCTGATAAGGACGATAAATAATTTCAGGGAAAAATACGGGATAAAAGAAGTATATTTAGAGCCCGGCGAAGCGACTGTGCTGAACGCCGGGGTTCTCGTTGCGTCCGTGCTGGACATAGTGAAGAATGGGATGGATATTGCAATATTGGACACTTCCGCAGAGGCACACATGCCTGATACGGTAATAATGCCTTACAAGCCGGGCATAATAGGGGCAGGAGAGCCGGGTGCGAAAAAGCATCTATATCGCTTGGGGGGATTTAGTTGCCTTGCAGGTGATGTAATGGGCGACTATTCGTTCGACAGGCCGCTGAGGCTCCGAGACAAACTGGTTTTCCTGGACATGGCCCTGTATTCGATAGTGAAGAATACGACTTTCAACGGCGTGACGCTGCCATCCATAGCGGTTTACAACAGGAAAACAGGCAAGGTGCGCGTAGTCAGGAAGTTCGGGTACGCTGATTACAGGGACAGGCAGTCCTGATCGATCAAATTATTCCGAGTACCTTGGCTACCCCTAAAAATACGAAAATGCACACAGCGATTATCGGGAGCGCGGGAAGCGCCGTCTTCTTTTTCGTGAGTAGGATGAAAAGCACGAACATCGAAAAAACAGATGCGAGGAAGATTACCACTGCGAGCATTGGGTTGAGGCGGTAGCCGGTAACTTCCAAAATTATCGGCATAAGCATGTCTCCTGTTCCGAGGTCGAGCCGGATTTCCCCTTTTTCCGTTTTCTGCCTAGAAGTTATCATGAATGACATCTCCTTTTTGGAAAATGAATTAGCCATTTCCACCATGTGCTTCGTTCTGAAAACGGCGATGTAATCGTAAACTGAAAGCAGAATGAGGAAAAGGAGCGAGGTGAAGAATGTGAGCGAAAGGCCGAAGACTGCGCCTGCGCCTGCTGTCGCAATCACCGCTGCAAGATTTTTCAGTGAAGGCAGTGCGCTCTTGAGCAGTCCAAGAGCGAGTCCGAACGCTATGGAAACCACCACAGTCAGCTCAGTAAGATGGAGTAGCGGCTTCAGGAAGGAATAGAATACGATGGATGAGGCAAAAGAGACGACGGCGAACTCTATGAGGACGAAGAGAAGCTCCCCTTTGTAGAATTTCACCAGAAGGTACATGATGAGCGCGCCCAAAAGCACGTAGAAGAGGAGGTAAAATGCACTCGCGGGCTCTGCTGGCTGCGGAACTGCCTGTAATACTGAAAACACTTCGTTGCTTTTTGCTTCTTCGGTTATGAAAATGCCGGAATAGAAGCCGAGAATCTGCGTGATTATAAAGAGGGCGAGCATGTAGGCGAATACGTGCATTACCTTTGCTTTCTCGCTTTCCGTTGCAGGGCTGCTCTTTTGCGTTTTGCCCGGAACCCTGAACCCAAAACCCGAAACCGCTTTATTGCGAGGCGTTCGCCTATGCGTTGTGGTATTTGCCGTGTGCCGGCTTGTAGAGTTGCCCATTCCTTACCATGTCCTCGAGTATTCTCCTCACCTGATGCTCTTCAAGGTTGTAAGCCTTCGCCTCGCTTATTATCTGCTCCTCCTCCGCAACGTCGAATTTCCTGCACAATTCCTTTACTATTTCGTAAACGAACTCGTTCCTCTCGAGCTGGCTCTTCGTCTTCCCGGTTTCGATTATACTGACGTCTGCGAGCCCGGTCTCCTTGTCGGTCATTACTTTTTCCATCACATAATTGATCAGGTTTATGGCAACGTCTGCATCCGACCTTTCGACTGTCTGGCTCAGGCGCATCTTCGCGTTCGCCTCGGAAAGCCGTACCAACCCTTCCAAATAACGAGGTGTAATCGGAACTGTTTCAGTGGCTTTTCCACGCTTCCTCAGGTCTATGTAATATTCCTTGAGCCGATCCATCGCATCCCTTGTCAGTTTGGGGAAAACGTGCCTTCTCGCGTAGGAGATATACTTGCGCAGGAAGTCCTTTTCGATTAGCTCCTTTTCCTCGGTCTTTTCGCTTTCCGCGAGCGATGCCTGATGGTGCGCATTAAGAATATACTCGGCGAGCTTGGTGTCCTTTTCCACATCCAGAATATCCAATATCGGGAATATCAGGTCGAAGCGGGACATGAGCGAAGAGGGGATTTCGAACTGCTCCACCAGGTTTTTGTTCGCGTTGAACCTTCCGAACTTCGGGTTCGCTGCTGCGAGTATCGCCGTCTTGGCCCTGAACGTAGCTACAAGGCCTGCCTTTGCTATGCTGACTGTCTGGCCCTCCATGACTTCGTGCAGCGCTGCCCTATCCTCGTCCTCTATCTTGTCGAACTCGTCTATTGCAGCGAGACCTCCGCTCGCGAGCACCAATGCGCCTGCCTTGAGCGTCCAGCCACCTCCGCTCAGCTCGTCCTTTTCCACTGCCACTGTCAGCCCCACACCTGAGACGGATTTGCCGCTCACGTATATCTTCTTCGGCGCGATGTCCATCACGCTTTGCAAAAAGCGGCTTTTTGCGATTCCAGGGTCGCCGATGAGGATTATGTGTATGTCGTCGCGTATCGGCAGGCCCTTGGTTATTTTTCCCTTGGTTCCGCCGAAAATCTGGAGCGCGATCGCGTATTTGACTTCGCTGTGCCCGTAAATTGAGGGAGCTATGGATTCCATAACCTTCTTTGCGAGCCTGGGATCTTTCGAGAAGTCGAGTATGCGCTTAACCTCTTCCTTTGAGATGTCCAGCTCCTCGAAATCCCTGCGCAGGTTCCTCACGGAATTGACTTCTATGTACCTGCCGTATATCATCTCCTGCTTGCCTTTCTGCGCCGAAGGCGGCTTGAGCCGCAGGACGCCGGTAACTTCTACGTTGTCTCCTGGGACGAAGGAATTCACTATGTCGTCCTCCATCCAGATTTCCAGCCGCGCTGCCGGAGTTCCGCCGCGCACGCGCTCGAGAAGTTCCTGTATTTCCGCCTTCTGGAGATCCACGAACTTGCTTTCTTCGTCCATCTGCCTGAGGCTTGTCTTCCTGCACGACTCGCATCTCCTTAGAGGCACGAAATCGCGCTCCACCAGCAGTTTGTACACCGAGTCGCACACCTGGCACTTGTACACGACCACCTGCATCTTGTGCATAACGTCCGCGCGCCTGTTCACCACTCCTTTTACTGCGACCATCTCGCCCAAATTCTTAGAGCTTATATTCTCTATGAGCTGGTTGTTGTCAGGCAAATTGAAGAAGCGCACATTAGGGGCGAATGCGCCGTGGCCCGGAACGTTTATGTTCATCGAGGCGATCGCCTGGCCTGCTGCTGCAATCACCTCGTCCGGCTTCTTCTGGAGCCGGTCAGCAATGTCCACATCGTATTTCTCCAAATCAGTATAATCTACGATCAAGCTCTTTTTTGCAGGATAGTGCGCGAGCAGTGAGTTTATCTTCTCCTTATAAGTGGAGTTGAAAAAGTCGTGCAATGTATCCGCGAGTGATGAAATATCTTCTACCATGTTTCTCCCATAGAAATCGTGTAATTGCGCTCCGCGCCTTCTTTTTTTATTATCTTCGCGCAACGCGAAGAGCTAGCCGTAGAATTTTCTTATAAAGAAAAATTCAGGGGACTAATAGTGGAAGTAAGGTTTTTAATAGCTGCGGAGGAGAGGTGCTTTCCAGTGCGATGCGGATTTATAATTTTTATCCTATTATTCAGAACATGGTGAACAAGGCGATATTGCTTATTCTGGACGGATTGGGCGACCTGCCTGCTCCGAAATCCACCCCTTTGCAAATGGCGAAAAAGCCGAATATCGAACGGCTTGCGAAAAACGGAATTCAGGGATTGATGAGCACGATTTCAAGGGGGACAGTTCCGGGAAGCGACACCGCGCATCTCTCCATCCTCGGCTATGCGCCTGAAAAATATTATTGCGGAAGGGGGCCTCTCGAGGCATTGGGCGCAGCTATGCTGCTGGAGGAAGGAGACGTTGCGTTCAGGGCGAATTTCGCCACTATTTCAGGAAAAAACATCTTGGACAGGAGAGCGGGCCGGCTCGAAAGCGTTGCTGCGAAAGGGCTCGAGAAAGAAGCGAACATCAGAATAGGGGACGTGGAGGTGATTTTCAAATCCACGAGCGAGCACAGGGGTGCGCTTGTATTGAAGGGAAGTAACTTGAGTGCGAATGTTTCCCCTACTGACCCGCACCATACTGGAATGATGCACGTGTGCGTTCCCACTGACGAAACTGCGGAAGCTAAAAGAACTGCGGAAATAATAAACAAATTCACCGAAGTAGTGAGCGCGAAACTCGAAACCAACCGGATAAATATTGAAAGAAAAAAGAAAGGGCTGCCTCCCGCAAACGCGATTTTGGTACGCGGGGCAGGAAGATACAAACGAGTCCCCTCATTCAGCGAGGTGCACGGAATAAAGGGCGCGTGCGTTGCAGGAGGGGCGCTCTACAGAGGGGTTTCGCGTTTTGTTGGCCTGGACGTTTTGGAAGTTCCGGGCGCAACAGGCACTAAGGAAACGGATTTGAAGGCAAAGGGATTTGCCGCGCAGAAGGCGCTTGCAAAAAACGATTTCGTTTTCGTGCACGTGAAGGCAACGGACAGCTTTTCCCACGACGGAAATGCGGAAGGGAAAAGGAAATTCATCGAGCGCGTGGATAAGGAACTTATTCCTCTGCTTACTGAGACCGGCGCTGCAATCATCATTACCGGAGACCATAGCACTGTGTGCTCAAGGAAGGAGCACACGGGCTACGAGGTGCCTATACTCGTCTATGAGAAGGGAGGGAGAAGCGACGGGCTGAAGAAATTCGACGAAATTAATGCGATGAACGGCGGGCTCGGGCACATACGGGGAAAGGATGTGATGCCGATTATCCTCAATATCATTGGAAAAGCGAAGATGTACGGGACGTAGAAAAATACTCTGAGAAAAAAATAAAGAAGAAAGGATTATCCCTGGAGTATCGTTCCCGCGACGCTTGCGCTCACGGTCCTCTTTATCGTCTGGTCCAGATCGTTCTCGTAATTATACCATACCACAACGTAGCCCCTGAAGTCCTGACCAGCCGCGAGAGTCAGGGCGTTCGAACCGCTCTTGCATGCGATTTTCTGCCCTGCGTTGGATTCTATGAACTCGTAGCTGCTTCCCGCAGGAATTGTTATGCCCTGCAAGGAAAGGTCGGTCGCGTCGCTCTCTTTCGCGTCCTGCGGTGAGGTAGTTGTGCATAGAATCTTGGATATTTTCAACCCCTGCGCCTGCTTGTTGTGCAGTTTGAAGTTTATGTAGTCTTTGCCCTGGTAGCTGAATATCTGGGGCATTGGATCGTTACACACGAAGCCGGTGGGCATGTTGCACTGCTCCACCTTGAGCTGGGCGAAGATTATCCACAGCAAGCCGATAACTATTGCTATTACGAATATCGCCCAGCCGTAGGTCATCAGGTACTCGATGCCTGCCTGGCCTTTCGCGCTGTTCTGTGTTCCGGATTTCTGGTTCCGGGCACCGACTTCCCTGCACGCATTCTCATTTCCCATTCTAACACCCCCAAATTTCATATCAGCATGCCTGTGAAGAACAACTCAAGGAACGACGAGACGGTGAAGAACACCAAGTACGCTGCAAGCAGCATGAACGGAAAGTATTTTATCCCCTGGTTCTTAGAGCCGGTGCGCACTATCCCAATTATGAAAGATGATATGAGCGAGGTTATGAATATCGTCGCAATCGAGAAGTAAAAGAAATCCGAGGAAGTTATGAGGGGCGCCGAAGACTTCACGAAAGTGCTCACCTGCGAAACGGTCTGCGGAAGGAACGCGAACGACTTCTCGAGCACTCCAAGAAGCTTGTTCACAACCGCGAGAAGGAATGGGGCGCCGAGCGCTGCCGAGAATATTACGAATATTTCATAGATAAGGAGCGAGGCAGCGATGTCCTTTCTGAGCATAGCGGTCTCTCTTGCATCAGAGGAAGTCATTTCCAGTATCTTCGCCACTTCTCCCCCTGTGACTGACGCCTGCTTCATGAGAGAAATCGTGCGCTCCAGCACGCGGGAATCGAAGCGTTCGTTGAGGCGATCCAGCGCCGAGCTGAGCGACTCCCCGCTAAACGCGCCCTTTATCACGCTTTTTACCTCCATGCTCAGAAGCCCGAATTCAGGCTTCGCAGCATACCACATCGCCTGGTCTATGGTCATGCCTGCGCGCGCGTTCGCGCCTATGAGCGTCAGGAAATCCGGAAGCACCGCCTCCACCGCGTTCTTCCTCGCTTCGGAAAGGAGTATGAGCATTGCGGAAAGCACTATATAGGAAGCAAATATTACTGCTGCGAGCGAAAGCGCGAGTACTAATGTGATTGTGATGGCCTTGAGCGCAAATGGCTCCAGTGGCTGGATGCCCAACGCGGAAAGCGCGCCAGTGGTGAGCGAAAGGAAGTATTTCTGTGAGGTAGGGAGAAGGGAAAGCACTGCTGCGAGGAAGAGCGCTGCTGTGAGCGCGGTTGCGACTATGTAGCCGGCAAAAAGCTCAGGGGGAACCAGGATTCCTGCTGCCCTCGTCCTCTTTTCGAATGAGTGCATCCGCTCGCGCGAAAGCAGCCGACCCAGAGCTTCGAAGAATTTCACTGCCATATATCTCACTTGCTACAGGTTGAACCTCGGCCTTGAAGTCTCCATTACGCTGAGGAAAATGTATTGGACCAAGGCGATGAATGCGAGGACGTAAATCAGCGATGAGGAGTTCAGCCCTATCACTCCTCCACTTACAAGTGAGAAAAGTATTATCGCGAACGCGACGCCCAGCGAGGGGAATATTATCCCGAATATCATGAAGAACATCACGAGCGGATTGAGCTTCTGGCCGTATGCCTTGAGAGCTATCGCCTGCTCCTTTGCCACCTGGTTGAGCACCGCCTCGAGCGAAGAGGCAACGTCCGCTCCAGAGGAAATGGCGTTCGCGAGCTGCATCATTATGCGCGCGTACGCGCCGCTCGGTGAATCGGCGCCTGCCTCGCGCATCGCCTGGCCCATGGGAACTCCCATGTTAATCTTTTCGATTATTTTCCTGAACTCCCCGCTCACCGCACCATAGCCCGAAGAGACGCCAACCAGGGAATCGAAAAGAGGCATGCCTGCGTGCAACGCTATCAGCATGTGCCTTCCTGCGAACACGAGCTCGCTGTCTATGTCCCTCTGTCTCGAAATCATCTTCGCCTCAGGATAGAGCCGAAGGTAGAAGAACACGATTGCGAAAATCAGCGGAAGCGCTGCAACGGCGAACAGCACGTTTATGAATAAAATGCGGAAAGCAATCGCTGCAATTATAGCGAGCGCAGCAGAAACATAGAGCGACGTGAACAGCGCCTTTTCCAGGAACTGCACCGGCGTATCCGCCATGCCTGCTAAATACAGTTTTTTCTTCAGATTGGGAAAGTAGGGAAGGAGGGATTCGGCGAACGGGCGGAGCGCTCCGCCCCTTTTCTGCGAACGCAGACCCCTTACGCTGGAAACCGGGACTGTCGGGTGCGCTGTTTTTCCCTCAACCATATTTTTACCTATGCCGTGGATTTGATTCATCGTCTTGCGAACCGTCTATATTTCACCGAAATATTTAATTATGGTGTCCTTTTTGAGACCCGCCTCCCTGGCCATGAGGGTGCGGGCAATCGTAAGTAGTTCAAGCCGCGTTATTTTCCCTCCTTCGAACTCAAGGTAGTTGTCCTTATGGTGCGCATGGATGTACTTGAGGAGTTCCTCCTCCTTCATATTAACTATCGAAAGCACTTTCTCCATATCTTCGCTCACGCGCGACTCGAGCGCCTCGTGCTTCTTGGTCTTTATCAGGGATGTTACCTCCTTCTTCACAGCATCTTCGAGCGAAAGGAATTCTGCAGCATAGGTGAACTTCATCTCGTTGAGCCGCTCCCCTATCTTTTCCGCCACGTATTTGTCGTTCTTCATGGAGGCGACTCCGCGCAGCTTTTCCAGCGCCAACGTGTGTTCGCGGAGGAAGAACGACTCGTACTTGTCGCTCAGCGCCTCCACCTGTCCGTGCAGCGTTTCCAGGTCCGAAACGAACGTTTCGTAAACCGCTTTCCTCTCCTCTTCCCCTTTTGCAAGCCGGAGCGCTGCTGTAAAGCTTTCGAGTGTTTTCGAGAGCTGGCTTCTGTACTGGCCCGTGAGATTGTCCTTAGCTGCCGCGATTTCAGTCTTGTGCGCCACTTCCATGTTATTGAGGAAGCTGGTCGCATAGGAAACCGCGCGCTTCGGCAGCTCTGTCTTTCTCGAGAGCATCTCCCTTAAGGTGGCTATTTCTCCCTTGATTTTCTGCTTGCGCGCGATGCTCTTTTCCCTGAACAGTTCCTTCGTTAATTCTATCATCTGCTTTTTCGTCTCGCTCTCATCCATTTTCGCGAGCACCTGAGGCACCTTTGATTCTATTTCCGCATATTTCTGTTCTGCCGCTTCCTCGGGCGTGAGGGAGAGGAACTTCGGGACTGCGAGGGAAACGTTCTCGTGCTTTTCGAGGTAAGGAATTCCTTCGCCCGGAACTTCTCCTGCCATCACTTCCCGCGTTTCCTTTGAGAATTCCTTTTGCTTTTCTGATATTTCCGCTTTTTCTTCCTCCTTTTCCTTGCGCTGTTCGGGCATTTTCTGCGTTTCCGGCAATTCGGGCTTTTCCTTTTCCTCAGCCAACGGTTCCACCTCGCGGTGCACCTCCGGTTCTTCGCGCATTTCGCGCGCTCCGCGCTCGTGGACTTTCTCCTCCGGCTTTTCTTCCCCCTCAATCCCGATTTTTTCTTCTTTCCCTTCAGCAGCGCCGGGTTTTGAAATCAAATCGGATATGCGTTTCCCCAATTCTGCCTCTTTTTCCTTCTTCGTTTCCTCAAAGGGCTGGCGCTCGAATTCGAATCCTGAGGTGGAAATCACTCTCTCCCTGGAAATCGTTTTTTCTTTCGCTTCGGTTTCTTTTTCTTCCTCT
>JBGFRX010000034.1:0-24726 GCA_041694885.1 Microcaldota archaeon | reverse complement strand
GGATACTGCTGGATCTTCCCGAAGAAAGACAAGAAAGCGAATGTTGGCATTGGAATCGGCGCGCATTTAACGAAGTGGAATAAGAAAAGTGGCATAATGGGCGCTGACCCGAAAATTTTACTGGATAAATTCGTTGCCAGAACGAACGGGGTGAAGGACGCGAGTACTCTTCTTGACTTTGGGGGGATAATAAGCGTCGGAGCCCCGCTGGACAAATTTGTCGAAGATAATTTCATGGTGGTGGGAACTGCTGCGAAGCAGGTTGACCCGATTCACGGAGGGGGAATTGCTCTTGCAATGGAAGCAGGGATGATGGCTGCAAAGGTCGCGAACGATGCATTTGCGAAAAATGATTTTTCCAAAAACAAGCTTTACGAATACGAAAAAATGTGGAGGGCAGATCCTGGGAAGAAGGTCGAGAAGCGGCTCTTGCTAAGGAAAGTGATGGAGCACGTTTCAGATGATGATTTGAATTACATCTTCAATACGATTACGCAGGATGATTTGGATTTGGTTATGAAGGGCCAGTTCGCAGGCCCGGTTGCGAAGGTGCTGAAGGGAAGACCGCAACTCTTGGGCGCCCTGAAGGCGCTTATTTCCTGATTTTCATTCCGGGTTATTGGATGAAGCCGTTGCACTGGGAAAATTTATAAATAAAAAGAAACACGAGCCTGGATTATTTTTTCTTGCCTTTCTTTTTCGCGCTGCAGCAGCCGCACATGTTTTCACCCCTTTATACGTAAATGATTATTAAGGTTTATATATTTCCGCAATATAATGGTTTTGGTGCCTGGATGAAAAGAGTTTACGAATGCGACATTGCGAAAAAGAAGGAACTGCTGAAGATAGCCGAGGCAGAGCCATATGCAGAGGACAGCTTCTCGCGCGTGGGCTACAAGACGAAGGAGGGTGCGATTATAGGCGAGGACAGGGGCAAATTCTACATTTACATTTCCGCTGAAGAAGCGTTCTTCGAGAAAGCGGAGGAAAAACTTAAGGGAATTGTTGAGCGCAGCAAGGATGAAGTCGAAAAAAGAATAATAGCACTCATGGAAAAGGAAGAGGAAAGCGCCACATCGGGCTTCGGGGACATATTCGGATAGCAGGAAACTGGGAATGGGAAACCGATTGATATGGCAGATATGGAAAATGAAAAGAGGGCGATTGCAAGCAGAGGAGTACCTTCTGACGAAACCCTTTACCTTCCTGCGCATAACAGCGCAGAAATAAGGAATTTCCAGGACAAGGAGGAAAACATAACCCGCAACCTATGGAACATTGATGAGATAACTAATTTCGTTTTTTCAAGAAAATATCAGCCGAAGTACTACGAAATCGCGCTCGGCTTTTTGAAACTGCTTGCTGAGAAATTGACCTTAGGAGGGGAGGACGCTTCCGCATATGTGAAGAATAACGGCATTTCCAAGGCGACCTTCTACAACCGCGTGCTCCCCCGGCTAAGGAAGGCCGGGATGATAAAAGTAGAGCGCGAGACGATTGTCGCGCAGGAGAGCAAGAGGAAATTCAGGCCCATGGTGATAGGGCTGAGCAAAACGTTTGGGAACTATCTTATGAAGATCGGAGACTCGTGGCTTGCGACAGTGGACGAAGCGAGGAGCAGGAAACAGCAGCAGACCCGGATTTAACGCTGAAGTTTCTCTTTTTTTCTTTTTGCTGAGCACGCCGAAGGACTTTGCTTACTTTCTCTTCCTTTTCTTTTCTTTCTTCCCCTTCCTTTTTCCAGGCCTGCCGAATGTTGGAATCTGCTTTTCCTTTGCAATGGGAACAGCTGACCCTTCCGCTGGCTGAGGAACCACTTCCTTCAGCCGCTTGAGCTCAGCGGATTTTTCAGCAACGGATGCGACCATCGCCTGCTGCTTCGCCTTTGCCTGGGAAAGCACCTTATCGAAGTCCTTTCCGCTCGTCTTCTCCTCGAGCGATTTCACGAGCGAGCGGCTTTCAGCGAGAAGCGCAGTAAGATTTGCCTTTGCCTCTGCGATGCGCTCGTCCATCGCCTTCTCCTGCGCATCTGCTTCCTCGAGCCCCTGCTCGTATGAAGATGAAATGGATTCAAGTTCCTTCAGGTAGCTGCGCATGTACTTCACTTCTGCGAGCTCCCTGAGCGAGAGGAGTTCCTTTTCGCTCTCCTTCACGTAGTCCTCGACCTCGCCAGTTTTCTTCTGGTAATCGGAGAGGTATTCACTTATCGCCGCTTCCGATTTCTTGAGGTCCTGGAGCCGCGCATATGTATCGGATGCCTGCTTTGCCCTTGTATCGAGCGTTATCCTTATGTTCTCGAGCCGCCTCGAAAGTTCCGTGCGCGTCTGCGCGAACTGCGAAAGCGAAGCATAAGCCGAAGCCACGCTTTCGTTTATTTCAGCGAGCTCCTTGTTCATGTTCTCTATGTTCTTCCTGACATCCTCCTCCCTGCCTTCGAGTGTGGATAGTGACTGCGCTATATCCAACATCTCCGCCTTCCTACCTTTCGCGTCCTTTTCTATCGCATTCAGTTCTTCCCTGAGGCGCACATCTTCTTCGCGCAGGGCCTTCTTCGCCCTTTCCATTTCCTCGCGGTTCGCGATGAGCGCGCCCCTTCCTTCCTGCCTTATGCGCCTGAGCGCCATCTCGACCTTGCCTATTTCCCCTATTTTTTCCGGAAGAGCCATAAGGCGCTCCTTAAGTTCTATGAGCTTTCCTTCTTTTTCGAGAAGGCGCTCGGCTATGCTGTCGTAAGCGATCTTGAATTTCGATTCGAGCGAAAGATAGGCATCTGCGAGATGCCTTTCCCTTTCCTCCTTGAGTTTCCCGAGTTCCTCCTTGCGCACCTTTATCTCGTCCATGTACTCAGAGATGGATTTTTTCAGCGAGAGGATTTCTTCCTCCTCTTTCCGCTTTTCCTTCTCCAATTCTCTCGCCTTTCCTCCTTCCTTCTTTTCCATGAACAATCTGCGTTCTGGAGCACTTTTTTTCGCATGCGCAAGCGCCTGCTCCAGCATCTTTTCCTCGTGCCCTTTCTCTTCTTCGCTCTTTTCCTCCCTGAATGATTCGATTATTTTCGCGACTTCTTCGCGGCCTTCCTTTTCGCCCCTTACTCCTTTTACGAGCATTTCCTTTTCCGCTTCCCCGGGCTTTCCGCCTATTTTTTCCATTATGCGCTCCACGCGCTCCTGTGCCTCCTTTCCGAATTCCTCCGGTCCCAATTTGAATTCCGGTTGTGTGAACTGGCTCTTCTTCCTCTCCTCTTTTTCCACAGTTCCGGGCCCGGGCTTCCGGACTCCGGCAGTTTCAGCTACTTCAGCTTTCGCGTATCCGGATTCAGGTGGCTTTTCCTCCCCTTCTGCTTCTTTTTCCACAGGAAGCCGCGGTGCCAAAATCTCCTCCAGGCGCTTTTCCTTTTCCAATTCTTCCACAGCCGCCTTTTCCTCCATTACTTTCTCTTCCCTGAGCGTCAGTTCCCCACCTCTCCATGTAACGAATTCGTTTAGAAGATGATATTCCACTCTCACATAGCCCTCGTCCTCCAAAATGTCCACCCACTTTTTCAGGATTTCGGGCTTCATCCCAAGCTCCCGCGCGAGCGCGCCCATTTCCACGCGCTTCCTGGACGAAAGGTGTTTTATGAGATTGTCTATGTCCGTGCTTATCAGGGCATCGTCAGCAGTTGTTTTCCTGTCCATGCGACCACCTGCAAATGTTTTTTATCCGCTCTGGTTGCGCGCGTGTTGCATTTCTGCCTTCGAATCACGCCGCTTTTTCTTCTGTTACGAGAGTGTACGCGCCCGGAAGCTTCTTCAAGGCGCGCTCTATCGCGGCTCTCACAACCGCACTTTTGTCCAAATATGTGCTTACTGTGAAGATCTCCTGGCTCCTGCGCACCCTTGCGGCTTTGTCAGTAGCCCTTCCAAACGACTGCCTCATTCCCTTCTGCAGACGATCTGCCCCTGCGCCTGCTATCATTTTGTTTTCCCTTATTACCTGGTGCGGGAAAACGCGCACCACGAAATAGAAATTACCGGGCATGAGTTTCTCCAGGTATTTGTTCATCGCCTGCCTCGCGCTCTCGAGCGCGTTGTCCCTTATCTGGATATCCTCTCTGCTTACCAAGTGGAAGGTAACATTGTAGTCCGGCTTCATCGCGCCCATTCTGAATTGGGTGATGTCCTGGTGCGGCATTGCTTTTATGTACGACTTGCGCGGCGTCTTGCGCGAGAACCTGCTCCACGCCGGTTTGTTGGTGTCCCTCATAGTTCTTCCAGGCCTGAGTCCCATATTTTCCCCTCTTCAATATTCATTAGTTCGCGTTTTTCATTTAAAAGCATTTCCAAACATTTATAAACACAGATAAAACCGCTAATTCAGAAAATCCTGAGGTGTGGGCGGTTCCGGCTTATCCCCTTTTCTTTCCCTAATCTGCTTTACGACTTTCGCGACTAATTCCTTGGGCATAACTTCATAGCCAGCGTATTCCTGGTACGGGATCGCCTTACCCTGGGTCGCTGAGCGCAGGTCGCTTCCGAATCCGAACATCTCTGCTACGGGCATCTTCGCTATTACGTTCGTATATTCGCCGTCCTGCTGCATATCCAGCAATTGCCCTCTTTTTCCCTGCGTGAGAGTTACCACGTTTCCCGCGTATTCCTGCGGAACGTTTATCGTGACTTTCTGCTTCGGCTCGAGAAGTGTAATTCCAGCCATGAGCATCGCAGCGTAAACCGGTCTCTTCGCAGCAGGGAGCATCTGCGCAGGTCCGCGATGGACGTTGTCCTCGTGGAGCATCGCATCAGTAAGGGTGATTTTCACTCCAATGACTTTTTCCTTCGCAAGAGGCCCCTTGTCCATCGCCTCCTCGAATCCCTGTATTATGAGCTCCTGCACCTCGTTAAGGTACTGCACTCCCTTGGTTGCATCCACTAAAATATTTCTGTTATAGATGTCCCACACGCCCTTTGCCTCATCTCTTTCCATTCCTGCTTTGATGAGCGCCTCTATTCCCTCCTTTCCTTTCGGCTTCCCTTCAGCAATCAGGCCTTCTTCCATCGCTGCCAATGTTTCCGGTGCGAGTGGCTCTGCAATCACCCTGAGCCGGTTGTGCTTGTTCGGCGACTTGCCTTCCACCTCGGGCGATTCAGAGGTGAGCGTTTCCCTGTAGACCACAACTGGGAGGGAAGTGTTGATTTCCAATTTCTTCTCGTTCCTTATCTTGTACTCTATTATTTCCAAATGAAGTTCTCCCATCCCGCTTATCAGATGCTCCCCTGTTTCCTGGTTCAATTCGATTCTGAGGGTGGGGTCTTCCTTCTTTATTCCCCTTAGCACCTCTATCAGGCGCGCGAGGTTCTTGCTTTCCTTTGCTTCTATGGATTTCGTAATCACGGGTTCTGCGTAGTGCTTTATCTGCTCGAACGGCTCTATTATCTCCGTGGAAAGCGTCTCACCCACGTAAAGGTCCCTTATGCCTACCACTGCACCTATGTTTCCTGCGCTTATGTGCTCTGCCTGCACCCGGTCAGGGCCCATGTACACCGCAACCTGCTGGACTTTAGCGAACTGCTTTTTGGAAGAGACGTAGAACTGGTCGCCCTTCTTTATGTTCCCGGAGAACAAACGCACAACTCCAACTTCCCCTGCGTGCTCGTCGTAAACAACTCCGAAGCACACGCCAACTGTTTTCGCACTGGAATTGCACATGAGCATCTCCTTTCCTGTTTCCGTATTGAGATCCCCTTTCCATAACACCGGAATCCTGTACGCCTGGGCAATTTTCGGATTGGGAAGATGCATTATCGCCATTTCCAGAAGTATTTCATCGAGCGGGCATTTGTCGGTGAGGAACTTGTTGTCCCCTGCCTGCACTTTCTCGTATATGTCTTTGAACGCGATTGCGGATTTCTTCATCGCGAGCGCGCTCACTGCCCATTTGTTGTACGCGCTCCCGAAAGCGATGTTGCCCTTCGTGACGTCTATGCTCCATGCGTCCGCGAAGTCCTTGGGCGCGTTCATGGAAATTATCTTGTTCAGGCCTGCGATTATCCTGAGGAACCTCTGCTGCATCGCAGACGAGTCGAGCTTGAGCTCGTTTATAAGCCGGTCAACCTTGTTTATGAAAATCGTGGGTTTCGCCCTTTCCTTCAGCGCCTGCCTTAAGACCGCTTCGGTCTGGGGCATTATCCCCTCCACGGCGTCAACTACGAGCACCACGCCGTCAACTGCTCTGAGCGCCCTTGTGACGTGCCCTCCGAAATCCACGTGGCCCGGCGTATCTATAAGATTGATAAGATAGTCCTTGCCCTGAAACTGGAACCCGAGCGAGATGTTCGCTGACTTTATCGTGATTCCCCTTGCCTGCTCCTGCTCGTCGAAGTCCATCACTCTCTGCTCTCCTGCGAGCTCTTTTGAGATAAGACCTGCCCTTGCAACGAGCGAATCAGTTAGAGTTGATTTTCCATGATCCACGTGCGCGATTATGGCTACGTTCCGCACGTTCTCCAGATGGTCCATCAATTTCTGCACTTCCCCTACTACAAATTCTTTTCTTACCATCGGAATCACTGCAAATAAAACAGAATGAGAACTTCTATCTGGAACTCCTCGCCATCCTTTCCATTTCGTCCCTTTTCCTCATTGCATAGCTTGCCTGAAGATCGCCTTTCGCAGTTGCAACAATTTCGTTCGCGAGCGCAACGTCGAGGTGCTTTCCCTTGTTGAAGCTTCCCATTATCGCAGCGAGCGCTATGTTCCTCAGGGCCAAGTCGAGCCGCCTTGTTGCTGAAATGTCGGTTGCCACCTGATAGCTGACTCCGCCGAATGCAACCCTCGTAACGTCCTCGCGCGGAGCGGAATTCTGCAATGCCTTTATGAGCACCTGCACAGGGTTCTCATTCGTTTGTTTTGCGACTATGCCGAACGCGCTTTCCACTATCCTCAGCGCCTTGAGCTTCTTGCCTTGCATCCTCCCTTTGGTCCTTATCACTTTGCCGCTCGTCTTCTCGCCTGTTCCGCCTCGCATCAATTTGTTCGCGAGCCGCTCCACTATGTTCACCTTCTGCTTGGCGAACTGCTTTTTCGCGTGCCTTCCGAACGAATGTGGGACGTTTATCGGTTTAAGGGAAACAACCTGCTTTAGGGACAGGTCGGTTATCGCAATCCCTTCCATCCCGTATTTTCCAAAAAGTTTCATGAAAATCACATCACGCTATCGTTTCGGTTTTTCCTTTTTCTTCTTTCTGAGCATCTGCAAATCCACTCCGTTGACAGCAATCACTTTATAGCGCACACCTGGGACAGAACCCATCTGGCCCCTTTGCGAGCCGCCCATCCCGGCTATCATTACTTCGTCGTGCTCGTCGATGTAGTTTATGGATTTCTCACGTGTGGCATGCGCAGTGACCACCCTCCCGTTCTTCACCAATTGCACTTTCACGCATTTGATAAGGCCCGAATGCGGCTGCTTCTGCTCCAGCACGACTTTTTCCAGGACTATGGCTTTTGCCATCGGCGAGCCCTCGAGCGGGTCGAACTTCGCCTTTAACTTAAGCGCCTTCCTCTTCCATCTCTTCGAGAGCCACCTGTACAGTTTCCTTTTCCTATTGAGGTTCCGTCCTGCGTATTCTCCGTTTCCCATCATTTCACCAATAATTTTCTTCTCGTCTTATTAGTTTGCGGTTTCCAGCAGTCGACATTTCGACCGCTGTCTCGTGAAAACCTTTCGGTTTTCCCGATCCGGTCTCCCGTTTCGCGTTCCCTGTTTCGGAACGTAAAACTGCCACAAAACCAGAACGAGATCAGAACTTCTGATTTAACTGAAATAGAAGTAAAAGGATTTATGAAGAAGGTATTTATAAACTTTGACTCAGGGCAGGCTTCATCCAATATGCTGCGCATCAGGAGGTATTTCTATCGCGCTCCTTCTCACTTTCACCGAAATAGTCGAATTGAATTTCCTCCTAAGTAGCTGTTTCGCGATCTTTATCCTCATCCCTTCCTTTCCAATTGCGAAGCCTCTGTCCTTCTCCGGGACGTGCAGAAAGACCGCCTTTTCTCCCATCGCCTCGCGAATTTCTATATTCAGAATGGTTATGTTATTGAAAAGGCCGCGCACGAACTCTTCCAATTCGGGACTATCCGCGTAGACGAACACATTCTGCTTCATCGCATTGCGAAGCCGCTGCAGGGTAGAGCCCTGCTTGCCTATCGCCCTTCCAAGGTCCTGCTTCTGTACGAGAAAGACAAGCCCATAGTCCGTCTTCTCGAAATCAGTTGCCTCAGCTCCGCTTATTTTCGAAAAAATGGAAAAAAGCTGCAGCTCGTCCCCTGTCAATTCCAAAAGAATCACTTTTTCTGCTTTGCAAGTTCGAGTATGTCAGAACTCCCTCCATCGTAAACGGAAAGCACACTCACGGAGTAGGGCTTTCCGCATATCGAACCCAGTTCCATGGAAGTGCCGTCAAAGACAAGCACGGGCATATTGGAGAGTCGCGAGAAATGGAAAATGTCCTCCTGGAGTTCCTTAGGCGCATTGGACGCGATTACGATGACTTTCGCCTTTGCAAGAAGGGAGTCCTTAACTCCGGTTTTCGCCCCAAACTCCACCTTTCCGGTTTCAACTGCCATGCGCACTGCACGCGCGAGGGGTTTTTCCTTTTCTTTCCTGGATTTCCTTTTCTTCACCGCCTTTTTCTCCTTCTTTTTCCTGCGCGGCCTTTTATCTTCTTCTTCCTCTCCGGTTTTGAGTTCGGAGTTTTGCGTTCCGCCTTCAGCGCCTTCTTCCCGGCTCATTTCTTCCTTCTCGTTTTCAATTTCTTCGGCCATAAGCACCAACCATCGCATTGTTTTACTCACTTTTCCTGTGTTTCTTTTTCGGAGCGCTAACCACGAGCCGTATCTTCCCTGTTCCCATCGGAACGGTCTGCCCCACGATTATATTCTCGGTAACTCCTACGAGCCGGTCCTCCTCCGCCTTCACGCTCGCATTCACCAGGTGCTTTATCGTCTCCTCGAATGCAGCACGCCCGAAGACGCCGGTTTTCTGTCCAGAAAGGCCATGGCGGCCTACGCTCTTCACCATGCCTTCTACACAAAGCGCATCAGAAACGAGCATTATGTGCCTCACGTCAACGTAGAGCTTCTGCATGTCAAGAACCTGCTTTATTTCCCTTAGAATCGCGTTGCGCGCTGCCTCGATTCCCAAAACCGACTCTATCTGCTTTATGCTGTTTGTGTATATCTTCTTCGGGTTCACTGCAGAATGCGACATCACACCCAGGATGTTCGAGCCGCCTGCGCGTATGAACGTCTCGCCGCCCTCTTTCACTACAACTGCCCTTTTCACTCCCGGGACTCCTTTTATGAGCGCATGCCTTATGGAGTTCGTGAGTCGCCTTAGCTGGCGCAGGTTTATTTCGTCCCCTTTCTTTCCCCGCGGGGCTATGACTATTCTTTTGTCCTCTTCCTTCACTTCGATTCCGAATACGCTCATTTTCTCCACTGCGTCGCGAAGCATCCTGAACGTAATTCCCATCTCTTTTGCGTCCTTCTCGTTGAACTTCACAGTGAGTCGTTTTCTCTCGAGGTCGTCCGATACGGATGCGACCTGACCGATCGAAACGCTCTCCAGGTTGTAGCTAACGTCCTTCGCCTTTTCCTCGCTCCTGAAATCGCTTTTCAGGTAAATGTCCATTATCGGCTTCTTTGGCTCTTTCTTCGCATCCACGATTTCTATAAGGCGCGGAAGGCCCGTAGGAACGTGCTCTGCCACGCCCGCGTAGTGGAATGTGCGCATCGTATTGTGAGTTATCACTCCTTCAAAGGTGGCGAAGGTCTCGGTTCCGGGAACGGTGAAATCATACACGGATTCGTGTTCTGAGGCGACTTCCTCAATATCCGATATCTCATCCCATACTGCGTCCCCTTCAGCAGCCTTCCTCAGGGGCTCAAGCTCAGGCATGGAAATGCCTTCCCTGGATGCGATGGAATCGAAAACATTCAGGTATTTCACAAGCGTGGAGCGGCCTATCTTGTCGCGTCGCGTGCAGCTCTTCACCATGCGCGAAGGAAGGCCGGTCTTGCGCGCTGCACTTAGCAGCGCATCGCCTATGCCTGGGATGACGTCAACGGCATTGTAGCCAATTTCGCTTTGGATTGCGGCGAGCTTCTCGAGCGCGCTCCTTTTTTCCCCAATGTCCGAGCCGATTTTTTCCAGGAACGCGTTAGCATGCCTGTATGAGATGGAAAGCGTGCAGCACTTTTTGTCCCTGCGCTTCGTAGCGAAGATTCCGAAGCGCGCAAGAAGAAGCGCAATTCCGTCGAGCAACCCTTTGGAAACCGAAGAAAGCCGGATTACCTTCCTTTCCACATTCACGTTTCCGTCGCCGTCGAAATAGCCCCTCAGCAGCGCGGATACGAATTCGTCGCCTGCTGAGTACGCGAATTCCGGGACCTTTTTTGCATGCGAACCGCGGCCGGTTTCCGCTTCCAAGAACTGCGAAAGCAGAGTTGAATTCAAACGCAGGTCGCGCGAGGGAGCGAAACCCATTCTGTTTTCGTATTCGTTCATTGCAATGCCGCGCTTATGCGCGAACGAGCGGACTTTTTCCTGCACTGCGGGGTTTGCGTTTGAAATGGAAAGGCAGCTGCGCCCGGAATGGCCTTCCGCGAGGTATATGCCCGTAAACCAGCCGGATTCGGCGTCGGGTGCAAAGTTCCTTGGAAGCGGCCTGCTGTTTTGCCTTGAATAGGCGCAGAGCATTCCGTTCGAGGAAGTGAGATGTTTTATTCCGGCTTCGAGTGCGGGCTGCAGGTCCATGCGCGAAAGCGTCTCTGCAAGCCAAAGGTTGCGCACAACCGGAAGCCGCATGCCTTTTTTCAACGCGCTTGCGGCAACAGCAACTACTGCGTTGTTTCTCCTGATCACGAACGAATGGAACGGGGTTGCGGTTATCCTCCTTCCTGAGCGCAGCGTGATGCGCACCAATTTCTCAGGCGACCTGTGCCTGCTCAGCGCGCTCACTTTTTTCCATTCCACTTTCTCGTCCGCAGTGAAGGAAGGTGCGTAAACCTCCTCTCTTTCACGAAGGTCGCAAATTTCGTGCCCGTCTTCCGAAACGAATCCGCGTGCTTTCATTTTCGCGTCTATGAATGCGCCTATTTCAACTATCTTCACCGCTCCGCGTTCCTTGACTATCACTTTCTCTCCGTAAGGAAGAGACATCTGGGTGCCGGGCTCACCTATGCTCTGCGCAGCTACTATCCCCACTGCCTCGTAGGGCGCGATTTGCGTGAATGTTTTTTTAGCAGTTGCCATATTTTCACCAGATTTGTCTTCGGAATTCGTGCATCATATTCCATTATTCATTATGCGCGTCATTCGTACATTGCGAATCATGCAGTATCAACATCGTCCTGCTTCGCGACGTCCGCTGCCTCTGTTTTGCTCGCGAGCATCGCGTCTTTTCCATCCCCGCCATAGAGGAACTGGACTATGGTGCCATTCGCGTCCCGCACCGTCTTGTCCGGGTATGCGACCAGGTCCTGGAAGGCGTTTATCAGCCGCCTCTGCATGTATCCGCTTCTTGCAGTCCTTATCGCTGTGTTGACAAGCGATTCTCTTCCTCCCATGGAGTGGAGATAGAATTCATCAGGGGTAAGCCCTTTCCTGAACGAGCTGAACACGAAGCCGCGCTCCCTTGCAGAGAGTATTCCCGGATAGTTGAAGGGCAGATTCCTTCTGCGGTAGCCGCGCGCAGGTCTCCTGCTCCTCACCGCCTGCTGGGAAACAGAGGCGCTCATCTGTATCGCATTGAGCAAACTCCCCCTCGCGCCTATCTTCGCCATGATTATCGAGGCGTTTTCCATGCCCAAATCATCCTCCACTATCTTGCCTATCTCGTCCCTCGTCTTGGAAGCGAGCTGCATTATCGTGCTCTCGAGCGTCTCCTTGAGAGACATGCCCGGAGATCTTCCCAGCGTCTTGTTCCTGTAGCGCATTATCAGGTTCTCTATTTCCCGGTTCATGCGCTCCTCAATCTCGCCTATCCTCGCCTGGGCCTTCGGAGAAAGGGAATAGCTCTTCAGGGAAACGCTCAGCCCTGTGCGCGTTATCATCTCAACTGCAACCTTGGTCACGCTGTCCAGGAAGCGCCTGGTCTCTGCTGCTCCGTATTGCATGAATATCTGCTCGAGCAAATCGTTTTCTATTGCCTTGCTCTCTATAGTGCCCTTCATGAGCTTTCCCTCCCTTATCACTATCTCCTCCTCGAGCTTGGACTGTATCTTCATGCTGAGCTCTTTGGGAAGGAGCTGGGAAAATATGCTTTTTCCGGAATAACCTTTCCCTTTGTCCGGCTTGGGAAGCTCGGTTATGCCAGCTACATAGAGAATCCTCGACGCCTCTGCTTTCGTTAGCACCGTGCTGTCCTGGGTGAGGAAGTAGAGACCTGAAACGTAATCTTCCTGCGGCTTTATTATCGCGTGACCGTGCCTCGGAGAAAGTATCTGGTCCTCGACCTTCATGAGCACCTTCGCCTCTGCCTGCGCTTCCTGCGTCTGGGGAATGTGGAGGTTCATCTCGTCCCCGTCGAAGTCCGCGTTGTAGGGTGGAGTGACTGCAGGATTGAGCCGGAATGTTTTTCCAGGAAGCACCTTCACTTCATGCGCCATCATGTTCACGCGATGCAAGCTCGGCTGCCTGTTGAACAGCGCGATGCTTCCGTCCATTATCTGCGTTTCTATGACCGAGCCGACCTTGAGATTCTCCGCTATCTCTGTTTTCGTCAGTTCGGTTATCTTCACGCGCTTCTGATCAGGCCTTATGACGTAAATCGCTCTCGGGTATTTTTCCGACAGCACAAGTGATTTGCGTTTCTCGAGGTTCCATTCGGTAACTGAAAGCGGAACAGTCAATTCCTCTGCAACTTCGCGCGGAATCCCCACTTCCCCTATTGAAATCATCGGATCAGGCGAAATTACGGTTCGCGCGGAAAAATTCACGCGCTTTCCGCTCAAGTTATACCTGAATCGTCCCTCCTTTCCCTTGAGCCGCTGCGCAAGGGTCTTGAGCGGCCTTCCGCTCCTGTGCCTCGCAGGAGGTATGTTCGCCGTCTCATTGTCAAAGAACGTAGTTACGTGATATTGGAGGAGTTCCCAGAGATCCTCTATTATGAGTTGTGGGGCTCCTGCGTTTATGTTCGCTTCCAATTTCTGGTTTATCCTGATTATATCCACTAATTTGTGAGTAAGATCGTCCTCGCTCCTTTCCCCTGTTTCGAGCGTGATGCTCGGTCTTACGTTCACAGGAGGAACCGGAAGCGCACCCAGAACCGTCCACTCAGGTCTTGCATACGCCGGATCGAAGCCGAGCTTCCTTATATCGTCGTCGCTTATTCCAGAAAGCATGTCCCTTATCTCTCCTGGAAGGAGCTCTTCCTTGTCCCGATAGAATGCAGTTGGCTTGAGGTACTTGAATTCAGGAAGCTGAGCTCCGCAGTGCTGGCACTTCTTCCTGCTTCCCTTCTTCTCCCTGGGTTTTGCTCCTTCTTTCAATTCCTCCTTCTTATCCTTCGCGCCCTTTTCTTCTGTTTTCTCTGTTTTCTCAGCAGCGGACTGTATTTTTCCAACTGCGCCTTCCGTCACTTCCGCTGCACTAACTGCGGGCTTGTCGGATATGCGCTTTTTGCATGCAGGACAGAGCGCCTTGAGCACAGCGTAAATGTGCTTTCCGAATTCCACGTGCACAACTGGTCTCACGAGGTCTATATGGCCGAAATGGCCAGGGCATTCCTTTGCCCTTCCACCGCAGGTCTTGCAGCGCAGCCCCGGATCCACAACTCCCAGACGCGTGTCCACAAGCCCTCCGTCTATCGGGTAACCGTCGTCATCGTATGTATCCGGAACGGTTATTCTTGCGGCGCTCATCTTGCGCACGAGCTCTGGTGAGAATATTGAAAACCTTATCCGGTCTATTATTTTCCTCATATCGGAAGAGATCATTTGCGCACCCTCTTAGGATATCATTTCGCGAATCATGCCTTGTCCCTGAGTATTATCCTTGGGAATATGTAGAGCGATTTTATCTCGTCTAAGAGAAGTTTGAAGGCGTAGCTCATTTCTATTGGCTCCACGCTCTCGTTCCCGCATACGGGACACACGTCTTTGTGCTTCACGAAGTCGTGGTTCGCAATTGCGCCGCATTCAGTGCACACGAGCTGTATTGTCTTGTCGCTCTCATCCAGCAGCCGCTCCTTTATCAGCATGCTTGCCCCATAGCCAATGAGGCAGTCACGTTCCATTTCTCCGAATCTCAAGCCACCTTCCCTTGCCTTTCCTTCGGTCGGCTGGTGAGTAAGGAGCTGGATCGGCCCCCTGCTTCTCATGTGCATCTTGTTCGACACGAGGTGGTGGAGGCGCTGGTAATAGACCGCGCCTATGAACAATTTCGTCTTTATCTGCTCACCTGTAACTCCATCGTATAGTATTTCCTCACCATACTCATCGAAGCCGCGCTCCTTCAGGACTTTCATATAATCTTCTTCCGTATTTCCACTGAACGCAGTTCCGTCCATCAGGGTCTCTCCCAATGCAGCTGCTTTCCCTCCCAAGGTCTCGAGCAAATGTCCCGCTGTCATTCTTGAGGGTATCGCGTGCGGGTTCACTATCAAATCAGGGACTATTCCGTCTTTTGTGAAAGGCATGTCCTCCTGGGGGACCACAAGCCCCACCACGCCCTTCTGTCCATGCCTTGAGGCGAACTTGTCCCCCAATTCAGGTACTTTTACTGACCTTATGCGCACTTTCACGAGCCGGTTTCCGCTCGGACCCTCGGTCACGAGTACAGCATCCACTTTCCCGTGCTCACGCGCCTTGAGCGCCAATGAACTTTCCCTTTTCTTCTCCTCGACTGCACCGAAGACGGAAATTTCCTCCAGGAATCTAGGGGGCGATGTCTTTCCCACGAGCACGTCTCGCTCGTGCACTTCAGTTTCCGGAAGTACTATTCCATCCTCCCCAAGTTTCGCGTATGCCTCCTCTCCCCTGTATCCAACAACGCTTGGGTTTGGCATCTCTACTTTGTCCTTCTGTCCACCCGGGTATTGCCTTTCCTCTGTTTCGTACGTCTTGAGCATGACCACTCTTCCAAGTCCCCTGTCCACAGCAGAGCGGTTCACGACTATTCCATCTGCCATGTTGAAGCCCCTGAACGAAGTGAGGGCGATTATGAAGTTCTGCCCTGCTGCTGTGCTTTTCATGTTGAGCACGCGGTAGGAGTCGGTCTGCACGAGCGGCTGCTGCGGATAATACATCAGATAGACCCTCGTATCATAGCGGTTGAGGTAATTGGATGCGTATATTCCCAAGCTCTGCTTCGCCATTGCGCACGCCATGGTAATTCTCGGAGAGGAATTGTGCTCCACATAGGGAAGCACGCTTGTTGTAATCCCGAAAATCGTGGAAGGGTCGAGCTCGAGATGGGTGTGCTCGGGCTTTATCTCTTCGGGCTTGAGCGCGACGTAGGCGTTTTCCTCTTCCTCCGCGTCCAAGTATTCAATTACACCCATCTTCACGAGGTGCTGCCACGTGAGCATTCCGTTCTTCGCCTTTTCGAGGATTTCCGGAGTCAGGCGGGACCTTCCATTCTCAACTAATATATAAGGCTTTCTCACCCTTCCGCTGTCCGAGTTTATGAAAACTTCCCCTGTGCGCCTGTTATGGTAGATATTGACCTGGTAATTGAGTTCGTTCGTCCTCCTCTTTTCCCTGAGGCGCTTCACGAGGTCCTCGGGCTTGTCGTACTGCCCGATGAACTTGCCGTTCACGTACACAAGAGCGTTCCTGTTTCTTTTCGCCATTTCATCGCCAGAGCAAATTTTTTTATTTTATTTCACTCAATTTCCATTGCATTCCGTTATCATTTCATATCGCTCACTGGCTTCATTTCATCAGGTTCGTTCTACAATCGTCTCAATTCGTCCGCGCATTCCTTTCGTTCCTTAATGCCAAAATTCCTGAGCACTGAGATTATTTCCGATTCGTCCGCGCCTATCGAGACCTCTGCCATTATGGAAAGATTTTTCACGAGTGAGCAGCTCGGTCCTTCAGGCGTCTCATTCGGGCATATCTTGCCCCAGTGAGTCCCGTGCAGGTCCCTTGCCTTGAAGTGCGGGTGCTTCTTGCTCAAGGGAGATATGACTCTCCTTAGATGCGAAAGCGTGGAAAGGTAGCTCGTGCGGTCGAGAAGCTGGCTCACTCCAGTCTGGCCTGCTATCCAGTTTCCAGTTGCCATCGCATACCTTATCCTGTCGGCCATTGCATCCTGCCTCACGAGCGTGTGCGCCTGCAAACGGCGGCCGCGCGCATTCGCCCTGCTCGCCTGGTAAACAATGTCCTTTAATAGGAACTGGAGCGCATAATTAAAGAGCTCCTGCATGAGGTCTCCTGCCAATTTCACGCGTTTGTTCGCGTAATGGTCCTTGTCGTCCTGCGGGATTCTTTTCTGCGCAACCATTACCGCTTTCTTGGCCATGTTGATTATGAATTCCGCTTTTCTCTCCCTGTCCTCCTTCGTGGTGCCCACGTGCGGAAGAAGATAGGAATCAACAAGCGTCTCCAAACGCGTCAGGCGGTATTCCTGCGGCTGGCCTGGGGAAAGACGCCTGCTCAAAAGCTCCACCGCTTCCTCCCTGTTCCTGCTTTCCTCCATTTCTATATTCAGAAGAAGGTCGTTCTTCGCTCCGTCGCTGTCCGAAAAAGCGTTTATTATTTCCGGGTTTCTTTCCATTCCGAGCACGCGCAGCAATTGCACGAGCGGAATGTCCGGAGGGGTACTTGGGAATTCCACTGTGAACATGCCTTCCGGGTTTCTTTCCACAACGCACCTTGCCCTGAAGCCCTGCCTTGTGGAAAATATTTTAGCAACAATTGCGCCCGTTTCGCGCGTGACCATGAGCCGATTCGGAACTAAGTCCTCGATGGAGACGAGCACGCGCTCAGAGCCGTTTATTATGAAATAACCGCCTGAGTCGTTCTGGTCTTCCCCGTTCGATATCAATTCGTCCTTGGAGAGCGAGGAGAGGTAACACAATCGGGATTTGACCATAACTGGTATTTCGCCTATGAAAACATCTGAATAAACAGGACGTTCCACTCCGTTGAATATCGGGACTATTTCGAGAAACAGCGGGGAGGCATAGGTGAGGTTTCTGAGGCGCGCCTCTGCAGGAAGAATCTGCCTGAACCCGCCCTTCACTTCGTAGAATCTGGGGGGCTCTATGCGCACCTTTCCCAATTTCAATTCGAAGCCCTCTACGTTCGTCTTTATCTTCACTGTACGACTCACCACTTCCTGCAATCCAAACTCTATGAATTTGTTGTAGGAGTCAAGTTGCTGCTTCACGAGCGTATTATCCCTGAAATAAATATCCAGCAATCCCTTTACCATGATATCAATTCATAAAAATTGCTCAGACCACTAGCCGGTAATAATTGTATTTTGCAGTAGGGTCTTCGCGCTCTATCTTCACAACGTCCCCTGGCTGCGCCTTCAGAGCTTTCGCTGCAGGATCAGTTGATTTCATCCTGGGAAGATTATTTTCAGAAATAGAGTATTTCCTGAGAAGGTTCTTCTTTTCCGCTTCGGAAATTATTTCCATCTTCGGGACGAGAAAATGCCCGAAAACGTCCAATTCGACTTCTAACTTTTGTTTTTTCTTTGCCAAGGGAACACCAACTGAGAGAAAGCAGTTAAACTGAATAACCTGGAATCAGGATTATTTAAAAGGAAATGTTTATAAATGGTTGCTTGAGTATGGTTAAAAATGGAAAAATAAATCTTGCGAATTTTCTTACTCAACTGATTTCACTTTTCCTTTGCTGCCACGATTACGCTGTCCAACCCCTCTATTATGTAATTGCGCATGGAAATGTGGTATATGCCCTCTTTCTCAGGAATGAAAATCACTCTGCCTTTGCGATCTGTCATGAGCACCGTCTCCTCCCCGTCATCTGAGATTATGGAAACAGGCGTGTCTGCTGCTTTCCTGTTCAGGTCTTTTATTTTGAATGAAATCTCCACCAGCTCGCCCGGCTCGTATTTCTTCTTTTCAAACGAAATGAGCACGAGCTTTTTTTTCACCAGCAGCGCGATTATCTGCCTTCTCGTAGTGTAAGCAACGGAAATTGCCATCACTATAAGTATTATAAGGAGCATGCTGATGTCCCCTCCTGTCTCTATTTGTGCAGCGAGTTTGTTCAGCTCCATCTTCGCGCTGAGCGAGCGCACGTTGCTTGCGCTTATCGTATATACGTAGTTGCCCGGCAGGGTTATCACTTCCTCGTAGGTTCCGTAAGAGGTGGTGTTCGCGAAGTCGGCCAATTGGGTCGGCCTGAATATTTTCACTGCTGCTTTCTGCGGCTGTCTTCCTTCCCTGAACACCGTGATATCCAATTTGCTTGCTTCGGTAATGTAAAGGGGCACTACTAAGGTCTTCACCCCTCCTGTGGAGTTCTCGCAATACACCGAGGTTACTACAGTGCTCCTCATGAGCACTCCGGGAACCTCGTAGAAGTAATATCCCTCGTCCTCTGCTACAAAGGAAGCGGAGCCCTTCGCATCTATCATCAACTCCTGACTTCCTGAGGGCCCGAAAACCGTGAGAAAAGCGCCGCTCAATGGTATATCATTGTCGCAGGTTACGTTGACCTGCACTCCTCCGTTGCACAGCGCCTCGAGCGGCGCATCTATTATCACGGAGCAGTTCCTAGAAACGAAGAATGGCATTGTTCCGTTCGAGCCGATATCCGTTTTCCTTGGGTCTCGCGGAGCAGCTTCCGCGCACGCGCTCGCATTCGTTCCGGTTATCACGAAGCCCTCGCTCGCTGAATTCCCTTCGGAATCGTTTGCGAAAATCCCGACGAATTTAGAAACGCCTGCTTCTGGCGAATAAAGGTTGAGCTCGAATGCAGCAGCTCCTCCCTGCACAATGTCAACTGTTCCTGAGGGAAAAAGCGAGCATCCCAGATCGTCGCAGGAAAACGTTTGCCCGATTCCGAATGAAGATGCGCTGCCTATATTCCGTATCACTACAGGCAAGCTCATATGCGAACCAGGGCATTCGCCCTGGTCTGCCATTGCGTCGTACGCGAGCGAAACGTATGCGGCTGAGTCGTATGCGAAATACCATGTTGGAGTGGATATTGAGTTGCTTTTCCCTGGGCCGCCGCATATCGCTGAATCGCCTATTGTGCATCTGTCCCAGCACACCGCGCTCCATCCGTGCGTTCCCTGCGTAATATTCGAAAGAGAATAGGTTGCCTCTCCGCTCATTACCCTGTTATTCTCAACTATTTTATTATCGTAAATCAATCCGCACGCGAGCGAAGCTCCAGTTGATTCCGCGTTCCATTTCAAATCCACACTGTTCTTGTTTATCACCGCTCCATTGGGCGGAGAAAGGAGCTCTGCGCTTATTTTCGAAGTACAATTACCTCCATTCGGATTGTATATGAAATGCTCCAATGCGGACGAGGAGAGAGAGCCGTCGCTGCAGCTCACATTCCAGGAGTGCAGCCCAGCGCTTAGTGAAGAAGAATATTGCACGGAATATTCAACTCCGTTCTGCACGCTATACGTTCCTACTTGCGTTTTGTCCACATACAGGGTGCAGGAAAGCGAAGAAGAAGAGTCGTCGCTCGCCTTCCATGTGAAATTTACAGGAAGCGAAGTTAGCGCGTAATAGCACACTGGAGAAATAAGCCCGACTGTTGGAGGGAAATTCTTGCCAGGCGTGCAGTCCTCTGGGCAACTTGTGGGTGTTTCGCCATTGTTGCATATGCCGTCCCCGCAGTAGTTCTTTGTTTCACCTATCGTGAATGTACGTGTTTTGCTCACCCCTATGTTGCAGCAATCATCGAGGCAGGTTACGTTCCACCTGTACGTTCCATTGCTTAGAGTGGGGAACACTGTGCTGGCTAAAACTCCTGTGAGTGAGCTTTTCGTATAAGTGTAGATATTCGTCCCTTTGGAATTGTAAAGCATAAGCGTGCAGGTCAGTTTTTCGCTTTCATCAGTTGCGATCCATTCTGCAGTGAGCGTATTTTTGGTAGAATTCAAATTGTCTCTTGGGGACTGAAGATCCACCACAGGAGCAGAGGAGTCGCACGTCAGAGTAACTGAATAGGTGCGTGTCTCCGAAGCAAGATTACCGCTTCCATCCCTGCACGTCACGCTCCAGTTGTAATTCCCGGCTTCGAAATCTGCCGAATAATTGATTTGTGTATTTATGGAGTACGTAGAATAATTCTGCACTGCGGAGCCGTTTATGTAGAACGTGCAGTTCAGGGTCTGGGATTCTGAATCGTTCGCGCTCCAGTTGAACGAGACGCGCTTCACTGAAGAGGAATAGTTGTTCGCAGGGGAAAGGAGCGAAAGCGTGGGCGCGGAATCGATTATTGTGAAGCTCCTCTCTTCAGATTCGTTGAAATTGCCGCCGCGTGCGAACGAAACAGATGCAGCTAATACATATATGAATACAGCCGCAACGGCAAGTAGGAAAAATAATGCAAGTGTTTTTTTCATATTCTCAGTCGCTGCACCTTATCTTCCA
The DNA here is from genome assembly GCA_041694885.1 of Microcaldota archaeon. GTDB lineage: Archaea > Micrarchaeota > Micrarchaeia > Anstonellales > Bilamarchaeaceae > JAHJBR01. The sequence goes on along the minus strand of JBGFRX010000034.1, from coordinate 4,135 downwards.
GCGGTGGACAACGTTTACGCTTAAATTCGAAAGCGTGAAATATGTCGCGGTGCCGTTCGCCACCGATTCATTGCGCCACACCTCAAAGCCGTTGAGGTGCATGGAGCAATCCATTGTCGAGGACTGGTCATCGGTCGTGATGAAGCCAAAGGTTACTGAAGCGTTCTTGGAAGTGTAACCATGCACAGGGGACAAAATCGAGATCAAGGGCGGCTTTGTGTCGCCCAAAATCTTCAGTGTTCTCGTTTCCGTTGAGAGGCAGTTGTTGTATATGTCGCAGCCGTATGCGCTGTAAGTGTAAGTCGTTGCCTTCCGGAGATTGGTCATGTTGCGCGATGCTGATGTTCCGGCAACAGTGAGGTAGTATAAAGTGGGTGAAGCGCCTCCTGCGGACAGATTCACGCTTACAAGGTTGAGCTGGCGCGTGGACGAAACGTTGAATAATGACCAGTTTCTGTTCATCGACTCTCCGTTGCTTGGCGTGGGATATACGAAGGAGAGCGAGAATGTGGGAAGGGAAGTTACGCAGATTCCTCCTGAGCATATCTGGCCTGAAGAGCAGTCCAAGTTGGAGGTACAACCGGCCTTAACAGTCAGGTTTGCATTGCACGTTGCGCTCAGTCTGCTTGTGCTGTTGGTTACGTTTACTGTGCAGGTCTCGGTCCCGACTTGGGAAGAGGAAAAGCTGAACGAACTCGAGCCACTTGTTCCGCTCAATGAATAGAAGATGATGCCGCTGCAGCTCACGCTCCCGGAAGTCGCACCAGTAGAGTTCCAGTTTAATGTGCTTGAGCTGCCTGCGGTGATGGAAGCAGGACTCCAGGAGATGGAGCATGTAGGAGCCGAACCGCTTGTGCAGGTTCCTCCTGAGCACGTCTGGCCTGAAGGACAATTGGTCGGAGAGCCCCAGTAATAGCAGCCGCTCGATGAATCGTATGTGCAGTACTGGATTTGCGAACCGGAGCACTGGGTCTGGCCAGAGGAGCAGGAGGAGGTACACGCTGGTATTTTGGTGAGCGGAAGATAGTCAATATTATTGATCGCCGCAGAATATCTGGAATCGCATATTCCATCTGAGTCTGAGTCAATGCACGTCTCTGAGAAGCCGGTTCCGCTCGGCGTCGCCCAGTAATTTCCCGCGATGTAAGAACCCTTGATTACATTCGTGCCGCTTGTTTTTGTTGTATTAAGGTGGTTTGTTCCTGAACTTGCTCCAATGACTGAATTCATGTTGACAGTATTGTTAAAAAAATTATCGTAGATTATATTGTTTGAAGAACCGTATCCAGATATAATTCCAAAGCGGTTGTTGTATGCCAAGACAGCTGTAATATTGGTGAAATTGGAATTATAAAGATGAATGGCACCGCTGTTGTTGTACAGCGTGATGTTTGCAAGACGATTCCTCAAAGAATAGCCAAGCAAAAATGCGTTATCATTGTCGTAGGTGGTTATATTGTGGAAAAAGTTGTTGGATGAATAATATACGCTGAAAGCGTAGCCGGATGGGGTGCCGGGCACATGGTTGTACGCACGTATATTTGAAAAGTTGTTGCTATCAGAATTGGAAATATAAAATCCGTAACTATTGTTATAGATAGTTATATTGGAAAATGAATTATTTGACGAAGACATCATGGTGATACCCCGACCGAAATCGCTTGGGGTGTCGGAGACCGTAAGGTTCGCAAGAACATTGCCACTTGTCTGTAGCAGTGCGATGTTGTAACAGAAATTTTTCACTTTGCAGTTAACTATTTTGTTGTTTGCACCATAAGAAATCGGAATGCCGTAGTAATAGACCGCGCAAGCAGTGCCCGTATGTGAGATCGTGTACCCCTGGCAATCAAAGGTCTTGTTGCTGAAAGTTATAAGGTCGCTTATGCACGTTTTGCTTGTGTTTATATTCTGCGTCAACTTGATTTCCCTGCAGGACAAACTGTTCAGTTTGTTCGTGCAGTCCAAGCACGAACTGCAGTAGCAAACAGCGGCAAAAGAAACCGCAAACAGGAGAAGCAGAAGCAATAGTGCGAATTTTTTCATTTCAACCACATTGGCATTTCGAGGATTCTGGTGTACATACATAGAGCGTCCTTTCCGCGCTTTTTCCAGTATTGCAGTTCGCATCCATGCAGTCCACTCTCCATGTATGCGTTCCTTTCGCAAGGTCTTTCAAATCGTACGTCTTCGCTATTCCACTCTGAGCGGAAACGATTGCATATACTTCCGCGTCTAAAAATACAGAACAGGTAAGAGTGGAGCTCACGTCATCAGTAGCTGTCCAGTTCAGTGTCGCATTTCCGCTGCTTACGTATCCATCCGAAGGAGAATTCAAGACAACTGAAGGTGCGGATGTTCCAGAGGCGCCGCTGCACACCAAAAACGTTCTTGTTTCCGAGTGGCCGGTCGCGTTGGTGGAGTCGGTGCAGTTCACTTTCCAGCTGTGCTTGCCTTCTGAGAACCCGGAGACGCCTTGTGTTTTTACAGTATTATTGCTGCAGGTCACAGCATCGCGCAGCAGCGTGTTGATTTTCAACTGGCAGGAAATATCATTAGAATAGGAACTCACCGGCCTCCACGAAAAGAAAATGGAAGAAGACGTGCTTTTGTAATTGTCTTCAGGGGAAACGAGAAACACGTCTAAAATAGCTTCCCCACCATGGGGCGAATAAGAAACGTAAACCGAAGTGGAATTCTTCCAGTCCGTGCAATTGGTGGTTCTACCTCCTTCGCACGCCTTTGCAGAGCACTTCCACCAGTCGCCTGCTCCGAGAGGGGGGGTTGCGTTCTGAGGGGAGAAGACAGTGGAGTTGTTCGCAACGTTCCGCACTGGTTCAATATTGGAAATCGTGCGCTTCCACTCAGTTGTGCCGTTCGCCTTTTTCCAGTACTCGAAATGCACGTCCCCTCTATGACCTGTAATATTAGTAAGGAAGCGAGCTGAGCAGTTCAGCGTAGAATAAGTGTTAGGTTCTGAGGGGCGGATGGTAACGCTGTCCACCCAGATGGAGAGGTTGCCTCCTGAGGGGCAATCGCCTGTGTTCGCCTGTGTCTTGAGCTGCACTATACTACCTGAGGAAGACGCGTTTATGGTTATATTTTTCGTACCTAAGGTATCTGTAGAAGGCGAGGAAAGGGTGAGCGAAAATGATGCTGTACTGTTGGCTGTGATGTTGCCTAATGAGGTATTGGAGAGTGAACAGGAGAGATATGGATCGCACGCCAGAGAGAGCGAAACGTTCTCGCACGTCCTGTTTCCGGAATTGGTAAGATTTACGCTCTGGGAAAGCGAGGAGCCGGGGCACAGGCCGAGCGAAGACACAGGGCTGAATCTGAGCAAGCAGTCCGAATAGTTTGTGGGGGTGCACACTGAAACGTAAAAGGTCAGGGTTGCATTCGCCTTGCTGACATTGTTCTCCACATTGTTTGCGCTCACACTTATCTGCTTGTTTCCAGTTGATTCGTTTTCAGGAACGCTCACGTTCATTGCGTTTGTAATGTTCGATTTCGCGGCAATGGAATAGGGACCAATGGGCATGAAGCATGGCAGAGTTCCGCACGAATACGAAAAGGTAGTGTTTGGCGCAGAGGCGTTGCCCACGTTCCGCAATGTAATGTTGTAGGAAGCGTTCTGGCCCGGCTCTACGCATTCGGTCGTCACAGTGTCGAAAAGGAACCGCGGATTCTGGCAGAATGGATTTGAGGGGTCAATGCAGCATATGTCATTCGGGTTTATGCAGCATATGTCATTCGGATTGGTGCCGCAAACGGACAAGGAAGCGCTGCAACTTCTACTTCCTCCAGGACCGCTAACACTCACAGTACACGTCTGGGTTCCTGCTGAACTGAAAGTGACAGTATTGGAGCCACTCGTTCCACTCAATGAATAGGAAGTAATGCCGCTGCAACTCACGCTACCGGAAGTCGCATTAGTAGAGTTCCACCTTAATGTGCTCGAGTTGCCTGCGATAATGGAAGCAGGTCTCCAAGAGACGGAGCAGGTAGGAGGAGTAGAGCTAACACTTAGAGCTGCGCTGCAACTTCTACTTCCTCCAGGACCGCTAACACTCACAGTACACGTCTGGGTTCCTGCTGAACTGAAAGTGACAGTATTGGAGCCACTCGTTCCACTCAA
>JBGFRX010000009.1:0-26005 GCA_041694885.1 Microcaldota archaeon | reverse complement strand
CTGCGAGAGTTGCCACAGGCAGGTGCCCCGCGGGAAAGCGGTCGAATTCGAGAAAAGGAGCGTGTTCAGCACTGATTTGCGCACCGCTGACAACGTTTTCACTGTGAGCAACACAACCGTCTATTACTGCATAAGCTGCGCTAAGCACAGGAAGATTTTCGAGAAGAAAAGGCGGATGGTGGAGAGGCGCGGGGAAAGGCGGTATTGATGTTTCGTCCTGTCGAACTCGACGGAAAGAAATACACTGCAGTTGAAAGCGAACTCGGCAACTTGAAACTTCTTGTAATAAAGGCGAAGCGTGGGTACATCGCCTGCAGCTACATAAACCATGAGACGGCCGAGAAAGTAGGGGACATAGCCGGCTTTGTCTCCGGAGTGAAGAACATAGACGACATGCTCAGGGCCAAACTAAGGACCGCAACCACCTGGGCAGAAGATGTCGGTTTGCGCGAAGGCATGAGCGTGAAGAAAGCCCTCGAACTTTTGGATAGTGAATAAATTTTTTTGCAATTAACCGGGCTGTTTTTTCCTGTAAAATGACAGCAGGACGAGCAATGGCACAAGGATGAATGCAGCAGTGGAGCCGCACAGCGTAAGTTTTTCACCTTTCTGTTTCGCCCTTTCCTTGCACTTGTTTTTCGCAGAGCCCCAGAGCTCGCTGAGCGGCCCTATGTCCCCCTGTATCAACTGAGTCTCTATTCTGTCGCAGATCGTTTCGTTGTGGAGTATAGCGGCAATATCCGAATAGCAGCTGTTGCTGTTGCTTTCCGCAAAACTGGGGGCGTATTGGATTAGTCCGCTGGACGGCGTGCCCGCATTTTCGCATGCAGTTATCGCACCGTCCGAATCACTCTTGAGCGCCTTGCTTATTGCGACTTCCTGCCAGCACATCGAGACCTCACCCACTTTCCAGCTGTCGTACCACGCCTCATTTTCGAGTTTCGTGCAGTCGCTTTCGCTCCTCGTTATGAGGCAGCCGGAAATGAAAATTGTCACAAACAAGGTAAGAGCAAAAACCAGGATATTTTTTCTTACCATTTTACTGCCCCGAGAATCCATGCACGCGAATCCCTCTTTAGCATCTTTTTGCAAAGCCGCTTCGCGCTTTTTGTTTTTAACTTTTGCGGGACAAGCCACTCCCCGGCGTACCTGTTCCCCTCGTCTGCGTACTCCTTTGCCTGGAAGAACATTTCAAGCAAGTCCGCGTCTTTCACCATTATTTCGAGTTTGAAGTTTCGTGCTTTGTTTTTGAACAAAGCCCCGAGCCGGCCCAGGCTTTCCCTCATCGCCCCTTTCTCATCAATTTTTAGGTACTTCCTGGAAAGTTTGTGCAAATCCCCAATTCGTGTCTCATGCACATCGTGAAGAAGCGCGAGCAGCATCGCATCCTTCGCCTCTTCATCCTTCAAACCCTCCTCCTTCGCAATCAGATAGGCAATGAGCGCGCTCCTGAAGGAATGCTCCGCAACGCTTTCGCAGTCCTTTATCCCTATGGACAACCATCCGCTCCGGGGAGTGCGCTTCAATTGCCCCAACTGAAAAATGAAATCGGTTTCGTCCATCTTCTTCCTCTAAGCAGTGCGCGGCTCAGCCCCAAAACGCTTCCAGAGCAGCGCAGCCATGTCCTTTGCGTCGTATCCGAGCTTTATGAGCGTGGTGTGCCCCCTTATCCCCCTTCCACTCATCGTGAGCGTTATCAGCCCGAGCGTCTCCAGATCCGAAAGGTATTCCTTGTACCAGCGCGAGCTCCTTGCCCTTTTTCCAGCTTCTCTTGCCACTCGTTCGTATTCCTCGTAAACCTCTCCGGAAATCAGGAAGCCGCTTTCACTCTCGAACTCGAGCTTGGAATACCTGCTTCCGCGCAAAGTGAGCCGCGCGATCGCATAAAGCACGAACTGGTGGTTCTCAGGAAGCGTGCCTATTGTCTCCCCCGCAAGGTCTATATCCACTTTCTTCCGAGCCGCCTCCACCTCGCTGTCAGTTATTCTTTCCTTCCTTCCGACCTCGGCTATCTCCGCTGCTTTTTCGAACAATTTGAGCGCGTAGCGGGCATCCCCGGTCTCCTGCGCAGCTATCGCAGAAGCGAGATTCACAGCTGATTCGTCCACAGCCCCGGAAGCGATGCCGAGTCGCGCCCTCTGCTCCAATATGCGCTTGAGCTGCGGCGCAGTGTAAGGAGCGAAAATCATCTCGCTTTCGTAGAGCGAGCTCCTGCTCCTCGCATCCAGTTCGTTCTTGAACGACAGTTTGTTTGAAATCCCTATCATGGAAACGCCTCCTGCCTTCGCCTCATCGTTCGAGCGCGTGAGCGTATAAACCAGCTCGTCCAAATCCTTCACCATGTCCACTTCATCGAGCACCACGAGCATCTGCCTTCCCCCGTTCATCGCCTCTATCATCTTCTCGTAGAGGAAAGGGAGCCCGAACCCGCTTTTCTCGAGCTCAGGAACGAATTGCCTGAGTATCTTCTGCATTATCCTGTATCTCGAGTTGTATATCCTGCAGTTCACGTAAGTCATTACTGCACTGCCTGCGTTCGCGCCCAATTTTTCCACAACCCTTCGTACGCTGCACGTCTTCCCGGTCCCGGTTTTTCCGTATATGAAAAGATTCCTCGGCTTCTGGCCTTTTACCGCAGGGAATATCGTGCGCTCTATCTCGTCCATCTCCTTCTCCCTGAATGGGAGCTCGCCTGGCACGTAGTGCGGAGAAAGAACGTTCCTGTCCAGAAATATGTTGTGCTGATTTTCCATCCGGCCCACCTGAGCACAAATTTTCATAAATTTTGTGCGCATTGGAAATTAGATAGAATTTCCAATAGAAATGAAGGGAGGTAAATAAGCTCGTATAGATTTTATAATCTTCGCACGAAATGCGCGTTACCGACGTTCGCGTTCGCTCGGGGAAAGATTTATTAATTGAAATGCCTATTTATTCCCTCGTGTACATTCGCGGGATTTAGGCGATTTTCAGGTGAAAAAATGGGAATTTTGGACAGAATTTTGGGAAAAGGGGAAACGACCGAAACAACGAATATAGAGGACATGCTCGAAGTCGAAGGCGATGTCGTAAACCCGCCGGCGGACTTCTACGTGAAAAGGATCGACTTGAGGAACGAGGGGGATGCGGATTTGGCTGCAAGGGAACTCAGCGAGAGGAACATAATAATCCTGAACGTGCTTCCGCTTTCCAAGCAGCCCAACCGGCTCAAGACCATCATAGGAAAATTGAAGTCGTATTCCGGGAAAACGGATGGCGACATTGCCCTGCTCACGCCGGAAATGATACTCCTCACGCCTTCGAAAGTGAAAATAGTCAAATCGAAGCCGAAGGCAAAACCGCAGTAAATTTTTTTTCTTTTTCTCTTCTTCTTTTTATTCCGCTTTATTATTCCGCATTTTGCAATTCAACCAGGGACTGCACCATAAGCCGCACTCCTGTCCCAGTTGCTCCCTTATCAATCAGCGGATGCTTCCCAACCACATTGTCCACTCCGGCAATATCCAGGTGCGCCCATTTCGCCTCTCCGACAAATTCCTTCAGGAATGCCGCTGCAGTTATGCTTCCCGCCTCTCCTTCTGTGCCTATATTCTTTATATCCGCGAAGTCGCCCTTTATCATTTCGCTGTATTCCTTCCAGATCGGGAATTCCCAAACCCTTTCAAACGTCTTGTTGCCAGCAGTCCTGATCTTTTCCCCGAGTTTCGCGTCGTTTGAAAAGAGCCCTATCGCGTGCCTTCCGAGCGAAACGATTATCGCGCCAGTGAGCGTTGCGACATCCAGGATCGCAGTCGGCTTCTTCTCCGCTGCATACGCGAGCGCATCGCCCAAGATGAGCCGCCCCTCCGCATCGGTATTCAGTATTTCAACCGTCTTCCCATTGTACATTTTGATTATGTCGCCCGGATTGCTCGCTGTCCCGCTCGGCTTATTCTCGGCAAGGGGCATAACTCCGAGTATGCGCACGGGCAATTTCAATTCCGCAGCTGCCTTCAGGACCCCTAGCACTATGCACGCCCCGCTTTTGTCATATTTCATTTCGTGCATGTTCTTCGAGGGTTTTATTGATATGCCCCCTGAATCGAAGGTTATCCCCTTTCCCACTGCTGCGTAAAGGGGCGCAGCACCTGTTCCTGGTTTTCGGTTTCGCGTTCCGTCGTATTCCACGCTAACCATCATCGGCTCGTTCGCGCTCCCCTTCCCTACTGCAAGTATTCCGTTCATCCCCTTCTTCTCCAGGTCCTTTCTTTCCAAAACCTCAATCCGCATTCCATACTGCTTCGCAATCGTTTTCGCCTCCTCCGCAAAAGTCCCAGGGCTTATTACGTTTGCAGGCTTTTCGTCCAATTCACGCACGTAGTTCTGCGCCCCGGCCATTATTTTTCCCAAACTTATTCCTTCTGAAATTTCCCTTTCGCTTTTTCCGCACACAAAAATTTCGATTTCGCGTTCATCCTTTTTCTTCCCGTCCCCGCTCTTGTATTTGTCCAATTTGTATGAAGCAATGAGCGCGCCCTCCGTAACCGCCTGAGAGCACTCCTTTTCGTTTGCGGTAATTTTTGGCAATACGATTTCCAGTTTTCCCGCCTTCATTCCTTCGGTAATTTTGTAAGCGGACGCAGCCCCTCTTCTCAGCCATTCCAGGTCGAATTCGTCTTTCTTCCCGAGTCCGATGATCAGCGCGGTTCTTCCATCCTCCTGCAACTGCACCGTCTGCATCAATTTGCCTTCGAACGCTTTGCTTTTGCACTGCGCTTCATACCTCGCTTTCGCCTTCGCACTCAATTTTATTTCCAGCGCATCATCGAAAACAAATCCAACTCCAAAATCCGAGTAGTCAGTCAGGTCCGAACTGCCATAGGAAATTTGCATAAACTCACCGCCCCATACGACGCAACGAACGTTTAAAAAGTTAGCAGCACGAAGGGCTTCATCCAGTAATCCGAAACACATCTGTATCTGCGGTTTCATATTTCGACTTTTCTGTCTTGAGCTCTGAATTTTGCCGTCTATTCGTGCAATTTTATAAATTTGCGGAGCCAATCATCATTATGCTCAAAGTGACTTTTCTCGGGACTTCCGCGTCTATTCCAACGGTAGATCGTTCTCTTCCATCCATTGCCCTAAGAGGGAAAGAGCTGTATCTCTTCGACTGCGGGGAGGGTGCACAAAGGCAGATGATGAAATACAAAATAGGATTCGGCAGCGTCAAGGCAATTTTCATTTCCCATCTCCATCTGGACCATTTTCTCGGGATTTTCGGGCTTATGGAAACGCTCCGTCTCTCAAGTTCATTTGCACAAAAGCTCACTATATTCGCTCCGAAGGGCTTCCAGGGCGCGCTCATAAACAAATGGGACTTCCTGGATTTGCAGGAGATAAAGGCAGGTGAGTTGCTGAGGGACTCTGAGGCAGCCATTTCCGCTTTTCGGGTGAAGCACGACCGCGAGAGTTTCGGATTCGTTTACAAGGAGCACGACCGGCTCAAATTCTACGAGGAAAAGGCGCACAAATTGGGGCTGAAGGGCGTCCTCTTCCGTGAAATACAGGAAAAGGGGCATGTAATGGTTGGGCGGAAGAAAATAAACCTCGACGACGTTACGTGGACCAAAAAAGGGAGGAAAATCGTCTATGCAGGCGATTGCCTTCCCTCAAAAAGCACCGTAGATGCGGCGAAAGATGCGGATATTCTGATACACGAGGCGACGTTCGCCAGGGAATTCGGGAAGGAGGCGAAGGAAAGGAACCACAGCACAGCAGAGCAGGCGGCGAAAATAGCGAAGGAGGCCGGAGCGAAGCAATTGGTTCTCACGCACATGAGCGGAAGGTACAATGACACAGCTGAACTTTTGAAGGAGGCGAGGGAGATATTTCAGAATACAGTGGTTGCGGAAGATGGCCTTGCCTTGCAGCTGTAAAGGATGTCAAACTGCTCGCACCCACTGCCCGATTCCCAAATGATTTAAAACGATAAGGAGGAAAGGGACTTATGGAAACGCTCTTGTGGATAATCCTCGCCACTGTCGTGAACAGTTTGGTTGGCCTGATAGGGATATTTTCGCTCTGGATAAGGGAAAATGCCCTAAAACGACTGAGCTTGTACCTCATGGCGTTCTCGGCAGGCGCGCTTTTGGGCGGTGCATTTTTACATCTTCTTCCTGAGGCGCTCGAAAAGAGCGCAGCGCTGCCGGTTTTCGCATTCGCGATTCTCGGCTTCCTCGTGTTCCAGCTTCTTGAGACATACCTTCACTGGCATTTCTGCAAGGGATGCGACGTCCATCCCTTTTCCTACCTTATGCCCATAGGCGACGCGCTGCACAACATAATAGACGGGTTCGTGATAGCCGCGAGCTTCCTTGTGAGCGTACCGTTTGGCATCATTACCACCGCGATGATAATCCTTCACGAGGCACCGCAGGAGCTTGGAATTTTCGGCGCGCTCGTGCACGGCGGCCAAAAAAAGGAAAAGGCGATATTGTACAGCTTCCTTGCGCAGGCGACCTGCGTGCTCGGCGGCATAGGCGGCTATTACCTTTCGCAGGCGACTGCCGCGTTCGTATCCATTCTCATTCCGTTCGCGGCCGGCGGCTTTCTGTACATAGTGGCAGCGGACCTTGTTCCAGAGATGCACAAGACCGAAGGGATGAAGCGGCTGAAGACGTTCCTGGTGTATGCGTTCGGTCTCGCGTTGATGATTGTTCTGAAACTCTACTTAGGCGAAGGATGAACGCGCGGGATTTTCGGAAAACTCCTCAATCATTTTGAAAGAAAATGGAATAGAAAACCATATAAAATAATAAGGAGTAATTTTTTCGGTGGTTGCATGGAAAAGAAGGAAGAACTCATCACAATGCTGAACAAGGCGCTCGAGCTCGAGCATGCGGCAAGGATACAGTACCTTGCGCACGCAGAGATTGTGAAAGGTCTTGAAACCGACCCCATAGTGGCGCGGCTCAAGGAGATCGCAGGGGACGAGGAGGAGCATGAAGGCCTGTTCAGGCAGTGCATCTCCATCTTAGACGGCGAGCCCTCGATGATGCTTGCGGAGACGCACGCAGCCAAAGAAACCGGGGAAATACTAAAAGTGAACCTGAAGGGGGAGCGCGACGCGATCGACTATTACAAGGGGATTTACGAAGCGCTCAAAGGTGCTAAAGGCGAATTGAAATATGAGTATGAATATATCGAGCACAAGCTGAGGCACATTATCCAGGACGAGGAGGAGCACGTGTTCGAACTCAGAACCCTATTGAAAGAATAGCTCGCCGAGTTCGCGCGGAAGCTTGAGGATATTAGTTTTGCCCAGCTCTTCCTTTTCCATTATTCCTTTTTTCTCCATTTTTTCTATTGCGCGGTGCGCCCTCACTTTTCCTATTCCCTCCAGCCGTGATATTTCGGACTGGAGCGCCTTTCCACCGCTCTCCACAATTTTCACGAATATTTTCCTTTCATCCGGCTCGAGAAGTTTGTATAATGCTTCCCTGTTTACTGGCTTCGCAGCAGCTTTCTTTTCGGAAAATACATAATAAGCACCTGCGCCCATTGCAATGCCCAGAAGAAGGACGAGCGGCATAATTGCTATGAGGTTGTTCGCGAATAGCTCGTGCTGGCATTCGCCTTCCACTGTGCATACCTCCGGCTCCATTGTCTTCAGCGCAATTGGAATGGAATAGATTGCCGCAACAAGCAGCAACACCGCCCCTATAGCACCCATTGTTCTTGCATTTTTGGAAAAGTTCATGAACAATATTGAGGTCTTAGGTCCTATATAATTATTTCTTCGTTCGTAAGCGCTTAAGATTTTCCCATCTCAGTAATTTCGCGGTTTGAGACAGGGGAATTATAAACTTTTACCTCAGTTTCAAGTGCCTATAAAAATGGTATCGTTTTTTGAAACCGAAGTTGCACAAATCAATATATATGGTTTCAGCCCCTGAAAATTCAGTGTTCATGTGGGTGAAGGAAATAATGAGGCCAAAATGGTGAACGATCCTGAGGTGATAGGATGAAGGAAATTACAATAATAACGATGGGAATGACGTGTCCATCGTGCGAGCGCTCCATTTCAAACGCGCTCATGAATGTGGAGGGGGTAATGGAGGCAAAGGCAAACTATGTGAGCGAGACCACCAAAATAATATACGATGATGCAAAGATAGACGTATTGGGGCTGAAGAAAGCAATAGAACGCGTGGGCTACGATTTTGGAGGGGAAGTCAGAAAAGAGGAAAGGAAGGGCGGCTTCCTGGAATAAGGGGTTTGGAGCATGAGCGAAAATCCATCTCAGGGAACGGAAAACGAAAACGAGCGGAAAATCCCCTATGGGCTGTTTTTTGTCTTTTTGGGCGCACTGCTGATTTCATACGTGTTTTTCGCATACGGGAAAAACATCGAAGGCATTTCACTCACAGTAGATATCGCCCTGCCAGTGCTTTTTGCGCTTGGCCTTATTACCGGATTGCACTGCCTGGGCATGTGCGGAAGCTTCGTAGTTGCCTATTCATCGAAAGAAGGCGTTGAAAACAAGGAGAACAAATCATCCCACCTTGAATACGGCGCAGGAAAACTCATTTCCTATACCCTAATGGGCGCTGTTTTCGGCTTAATCGGCTCAGTTATTTCCTTTACCCCGGAATTGCGGGGCTCGATAGGCGTGCTCGCAGGCGTGTTCCTGATAATCTACGGATTGAATATGCTGAACATCTTTCCTGTCCTAAGAAAACTGCAGCCGCGCTTCCCTTCTTTCGCGAATTTCGAGAAGATGCAGAAAGGAGGCCCGTTCAGGATAGGGCTTGCGAACGGCCTTTTCCTTGCATGCGGACCTTTGCAGGCGATGTACATTTACGCTGCAGGAACAGGAAGCCCTGTAAACGGCGCTCTCGCGCTTTTCGCATTCGGCCTGGGAACTCTTCCCCTGATGATGATTTTTGGCTTCGGCCTGAGTGCCATCGTCAAGCATGTGCACAAGATAATGAAATTCTCCGGAGCGCTGGTGATCGTACTAGGCCTGATAATGGCTAACACGGGGCTCACGCTGCTCGGAAAGGGCATAGACCTGTTTCCGCAGCCAGCTGACGAAAGCACACTCACAAATTCCTCATCATCCGGGCAGGTGCAGGAGATAAGGATGAGTGTGAATGGTGCGGACTGGTTTCCGGACACGTTCAACCTGCAGAAAGGAATAAAGGTGCGTTGGGTAATAGATGCCGTGAAGCTATCCTCGTGCGGAGACGAGATGATATTCCCGAATTATGCACAGTACATGAAGATAGAAGGTACGCTGCCAGACAACATGTGGGTGAAAGAGAACACACTGCACATCAAACCGAATTTGGGCGAGAACACGTTTGAATTCACTCCAGTTGCAGCAGGAACGTGGAGATGGAGCTGCTGGATGGGCATGATTCCCGGCACCTTCATTATAAAATAATGGGCGCTCCCTTCACTTGCTTTTTGCCTGATGCGAATGAACAGTTTTTGTTGAGAAATGTATCTTTATCCTTTCTTTCCAGAATTTGCGGAATATGGCGCGGTTCACCTCGTCTTGGGCAGCGGCGCGCACAAAATAACTTTTTACCGCATAAGTGAATCTGAAATTGAGGGAAGAGTCGCCGAGCGACTCGAGGTACACCACCGGTTTGAAATTCCTGATCAGGTTGGCGCTTTTTGCAGCTGCCTCGCCGATTGCCCTTTTTATCGCTTCTGAGACGCGCTCAACATCCTCATCGTACGGAACCAAAACTGTTCCGCCATGCTTCACCGTTTCATCAGGCCGCGAGTAATTCGTTATTATGCTCTGCGCCAGTTTGGTGTTGGGTATTATCACGAGGTTGTTCTGCGGAGTTGTCATTTTGGTGCTCCTCCAACCGATTTCCTCCACTATCCCTTCTGCTCCTGAATCGATAGTTATGAAGTCGCCCTTTTTGAGCGGCCTGTCCACAGCTATGTTCATTCCTGCGAAGAAATTGCCCAGCGAATCCTGGAGCGCGAGAGCAACTGCAAGGGAGGCAATGCCCAGCCCTGCAAGAAAGGGGGTTATCTCGATCCCGAGGTTTCCGAGTACCACAAGCAGCGTGAGAGTGTAGACTACGATGCGCGCCGCTTTTTTCACTATAAGAACCAGCTCGTTATCCATTTTCGAGTCGGTCTTATGTCCAAGTTCCTTCTTGTACCAGTCCAGCGCAGTTGAAAGAAACCGGTCGAGCGCAAATACGCCGTTAAGCATGAGCATGAGGGTGTAAAGTGAGGCGAGCCCTGCGCTTCCGATCGAAATTTCAGGATAAGTGTAGCTGAGCGCAAGAAACACCCCGGTAGAAAGAACGAAGAAGCGCACAGGATCGGCCATGCGCCCAAGCATCGCGTCGCCAAAATCGATCCTAGTCCGCTCAGCTGCTTTTCTCAGCAGAAAAAAGAGCGCTTTGTACACTGCATAGAACCCAGCACAGAAAATCACGAACAGCGCAAGCGCAGCAGTTATCCTGCCGCCAGGCAACCCGAATATCACTTGTGTTATCTCCTCCAGCATAATCTTCACCGGTACTGCAAACAAATGCACGAGAAAATATTAAAAACGTGAGGAAAGAAATTCATGGGCACGTTCGCAGTTGCGCTTGCGGTAAAAGCATTTCTTTCTCCATAATAGAGTAGAAACGTTTATATTGTTCACATCATATTCTAAATCCGAAGCAGTGCGATTGTCAGCAAAACTGGAAACGCTCAGGTGGTGGTTCTGATGGAACGCGAAGTGGAGCGCATAATAAAAGATATAAAGGCGCTCAGAGTGCAGGGTGCGAGGAACGTTGCGAAAAGCGCGATAGAGGCGCTCATCATTCAGACCCAGAAATCCAAGGCGAAAACAAAGTCCGAATTGTATTCCGAACTTCTCGAGGTGGGCGATGGGCTCGCAGGCGCGCGGCCAACTGAGCCCATGATGAGAAATGCGATAAGCGACGCAGTGAGGTTCACGCTCATGCAGATAAAGACCCATCCTGCTTTGGACGTGAACGTGCTTAAAAGGGCGATAGTGAAGGAAGCCGTTTCTTATTTCGACGAAATGGAGGGCAACCAGAAAAGGATATGCGATTACGGCTCGAAATTGGTCCCTCATGGCGGTGTGGTTCTTACCCACTGCCACAGCTCCACAGTAACCGGAGTCATGAAAAGAGCAAGGGACATAGGCAAGGAGTTCGAAGTTATCGCACTCGAAACAAGGCCGAAATTCCAGGGAAGAACAACTGCGAAAGAGCTCGCTGATTACGGGGTGAAAGTCACCCTTGCAGTTGACAGCGCGATGCACCTCTTCATGAAGAAGGCAGACCTTTGCATAGTGGGCGCAGATGCGATAACCTCTATGGGGGATCTCATAAACAAGATCGGGACTTCCACAGTTGCTCATATCGCAAGGGCGCAGGACGTGAGCTTCTACAGCGCAGCAGAACTCTACAAGTACGATCCGCTCACCCTTTACGGCAATCGCGAGCAGATAGAGGAAAGGGATAGGGAGGAGGTGTGGGAAGGCGCGCCTCGGAACGTGAAGGTTCGCAACCCGGCGTTCGATGCAACCGCTGCCCGATATATCAATGGCTACATTACCGAAATAGGCGTGATACCTCCGCAGTCGCTGTGGAGCATCGCGACCCAGCGACTCGGTCTCCAGATAACTGAGATTTAACTATTGATCGTCATGGCAAAAAACAAGAAGGACGGAAACGGAAAACCGGAAAATAGGAGCAGGAAAAATAGCACCTACACCATCCACAAGCCCGGGCAGATCGTCTATGTGGAAAAGGAGAGGAAGCACGTAGACGTGTGGCGTATAAGGCCATACATCGTGCAGGCGAGGAAGATCAACATATACACTGGGAAAAAGATAGTGGTGCTCAACAAGCGCGAGGCGCAACAGAATGACATCTATGCTGGGTACAGGGAAATCGTGCGGTTCAGGGGAAAGGAGCTCGCGATCGTGGTGGATGTAGCTGGTGACGATGTGGTGAAGCAAGGTGAGATAGGCGTGTTCAAGGACGTAAGCGACGAGCTCGAAATAGGCGATAATGACATAGTGGAGATCGTGCACCTCAATCGCCCTGCATCGCTCGAGTACATAAGGAAAAAACTGGATAAAAAAGAGTTGGAGCAGAAGGAAGTGGAGACGATAATAAGTGACCTCATGAACAACCGCCTGAGCGAGGGCGAATTGGGTGCGTGGGTTTCTGGGATGTACATAAATGGCCTGAGCGACAGCGAAATCGTCTCCCTGACAGATAGCATAGTCGCGAGCGGAGATAAATTGGATCTGGGAAAAAGCCCGGTTGCGGACAAACATTGCGTGGGCGGCGTTGCAGGCAATCGTACAACCATGATAACCGTGCCCATAATCGCTGCAGCGGGAATATACATCCCCAAGACCTCGAGCAGGGCAATAACCAGCTCCGCAGGGACCGCGGACACGATGGAGGTGCTTGCGAAAGTGGATTTCAAAATCGAAGAGCTGAAGGAGATAGTGCTCAAGTCCTATGGCGCGATGGTGTGGGGCGGAGGCCTGAACCTCGCGAGCGCTGACGACAAATTGATAAAGATAAGGAATCCCCTCAGTTTGGACCCGAAAGGAGTGCTCCTTTCCTCCATCCTCGCCAAGAAGAAAAGCGTGGGTGCGCAGCATGTTGCGATAGACATACCGATAGGAAGGGGCACCAAGATATCCTCGATGCAGGAGGCGCAGGAGCTCGCGCAGGATTTCCTGAAGATAGGGAAAATGCTTGATATGAATGTCGAAGCGCTGATAACGGACGGAAGCGAGCCGGTCGGGAATGGCATAGGCCCTGCGCTCGAGGCTCGCGACGTTCTTCAGGTGCTCGAAGGGGCAGGGCCCGAGGATCTGAGGCACAAGGGCCTGATAATATCCGGGAAACTGCTCGAGCTCGCTGGAAAGGTGGAGAAGAGAAAGGGCTACGAGGTCGCAGAGCATTTCATAGACAGCGGCAAGGCGCTCGCGAAGATGAAGGAAATAATCGAATTGCAGGGGGGAAACCCCAGGGTGAGGAGCGACGACATGCCGATAGGGCAATACAAGTACGAAGTGAAGGCGGAGCGTGCGGGGAAGATAAGCCACATGGACAACAAGACGATTTCCAAGATCGCAAGGATCGCAGGCGCTCCGGGAGACAAGGGAGCGGGCATTTACCTCTGCCGGCTCAAGGGCGACCGGGTCGAGGCAGGAGATCTGCTGTTCACCATACATTCCGAAAGCGAGGCAAAGCTCGAGTTCGCGATAAAGGCGCTCGAGAATTTGGAGCCAGTGGAGATGCAGAAGATGCTCCTGGATACGGTGAACGAGATAGGCCAGCCGCGCAATGGCTGGCCTGCAGATGATTAAGTTTAGTATCAAGAGTTCTGCGTTCTGGATGATGAAATGAAAATAGAGAGGATTTTTGCGCGCGAAGTGCTGGATTCGAGGGGAAATCCCACAGTGGAAGCAGAAGTGGTTACTGCTGCTTCGGTTGCGAGCGCAATTGCTCCGAGCGGAGCAAGCACAGGGAAATACGAAGCGTGCGAGTTGCGCGACGGAGGGAAAAGGTTTCTTGGCAAGGGGGTCCTGAAGGCAATCTGGAATGTAAATAAAATAATCGCGCCCGCGCTTTTGAGCGAAAGCGTTTACGGACAGAAAAAAATAGATGCGAAAATGATTGAGCTGGATGGAACCGAAAATAAGGGCAAATTAGGCGCGAACGCAATAGTCGCGGTCTCCATGGCCGTCATGGCTGCTGCAGCGCGCTCGAAAAAGCAAAGCGTATACCAATATTTGGGTGGAGACATTCTGCCTGTTCCGATGCTCAACATCCTGAACGGAGGGAAGCATGCGGGAAACGCGCTTGTGATACAGGAATTCATGATAATCCCCAAAGGAGCGAAGGACTTCAGTTCAGCATTGCAGATGGCATCGGAGGTTTACCACATCCTCGGAAAGCGGCTGGTGAAAAAATACGGCGCAGGAGCGAAGAACGTAGGCGACGAAGGCGGATTCGCACCTCCAATTTCAAGCTGCTTGGATGCGATGGAGGAAATCTCGCTTGCAATAGATGAAGCCGGCTATGGAAAGGAAATCGGGCTGGCGATAGACGCTGCCGCGAGCTCCTTTTTCGATGGGAAAAAATATTCAATAGATGGAAGGAAATTGGAGAGCGGAGAGCTTCTCAGCTACTATTCTGAAATGACCGGGAAATACAAAGTACTGTCCATCGAGGACCCGTTCGAAGAGAACGATTTTGGAACTTTTGCTGAAATCACGAAGAAAATAGGCACGAAGGTGCAGATAGTCGGGGATGATTTGCTCGTCACTAATCCGAAGCGGCTGAAAACGGCGATAGAAAAGAAGGCGGTGAACGCCCTGCTTTTGAAAATAAACCAGATAGGAACTGTGAGCGAGGCGCTCGAAGTCGCTGAAATATGCAGAAGCAATGGAATAAGGATAGTGGTGAGCCACCGCTCCGGAGAAACTGAAGACAGTTTCATAGCCGATTTCGCAGTTGGAATAGGGGCAGGGCAGATAAAGACAGGGGCTCCTGCGCGCGCGGAGCGCACTGCAAAATACAACCGGCTCCTGCGCATTGCGGAGAATCCGGAAACTGAAAACGCCCGGGTTTTCCAATGACTGCGCGGCTGTGGATATTAAAAATCCTGGATGGTCTGTTCACGCTGCTCGGCGAAATACTTGTCTTCTTTGGCGTCTACGCATTCCTGCTTTCGCAGAGCGTTTCGCTCGCATTTGCAGGCATTTTCCTCATGCTCCTTGGACAGATGGCTGGAATAAATGCGATAAGGTACGAGGAGAAAAAAAAGCTTCTGTTTTTCCAGTTCGAGATGCTCGAAAACATGGGAAGGCAGTTCGCCTATCCTGTTCTGCTATTCGTGCTTTACCTGATGAATAAAAGCGAAGTGCTGCTCGTGCTTGCTTTTTCATTCACTTTGATCGCAGTGGTGAAGTCGCTCGCAACATTCTACAAAGCGAAATTGATAGGAGAAATCAGAACCTGAGCCGCTTTCTTTCCAAGCTTATAAACTCTTACTCCTCGTTAAGGGAAAATTCAGGAAAAACTACGAGCACTTGCCCACGAGCGCCTTGTCCCCTGTTTGGATGAGTGCGGAGATGCCGCCCTGGTTGTAAGTGAATTTCACCGTGGTGAATTCGAACGGCTGACCTGCGCTGCAGTTGAATCCGCTTACAGTGCCGCTCACTGTCGCCGTCTGGCCAGGGGCGAAAAATGCGGACGTTGCTCTTATGTCCACCGCGTCGAAGGAAACATTGGTGAGATTCACGCGCTGGGAAAGCTGGTTCTTTACGTCCATCTGCACGCTGTTCCCGCTGACTTTTATGTTCTGGATGGAGAATGGGGATGCTGCCTGCCAGTATGCCTTGCTCTGCTGCTCAAGCGCGCCAGTTCCGAAGCCGGTGAATTGCCCAAGAAGTCCGATGACGAGCAATGCGACGATCAGCACCACTGCCAGAATGACAAGATATTCAGTAGAGCCCTGCCCTTTCATGAAAACCACCGCAAACAAATAAACAATATACATATATAAAATATGAGGGCAGGAAATAATTGTCCACATTTCGTGTTTTGTGATTTCAAAGCGCAAGACGCGAAACTCCAAACGGCCAACACGTCATTATGCGCCTCAGTAGCTCAGCGGTAGAGCGCCTGTTTCGTAAACAGGAAGTCAGGGGTTCGATTCCCTTCTGGGGCTAACCGAAATCCGGGTTTTAAGTTCAGAGTTCCGTAATAAAAAAAATGCCTTAGCCCCAATCGGATTCGAACCGATGCCAACGGGTAACTGCCTGTTCCCGGTTTTCCGTTTCCGGTTTCGCGTTGTGCGGAACCCGAGACACAAGACCGAAAACAGCCCAAAGCCCGCTATCCTTGACCGCTAGACGATGGGGCTATAATACGGAATTATTTGCGCTTTTGATTTTTAACTCTATATTCTTCATTTGGGGTCGAAAATAAACCGAAAGAAAAGAATATCGGCTGCTGGAAACCCAGGACAAACAACCATCTACTGACGTAAGATGGGGGAATTATAAACTCTTGCGGCGAATCCCGCTCATGCTTTTCCGCGAACTTGCCTCGGCGTTCGAAGAGATAGAGAAGAAGAGCGGCCGGCTCGAAATGTCCGGTCTGCTCGCAAACATCTACAAATCAGCAGAGCCCGGGGAAGCGAAAAAAATAACTTATCTTATAGAAGGGATTCTTGCACCTCCTTACGCAGGTATCGACTTGGGGATGGGCGAGCGCTTTGCGATGCAGGCGATCGCAAGTTCGACCGGCTATTCCATGAAAGAAGTGGAGAAGGAATACAAGAAATCAGGAGATTTGGGGCTCGTGGTCGAATCGTTTCTGAAAAGGAAAAGGCAACAGGCGCTTGCCGCAAAAGAGATGGACGCATCTTACATCTACGATACGATGGTGAAAATAGCGAAAGCAGGAGGGACAGGAAGCCAGGGACTGAAGATAAAGCTTCTTGCAGAACTCTTGAACAACGCTTCTCCTTCTGAAGGCAAATTCATAGTGCGGTTCGTGGCAGGTCAATTGCGCCTCGGAATCGGAGATCCCACAATTCTCGATTCGCTTTCAATCGCAAAGGCGGGGGACAAACGTTTGAGGAATGAATTGGAGAGGGCGTATAACCTATGCTCTGATTTGGGTTTAGTTGCGAAAACATTTATCGAAGCGGCCGGGAAAATAAAGGACTTCGAAATCGAAATTTTCAAGCCCATAAGGCCAGCGCTTGCGGAGCGCCTCGCCACTCCCGAGAACATAATGGGAAAAATAGGCAAATGCGCAGTGGAATTCAAATTCGACGGGTTCAGGATGCAGATTCACAAAAAGGGAAACCATGTGGAGATTTATTCGCGCAAACTGGAGAAGATTACGTTCATGTATCCTGATGTAATAGAAGCGGTGCGCCGGCTGAAAAGCGATGAAATAATCTTCGAAGGCGAGGCGCTTGCTTTCAACGAAAAGAAGAACCGTTTCTACTCCTTCCAGGAAACCATGCACAGGAGAAGGAAATACGGGATAAGCGAGAGCGCGAAGGAATACCCCCTTTACGTCTATGTTTTCGATCTCATGTACACGAATGGAAAGGACTATACACAGGAAAAATATTCCGAAAGAAGGAAGGCAATGGAAAAAGTATTTCCCGTGGGTATTTTGAAAATTTCAGAAAAAAAGATTGCGAAAAGCGCAGAAGAGATAGAGGGAATATTTTCCGAAGCCCTGGAAAAAGGGCTCGAGGGAATAATGGCAAAGGACCTGGATGCGCCCTATGTCGCAGGCGCAAGAAAGTTCGCATGGATAAAACTGAAAAAGAGCTACGGAAAAGCCGTTGATAGTGTTGACGCTGTTATTGTGGGCTATTTTTTGGGAAGAGGGGCGCGCGCTGAATTCGAATTCGGTGGATTGCTCGTTGCCGTGTACAACCCGGAGCGCGGGAAACTTGAGACGGTCGCGAAAGTGGGCTCCGGCTACAGCGAGGAGGAGATGAAAAACCTGCAGGAGATGCTTTCCGAAATAAGGACGAAAGAGCCGGCTGCGGATCTGGACTGGAAAATAAAGCCAGACTTCTGGGTGCAGCCGAAATACGTCGCAGAAATCGCGTTTGACGACATCACTTTGAGCCCTACGCACAGGTGCGGTATGAAAGACGAAAGGGGCTATGCGCTCCGCTTCCCGAGAATGATGCGCCTGCGCATGGACAAGGATGCGAAGGAGGGCACGACCACGCAGGAAGTTATCGAGATGTACGAGCTGATGAAGGGAAAGAAATAGAAATGCCCAATCGCAGCAACCAGTCCTGTTGCACGCGAGGCGCTGTTGCACAAAATTTCTGAAACGTTTTATTAAACTAGTTTTAGTCCCCTTACTCCATCAAAGCCCATCCTCTCCTTGGTAAACAGGAACGCGCTGTTCGCAATGCATATCGCGGCATTGATCGTGTTCTTGGTGCTCCTGCTCATTCCATGGTGTAGGTCCTCGCGTATGATGCGCGCCGCTGTTTCCGCTGCCTGTGCATCGAAATCAAGTATGGAAATGAAGCTCAGAAATTCTGAGACTGCTTCCTGCTTTTCCACCACGCTCCTTATCTCGAAAAGAGTGAGCGAGGTTATGCACAAATCCTCGTTCGAGTACAATTTTATTTTCTGTATGGTTGCATCGTCTCCAGTGAGGAAATCGAAAACCACTTCCGGAGAGAGGCAGATCTTGATTTCGGCCATTAGAACCCTCTTCTTAGTTTGTCCAACAGGCGTTTGTCCACTTCGTCCCTTGAGACGCTTCCTGCAAGCGCGATCATGTCGGTTCGCTTTCCTTTCCTCTGGTGCTCCAAGGTAACGAGGTATTCGAGCACTTCGGAAAAGCTCATCCCCTTTGCGCGCTTTATCTTGTACAAGCTCGCGTAAACGTCGTCGCGTATAGTGATTACCTTTACCATCCCATCACCTAAGGCATTATACCCGAGCCAAGGGATTCATCCCCTGCTCCATAGGTAAACGTTTGCGTATGGGTGGGTTCTGGGGAGAGTCCCACATCCTTGTCGCCTTGCTAAATAAATGTATTTAATAAATACATTTAAATATTTATCTTATGAGAGAAGCCCCTTTGTTGTAAAAGTTCTAATAAATGCAGAAAAACTCCACGTCGTGAAACTCAACATATTTAAATGCGCCCTTTAAGTTCTACGTCAAGGCAACCAGGTGATTTGAATGGAAGATTTGGTGAAATCGGTAATGGGAACGAGCGCGAGCGAAAGCGCGGAAGCGGAAAGCTCTGACCAGATTAAGATTGTTACGGTTGGGGTTGGAGGTGGTGGAAACAACACCATAAACCGACTCATAAAGAGCGGTGTGAAAGGAAGCGAGCTTGTTGCAGTCAACACGGACAGGCAGCACCTGAACATAATCCATGAAAGGGCGAAGAAAGTCCTTATTGGGAGGACCATAACAAAGGGTTTGGGCGCAGGCGGCTATCCGGACATAGCTGCGAAGGCAGCGGAAATAGACCGTTCGCTCATCGAAAAAGAGGTTGACGGCGCGCACCTCGTATTCATCTGTGCGGGCATGGGCGGAGGAACAGGAGGCGGAGCTGCCCCGATAACCGCGCAAATCGCGAAGGAACAGGGCGCAATCGTAGTCGCGATGGTAACATATCCGTTCGCTCTTGAAAGGGCAAGAAAGAAGAAAGCGGATGAGAGCATCGCGCTACTCAAGAAGCACTGCGACTCCGTGATAATTCTGGACAACAACCGCCTTGTACAGTTGGTCCCGAACCTTCCGATGCAGGAGGCGTTCGCAGTTGCGGACGAGATTCTCGCAAGGGCAATAAGCGGCCTCGTGTGGACGATAACCCAACCCTCGCTCATAAACATTGACTTCGCGGACGTGCGTGCGATCATGCAGGGTGGAGGAGTGGGCTTCATCGCAGTCGGCGAAGGCAAGAGTACCGACAAGGTGCGCGCAGCTGCGGAGGGCGTGATAAAGAACCGCCTTTTGGACGTGGAGTTCGAAGGCGCGAAGGGTGCTCTTATACACATCTCCGGAGGAAGCGACCTCACGCTCGGAGACGCGATAAAGGCAGGCGAAATAATAACAGAGAAGATGGACGCGGAGGCGAACGTGAAATGGGGCGCAAGGATAATCCAGAACTACGAAGGGCGCCTCGAAATCGTCGCGATCGTGACCGGAGTGAAAGGTGCATCAGTAGGAGGCGCTCAGTTCCAGTCCGAGGACACCTCTTCCTCGAGCCACTTCTTCGCAGGCGACCTCGAAGTACTTGCGTAATTTCTTTTTCATTCTTTCTGTTTTATTTTCCCAACTACTTGTTCTACTTTATCCGTAATTCGTACAAACCCGATTTTATTCTTCGTGTTGAATTCGAAGCAGCTGATTTTGGATTTCAACTACGATTGCTCCGCATGCCTTTTATGCATTTCCAAGTGCCATGAAAAAATCGTTTCAAATTTTTCAGCAGTTAACTTTTCCGCTTCCTGTAATTCCGGAAGCGCCTTTTTCAGGAAAACATCCCCCAGTTCGTCAGGCCCTATTTCCTTCTGCGTGCGCAGCATGATTAGCGCGCATTTTTTGAATTCAAGGGCATTGGCAAAACGTATGCCTTTGAATCCCTCCTCGAATATTTCATAGAAGTCGCTGAATTTCAAGCCCTGTTTGCCGGCAAAGCGGATAACCTCGAGCAGCGCATTTCCGTAGTCCACAGGGCGTTTGCCGCCCTCGTTCCGTATTCGCCCGTTTTCCAAAAACCATGAATGGATGTATGGAAAAATTTCTGTGCCTCCGCTCTCTTTTTTGAGCCGTATGTGCGTCTCAACCTCTTTTTCAATCGAAAGATGGTCGCGCACTAACCCGCACCTCATAAGTTCGCCGAAATAGCTGTCGAAAAAACCAAACTCCTTCTCCGTATTCCTGAAAAGGGCCATAAACGAATGGTACGCCGCGTCGTATCGCATGAATTTTTTTTCGGTGCGGTAATCGAGTTTCCCTGCAATGCGCCGCTCAACATGCTGCGCAAGCAAGGCGGGATAAGGAGGCATGCTTCCCCGGATAAGCTCCATGGAGCATTCAACCAGTCCGTTTTTTATCGTTATTTTGGGTCTTGAGAAGCGTTTCAGCGAAAGTTGCTTGTGCGCCTTTGCAAAAAACCTCGTGCCGGGCTGTTCCGGCTGGTGACTGGTCTGCGGCTGATGATGAAAACACCTATTCCCAATTTTTTGATTAAAAAGCATGGACTTCCCGGAATGAATATGGCAAAAGATATATATAAATGTAATCGTTTTGCAACGCTATGTGTTGTTCCGGATTAACTTGCTCCCGTAAATTTGCTTATTTCGAGATATACAACAACGCTAACTATAAGGTATTTAAACAATCCCCCCTGAGTAAGAATACGTCTTTTGTTTGGAAAATTCGAGGTTGAATGCATGGTCAGAGCAATTGTTGTTGGCGCAGGGCCCGGAGGAATATTCGCAGCCCATCTTCTCGCGAAGGGCGGAATGGAAGTTACTCTTGTGGAGATGGGAGAGGATGTGGAAGAGCGGATGGAAAAGCTCAGGAACGGCGGCGTGGGAGTCGGACTGAATTACATAAGCGGGGTGGGCGGGAGCGGAACCTTCTCAGACGGCAAGATAAACCTCAATCCAGAGATAGGAGGAAATATGCTCGAGTTCGTCTCGAAAAGCGATGCCGATGCCCTGATTGGTTACGTTGATGCGCTGTTCGTGAAACACGGGATGGAGAAGAAGGCGGAAATACACCCCAAAGCAAATGAACTGATGCGCAAGGCGATGCGCACAGGGATAAAGTATATTCCGATAAAGCAGAAGCACATAGGCTCCGATTTCCTTCCCAAGATAGTTAACGGAATGGTGGCGGAAATGAAAAAGGCAGGAGTAAAACTGATGATAAAGACAAAGGCAGTTGAACTCATTGTGGAAGGCGGGAAGGCGAAGGGCGTTGTTGTGGAAGTGGAGGGAAAGCAGGAAAAAATCGAGGCGAACTACGTGGTGCTTGCTCCAGGGAGGGCTGGCTCGCGCTGGCTCCTCGACCTTGCGGCCAAATACCAGCTGCCCTACCATTATGGGCCTTTGGATATAGGGGTGAGGGTGGAAGTGCCAGACGAAGTGATGGAGGAGGTAACTGAAATAAACTGGGATCCGAAATTCCACATCCGCACGAGGAAATACGATGATTTCACAAGGACTTTCTGCACTAACCCTTCCGGATTCGTGATAACGGAGGACTACGGAAAATTCGTCTCCGTGAACGGCCACAGCATGAAAAACAAACAGTCCGGAAACACGAATTTCGCTTTCTTGGTCAGGATATGGCTCACCGAGCCGCTGGAGAACACCACGCTTTACGGAGAAAGCGTATGCCGGCTCTCGACCACGATAGGAGGAGGGAAGGCGATTCTGCAGCGCCTCGGAGACCTGAAAAAGGGAAGGAGGAGCACGTGGGAAAGGATAAACAAGAGCTACGTAGAGCCCACTAACAAGGAGGTAACTCCGGGCGACCTGAGTATGGCGCTTCCTGCGCGCATCCTGGAAGACATTGTGGAAGGTCTTGACATGCTCGCGAAAGTCATTCCAGGAGTGAACGAGGAAACGACCCTGCTTTATGGACCTGAGGTGAAGTTCAAGTCAGTGCGCCTCGATGTTTCCAAGAAGATGGAAACGAAGAAGATAGCGAACCTGTTCACGGTGGGCGACGGTGCAGGAGTTAGCGGAGGGATAGTCACTGCAGGAGTCACCGGGCTTATAGCTGCGCGCGAAATACTCTCCCGTGAAGGGAAGAAATCCGAGGTTTAGCATGGATGAGATGATTTTTTCAGGCGCATATTCCGGCTGGGAATATTCCGTGCGCTTCGACCTTGCGAAGGCGACAGAGCAGGATGTTGCTTTTGCGCTCGCGCACATACATGAGCAGATAGAGGACAGGGCTTTCTGCCATTCAGGAGTGAACTGCGATGCAATCGAAAAGGCAATCCCGGAAGGCAATGGAATTCCGGACATGGTGAAATTCCTCGAGAGCAGAAAACCGGGCGAGTGGAAGGACTTTCTTCTCAGGATGGCTGGGAAAGCGGAACTCGTGCTCGTTGCCGAAGCGAAATTCGTGTGCGTTCTTCTTTCCAAAAACAGGATTTTCGCAAAGCTCAACTCGCGGCTACTGCAGTCGTCCCTCGCACCCTTGGAACAGAAACTGCTCGAAGGACAGATCGCGTTCATCGCGCGGTACAAGGAGTGGATTTCCATAAAAAAAATGAGCATGGAAAAAAGGACGCAAGACTATGAGGTCGCAGCAATACTCTCCTCCATAAACACCACGCTTGTGAACAAATCGTTTGATTTCCTCAGACTGGACGGAGGGCTGAAAGCGATAGCGGATGCTGTTACGAAAGGGAAAAGGAAATCGTTCGTGAACCTCACTGAAGCGCTCAGGCAGGTCACGCCTTCGCTAACCGGGGACAGGATACGGGACGCATTCCTGCTCAAGTGCATTTTCGAGAACCTGGGCTTCGCTCCGTACGCGAACGTCGATGTGCTTATTTCTGCATATCCTCATTTGAAAGTCGCGAAGCCACGCGGCAGGGTCGCGAAGGTCTGATAAAATGGATGCGGATTCAAAGGAGGAGGCGTTGGAAATGAACTTCAACCGCGGACTGGTGGAATACAAATTCACGGTGCCGGAATTCGCAAAAACCGAGGAGATGGCTGAAGAGCTCTCCGAATTGAAGGACATGAGAAAAATCACTGTGGGCTGATTTCATGGGCAAGGGCTTCGGATATGCGAAAGCGATACTTTTGGGAGAGCATTTCGTTGTTTACGGATTAGCTGCAATTGGAGTTGCGCTTTCAGCCAGAACCGAGGTGGAAATTTCCAAATCCAGCCATATGAAGATAGAATCGAGCCATGCTGATGCCAAATTGCTTCAGGGATTCGAAGCGATAAAAAATGTGATGAAAATACAGGACAGTTTTGCAGTGAAAATAAAGAGCGATGTTCCGATGGGCAGCGGCCTGGGCTCGAGCGCAGCGGTGAGCGTCGCTTTCGTCCGCGCATTGTCCGACGAATACGGATTGAATTTGAATGATGAACAGGTGTCCGCATACGCATACGAGGCTGAAAAGGTCTACCACGGCACGCCTTCGGGAATAGACAACACGCTCGCTGCTTTCGGAGGGGCAGTGCTTTTCCAGAAACTTGAGAATGGGAACATCATCAAGCCGCTGAAAATAAGAAAGCCGCTTCACGTAGTGATCGGGAGCACTGGGAAGAAAAAAGCAATCACAGGGCAAATAATCTCGGAAGTTAAGGCAAGGAAGGAGAAGAATCCTGAAATTTACGGGGACTTGTTCAATGTGGAAAAGAGAATAGTGAATAACGCAGCAAAGGCAATGGAAGCCGGAAAATTGGAAGAGCTCGGAGAGCTCATGAACATAAATCATGGGCTTCTTTCCGCTCTCGGCGTATCGAGCAGGGAAAACGAGGAGATAGTGCAGAAGGCGCGCGAATTGGGCGCTCTGGGTGCAAAGATAACCGGAGCCGGATGCGGAGGAAGCTGCGTAGTCCTTGCAAAAAGCGGGAAGAACGCTGCGAAAATAACTGAAGAGATAAAGAAAATGGACTATTTTGCAATCACTTCAATAGTGCAATGATCAGGCAGAGAACGTAACGAATTTTGCTGAAACAACTGATTCGAAGTGGTTCGAATATCATACACGGCATTATCTTTTTACAGTTTTATCTCTGGAAAAACCGCGCCCGGCTTCACTATTACCGTTCTTATTTTAGCTGCCTCCCCCGCCTTCCTGTCGTTTTCGCTGTCACCTATGAACAGAATTTCCTTTTTCGCGAGCTTGAATTTCCACGCTGTCTTGAGGAGCATGTCAGGCGCGGGTTTTGTATTCAGGATGTCGTCCCTTCCCAGAATCAGATCGAAATAGTTGCGCAGGCCAGCGAACCCAAGGGCTTTTTCTATTGTCCCACGGCAATTATTTGACGCAATGGAAAGCTTAATCCCTTTGTCCCGGAGTTTTTTCACGAACCCCTTTGCTTTTGGATAGCGCTCTATTCCTTTTTTCTCGAGCGTCTCGAGTTCGTGCCTTCTCCAGATGGAATCCACTATCTTCTTTCTTTTTTCGGTATTCGAAATCGCAGCAGAGAGGGGAATTATATGCAAACGTTCGTCGAACCGCAGTCCCTCCTTTTTCCCGAATCCGATTATCTCCTTTTTCACTGTTTCCCAATCAACAGGAAGACGGAGGAGCGTCTCGTCCAAGTCGAAGATTACGAGTTTTGTCATCTGATCACTGGAAGCCGAAGGAGTTCAGGATGCTGAAGCCGAAATAGGCAAACAGGATGAAACGCGCGGTTTTCCCCAACACCACTGCGATGAGGAAATGCCAGAACTGCACCTTCATGATTCCGGCTGCTATGCCCGCGATGTCAAAAAACGGGTTGGGCAGGAACGAAACTACGAATAGTGTGAGGAATTCTGCCTCTGCTATCCATTTCTTGTGGCTGTTCAGGAGGGAAAACTTGTCCGCTCCAACGATCGCAGTTCCACCCCTGCCTGCGAAATACCCTGTAAGCTCGCCGAGGCCGGAGCCAACTCCTGCTGTGATGCCGAGAATGAGAGGATTAAGCGATCCTGAGAGCGAGAACACCATTATCCAGGATGGGACGGGAAGGAATATCGTCGCAGAAGAGACAATCGAGAAAATGAAAACCCCCAGATAGCCCAACGGCGCGAAATTCTCGGCAAGCCAGGGGCTCAGGAAGAATGATGCAATAGCTATGATTACTGCAAGTATGAGCTCCCCTGCACCCTTCAGTTCCGGCAGTTTCATGCATTGATTATGCAGATAAAAAATAAAAAGGTGTTCAGCGAACCCGGTTGTATTATCCCGAAATAAGTTGTTCTCGATAAAAAACGGACTTTACTTGATCTGTACTTCGGTCCTTTTCTTCCTGGTAGTGGCTGTTTTTTTCATCCGTATCTCGAGCACGCCGTCTTTATACATTGCTTTCACGCTTTTCGGGTTGATTTTCGCAGGAAGGGACATGCTCCTGTAAAAGCCGCCATAGCGCCTCTCCTTGTAATAATAGTTCTTTTTCTTCTCTTCCTTCTCCTCCTTTTTCCCGGCTTTTATCAAAATCGAGTCCACGGTCACGTCCACCTTCACATCCTTTTTGTCCATTCCCGGAAGCTCGGCAGTCACTATTATTTCGCTCCCCTTCTCCTCCACGTCTACGATTGCAGGCCTCATGCACTTTTCGATTCCGAATTTGGGCCAGCCGAATTTCCATGGCTCGAAAAACCACATCATTCTTCTCCGCATAGCCTGAAATTCGTCCAACGGTTCCAACAATGCCACGCCACCACCTCAAAATCCATTTTCTTTAGTCCGGAAAAAACTATATAAACGTTCGCCTAAGAAG